>NZ_JAPMOU010000002.1 GCF_028858535.1 Spartinivicinus poritis
TACCTTCTCAATCAAATTGCCATACTGTTCAAATATACAGCAGCTAATGGCTTAGGTATAGTGATAATTAGGAAAAAATATCAACTATCATCAACTCAAGTTATTCAAGAGCTGATGCTTCCAACCAATATTGATGACTATTTTGGATTTAATAAACACTCAGATAAAAATATTATAAATTCATTTAGAGAGTTATTTGAGGAAATAAAAGAAAGCAGTAAGTATTCAAGAATATTGAAAAAATATTCATATTATAAGTCAGGGGAATTTAAAAGTGATACTCGATAAAAATAATAAAGCAGCGCGGGTGCCTGGAGAGTTTAGTTATGCGCTGGTTCATACAACCCCATTCTTGAATTTTGCAAAATTTGATTGACTTTACCGCTCTTTGTTAGCTGCTTAAGACCTCGATTAAAGTCATTAATAATTTTTTGGGCATCAAGGGTTTTTTTCGAAATAAGTAGGTGGTTGTAGCTGACTTGAAATGGTTTTTGATGATAAATAAACTGATTGACCAGCTCAGGTTTAAATAGTGAGCGTAATTTATAATAGGCGACTTCAATATTCTCTAAAGTGATGTCGGTGCGTCCAGCCAGTATCATCTTAAAACACTGATCAATGTCGTTGACAAAACTAACATGTAATTTGCCAACTCTGATGGCACGATGGAATTCATGGGTGTAAGTAAAGCCTCTTAAGGCACAAATTCTAATTCCTGCGAGATCATCCAGGGTATTCCAATCAAATTGGTATTCTCTCAAATAAATCCACACCACTTTTTCAGGCAGAATGGGGTGACTGTATATATGGTCAATTTTTCGATCTTCAGAATTGAACCATTGGGCGGTACCATCAACATTACCAATTTTGGAAAGGTAATAGGCTTTTGGCCATGGTAAAAAAACAAAATCAACTTGATAGCCAACTTCTGCAAATGCTTCTGTTATGATTTTTGGCATTAAACCATAATGTTTAAAGGCTGCAGAGTTGTAAGGAGGGTATTCTCCTGTCGATAGTGTAATTGGCTCTGCCGCAAACAAGCCAATGGTTTTGACTAATAGCAGTATATAAAGAGCTAGCTTAGGAAATTTCATTCAACAACCTGCCAGAAACCAATCAGCTAATGAGTACATTATAGGGCACTAATAATTGTTTACAGTCTCTGGCCTTCTGAAAGCTTCCCTAAGAGTTACAAAACTATATTTTATTTTACTTCAAAGCCATAACAATAGGGGTCATCTGCATCTACCCAAATGGTATTATGACCATACACTTTTGCCCACCCTTGGATACTAGGCAAAATAGCAGGGTAACTGCCTACTTCAGTGATTGCTTCTACTCGTCCTTCAAATAAGCTCCCGATAATACTTTCGTGAATAAATTGATCCCCTGCCATTAATTTACTTTTTGCTACCCATTGAGCCATTCGAGCACTGGTACCCGTACCACAAGGGGAGCGATCAATGGCCCGATCACCATAAAATACAGCGTTACGCGCTGTCGCATTGGGTTGAGTAGGTGTACCTGTCCATAATACATGGCTAACACCTTTTACTGTACTGTCCAATGGGTGAATACAGTCAACCACTTCATTGAGCTTTTGTCGTATAACTGGACTATATAAAAGCAGCTTATCGACAGTAATCGATGACAGCCCGTTATAATTAGGTTGAGGGTCAATAATCGCATAGTAATTACCCCCATAAGCAATATCGATTATTAACTCGCCTAACTCAGGACAGTTGATGACTACTTCTGAATGCGCAAGGTAAGCAGGCACATTGAAAATTCGGACGGCAGTGATTTTATTATTTGTTTGCTGATATTCAACACGCACCTGTCCTGCAGGGACATCTAACATTAACTGGCCTGGGGTTTTGGGCTGAATAATGCCATGCTCCAGTGCGGCAGTCACGGTACCGATGGTTCCATGTCCACACATAGGTAAACAGCCGCTGGTCTCCACAAATAAAATGGCGGCATCAGCTGCCTCACTGCAAGGGGGATATACGATGGCACCTGACATCATGGAATGGCCTCGAGGCTCAAACATAAGCGCCTGACGAATCCAGTCATGATGCTGCAAAAAATCCTGGCGTTTTTCGCTCATGGTATTGCCCTTTAATGTTGGGGCTCCACTTGCAATTAACCGAACAGGATTGCCACAGGTGTGGGCATCGACACAAAAGAAAGTTCCTTTTCGCATAGCATTTTATCGTTTGTTTTATTAGTTTGCTTTGGCAGTTGTATTCAATTTTTAACTTTAGGGTACCTTTAATAGACAGGTCGTGTACAGTGTATACGATATAACATGGAAGGTAAGGATTAATCAAATGGAACAGCAGACAACAATTGATGTAGCTGTGGTTGGTGCAGGTATTGTGGGAATTTGCTGTGCCTGTTACTTAAGGCAAGCAGGGCTAAAGGTCTTATTGTTAGATCGCCTGCCACCTGCTGAAGGAGCATCAAAAGGGAATGCCGGCCACTTTGCCACAGAGCAGGTGTTACCCTTGGCTTCTCCCCATATTTTGACCAAAATCCCTGCCATGTTATTTAATCCATTAGGGCCTGTGGCTATTCAGTGGCAATATTTACCACAGATTTTTCCCTGGTTGTTACGATTTATCTGGCAAGCCCGTGCGTATTGCTTTAAGCAAAATATATTTGCATTACAAGCCTTAAATGAGCAAGCATTAACGAGTTACCAAACATTATTAAAAGCAGCGGGTATTGAGCACCTGGTAAAAACCAATGGCTCAATGGTCGTATTTGAGTCACCAACTCGTTTTAAAGCCAGTCAGTTACAATTTGAACTGATGGCTGACCACGGTGTGTCTATCAATTACCTAAATGGAGAACAGGTAAGAGAGCAAGAACCCAACCTTAGCAGACAAGTGACAGCAGGCGTGTTATTTCCTGATACAGGGCACACGATTAACCCTTATCGTTTAGCGATGGCTTTATACGACTACTATCGGGGAATAGGGGGGGATTTTCAGTGTGCTAATGTCACAGGGTTATACAAAAATGGAGATGGTTGTGTCATTAAGGTACAAGCCACTCATCAGCCAGCTAATCATGAAGTTAACAGTCAGTATAAAGTACCAAGACTAGTATTAACGACAGGAGCTTGGTCTAAACAGTGGGTACAACAATTGACGGGAATTAAGGTGCCATTAGATACTGAGCGTGGCTATCACTTAATGGTACCAAGTGCAGGTCATATGTTAAATATGGCAGTCTCTTCTGGTGAGCGAAAATTTATTATGACACCGATGGAAGAAGGCTTACGTTTAGCTGGAACAGTTGAGTTTGCTGGATTACAAAGGCCTGCGAATATGAAGCGGGCGGATATTTTATTTCATCATGCCAAAGCACTATTGCCGGAGTTACCCAATCAACAAGGGGAACGCTGGATGGGCTTTAGACCTTCATTACCCGATTCATTACCGGTGATTGACCAAGATGGGCCCGTTTATTTTGCATTTGGCCACCAACACTTGGGTTTAACCTTGGCAGCGATAACCGGTCAGTTAATTCAGGAAATGATTCAACGTGCAAAACCAAGTGTGAATTTAACCCCTTACCGGGTTACACGATTTGGTTGATTTTGTCATTTATTTGTGATTAAAAATTCATCATAAAGACATTATAAAGCTTGTAAAGCATCATGGATATTAAATTTAGAATAATTCTCGATGTTATCAGTTGACTTTAAAGTAATTAGATCTAAATTAATATTTTAGAAGGAAAGATGACTTTATATTCTTAGTGTTGTATTTGTTAGGAGCTGGATTTGCTCAGTGTTATGGCTTTTGCTTAATATTATACTGTAAGGCTGCCTCACATGATCGACGAGTCGGTAAAGTTTATAGTTGGTCAGCTTAACCAAAGCCTTAAAGCTCAATATGATGTATCTGAGGATATGGTTATTATCTCTAACCTTTCGGATAAGTCAGCCGTTTTTACTAATAACCATTTAGTCGCAATGTTAGTCAACATTGAGCGTGATACTTATCCGCAGCATAGTATAGGCAATAAACATTATAATGTTTTAAATGGTAAGCGCCCTGTTTTTCTTAATCTTTATTTAATGTTCATTGCAACTCATGAAGGAGAGAAGTATATAGAAGCATTGAGATTTATTTCCAGTACGATCGAATTTTTTCAAGATAACCCTGTATTTGAGCGTTCAGCTTATGCTGAAGTACCAAGCTCAATTGAAAAAATGATATTGGATATTGAAAACTTAAATTTAAGAGAGCTTCACAATATATGGACATTGGTGACTGGCCGTTACATGCCTTCTGTATTATATCGGGTTAGAACGATACCATTTGATAATGGTATGACCAGGCCTGTGACCACTATTAAAGAAACAGATAGTCGTGTAATAAAGTAAAACTAATAAATTTAACAGTTTTTGCTGGAAACATAATATAGCCAAAGCGAATGGCTTTTAGGGGCGGCCGTCGAGCGATGAGTTCCAACCAGCATTCTTTTTATAAATTAAGGATGCTGTCGTAAGTCTTGCAGTAGCAGACTTACCCCCATGAGTTTATGTTTTTATAAATGATTGGGGTGAAGAGCGACGACAACAAACCCTAAAAATCATTCGGGAAGGGTATAAATGGCACAATATCAGCCGTTGCTAAATTTAGTGATTTGCCATGAATATTACCAGGGGGGAATTCCAAGTCAGCATATAGACTATAAAATACATGAGAGCTCAATGAGGCTAATGAAGAACTTAGGCCTGCTGAGTCATCTTGCTGACAGTGAAGTGGCATTTTTTTATGACGGAGTTGCTGAGCAACGGGAAAAAATCACAAACTACCTATCCTATTGCAAGCAAAACCACAGGGCTGAGAAAACACTTACCCTCTTAGTAAAAATAACTGATACAGCATTTTATTATTGTACTGCCATCAATGCTAGCCCAGCAGAGGGTATCTTCTACTTTGAAGATACTGAGCTATTACAAAAGCCGTCGACAGATGGAAACACATGCATATACAAAAAAGCGTACATAAGCAGAAAAGATAGTCGGGTTGTTAATTTATTAAGTGACACTACTCGCATCAGGGGCCAGGATACTGTAATTATTAAAGTCGACTTATGTTATTGGTTGCATAAGGCTTTATTTGATGAAAGTGAAAATGAACAAAAAACGCTTTATTTGAATTTTGCTTCTCAGCATTACTATTGGCTCTATTCAATTTTTGTGGGAGAGCGGCTGTATAATGAAGTAACAAGTAATAATCAGGATGATCTACTATTTATTGAAACTGTTCCAGCTAAAAACCTATCAGCAGCGCATACGCTGGAAAGTCAAGATGCTACAATAAGCTTTACACGAATGAATGGTGTTCAGAAAATAGGTAACCCCTTTGTCATTCATTTTATTTCTAAACAAACTATTCGTTGTGTAAATAGACAAGCATTTAAAGTGAGACTGAAAAAACGTAATGGCGTGACCGTAAAAACACTAATGGAGTCTTTGCCGCATCCTCAATATAGCCATCAAGAAAAATTAACGATGGATGGCAAAGCAACAACTGTTTTATCTGTACATATGAAGCTATAGCTTATTATATTCTTCATTGTGAAGATATGTAATCAATTATTAGAGGTGCCCTTATATACCCTGCACTTTGAGTATAAACAGTAACATTAACAAAGGATTGTCTTATGGCTGCTCCAATGAAAACGCCAGGCGTTTATATAGTCGAAAAAGATGCATTTCCAAATTCTGCTGTAGAAGTTGCTACAGCCGTACCTGCCTTTATTGGTCATACTGAAAAAGCCGAGATAAAAGGAAAGTCTCTTACTAATCAACCGGTCAGACTCAGCTCCTTAGCTGAATACTTGTCATTGTTTGGTGGGGCACCAAAAACCACTTTTTCACTCAGTAAAAATGCAGGGAGCAGTGGAGCCAGTGCTAGCGCTAGTGCAAGTTCAGCTGACAGTGAGGAAGGAAGTGAAGCAGCACCAGCGGCTGCTTCTGCTGCGTCGGCAACACCACCAACGATTACCATTAAAGGCCAGGGTTATGATGTAGATCCAAAGACCAAGGATTATCTATTTTTTAATGCAATCCGGTTATTTTTTGAAAATGGTGGTGGACCTTGTTACATCGTATCTGTCGGTGATTATAATACCGATTATGAATTGGACCGGATGAGGGGGGGGCTCAATGGGCTGATTAGAGAACAAGAACCCACCATGATTATCATTCCTGAAGCCATCAAACTAAAAGAGCCCGACTGTATTACTTTGCAACAGGCAATGTTGGCCCATTGCGGTGGAAAAATGAAAAATCGGGTAGCTATTTTAGATATATATAATGGCTATCTAGGGCGACAGCCAGACTATGATCCTATTGCAGAATTTAGAAATAATATCGGTGTGAATTATCTGGACTTTAGTGCTGCCTACTACCCCTGGGTGCATACAACAATTGTTCAAGATAATGCAGTTAGTTATGAAAATGTAGACAAAGAGTCAATATCCGTTTTGCAGGAATTGTTAAAAACTGAATTGATTGCGCCTTTAGATGACGAATTGGGCAAGTTAAAACCTGGAGATGCAGAAGACGATGCAAGAAAAGTTAAGCTGGAAGAACTAAAGACTGCATATGACGGATATATTACCCAACTGTCGGCTGATGACTTAACCGATGTACAAAAAAGCAGCCTGAATAAAGCACTACTACAGTTAAGTCCGAGTTTCCGTCAGATTGTAGCTGAAATTAAATTGCAGCTGAATCTGTTACCACCGAGTGCAGCAATGGCCGGGGTAATTACGATGGTGGATAATGAACGAGGGGTTTGGAAAGCACCCGCTAATGTCAGTTTAAGTTCAGTGGTTCAACCTGCGGTGGATATCACCCACGATGAGCAAGAAGATTTAAATGTAACGCCACAAGGTAAATCGATTAATGCTATTCGTAGTTTTATCAGTGAAGGCACACTGGTATGGGGTGCAAGAACCCTTGATGGTAATAGCCTGGACTGGCGTTATTTACAAGTACGCCGCACCATTATCATGTTAGAAGAATCGATTAAGCTCGCGGCTAAAGCCTATGTGTTTGAAAATAATGTAGCGAATACCTGGGTGACCATGAAAGGAATGATCAATAATTTCCTAACCAGTATCTGGAAGCGTGGCGGGCTGGCCGGTACTACACCAGAATCAGCATTTTTAGTCAGTGTTGGTCTGGGAGAAACCATGACACCGGAAGATATTTTAGAAGGTATTTTAAGAATTACAGTGAAAGTGGCTTTAGTGCGTCCAGCGGAATTTATTGAAATTACTTTCCAACAAAAAATGCAAGAATCCTGATTAACTAAGTAGATTATTTTAATGATTAGAAGGAGTACTAATCATGGCAGACGATGGCTCAGCCCAAACCAGTAACGCCCAAATGTGGCCACTTCCTAAATTTTACTTTGAAGTAAAGTGGGATAGTGATGTCATGAGTTTCCAAGAAGTGAGTGGTTTGGATGTGGAAGCGCAACCGATTGAGTATCGAGCAGGTGATAGCCCTGTGCACAGTGTTGTGAATATGCCAGGGTTGAAAAAATACGGCAATATCACTATGAAAAAGGGTGTATTTATTAAGGACAATAAATTCTGGGACTGGTTTAACCAGATCAAATTAAACACCATTAAACGTATTCCTTTAACGATTAGTTTATTGGATGAAAGTGGTAGCCCAACAATGGTGTGGACAGTTAAAGATGCCTGGCCAACTAAAATATCGGGCACGGATTTGAAAGCAGAAGGTAACGAAGTGGCTGTAGAAAGTATTGAAATTGCCCATGCAGGGATCACGATTGCAAACAGTTAATGGAGAGATGAGTAATAAAAAGAGTTCGCCATGTTAGACGATTTGTTGTTTGATGCCTATATTCCTCCAGTTTTTTATTTTTCGGTCTATGTTTCTGGGTTTTTAGGTGAAACCTCCTTTACTGAAGTGAGTGGTTTAGATTATACCATCGCAACTGAAGCACTCAGTGAAGGAGGTTCTGAAGCAACTTATCAAGTCCCCAAGTCTGCATCACCCGTTACCTACAGTGACTTAGTATTAAAACGGGGCATTGCTTCAAGCGCATCTCAATTAGGACTGTGGTGTATTAATTGCACACAAAACTTAACCTCTAATAGCATTAAATCAAAAGATATTACTGTAACCCTGCTTAACCCTGATGGTTTGCCTGTTAGAGTCTGGTACTTTACCCAGGCATATCCAGTAAAATGGTCAGTCGACTCATTTAACTCAACTGAAAATAAACTAGCAATTGAAACCATTACCTTGAAGCATGGCGGGTTTACGCGAATACTGTAGGGGGTTATTATGAGTTTTGATATAGAAGAAATATATTTACTTTCGACTGTTCTGAATGAGGATATGCCAGAGCAAAACGCTGAATTTAACCCTTCTTTTGCAAGTAAGCATGAGCGTAGTGCCACTTCACCAACTGACGTTAACCAGCTAAAAAAAGACATTAATGAACAGCCACATGAAGGAATAAAAGGTTCGGAAGAATTGTTTGGACACTTTGGAAAAATAGAACAAGCTGAGCAGTTTGCAGCACAATTGAAGAACAGTATTCTGCTTGAATGTAAACGAATGATTGATGATATGCTGGTAAGGCAGAAGGAGCGTTAGTGCCTAAAAATCGATTAAAAATTACTGCTCAAGAGAGTGGGGATTCGATTGTTTTTCAGCTAAATCCTACTTCTGTTGAGTTGGTACAAAGCATTGCTTATAACCATGATCGACCGTTAGGCGCTTTGGCATCGGTAAGTCGATATAGTCGCTATATGCCACAAAAAATGAAGTTTAGTGCATTCATGGATAGTACTGGTGCCATTGATAGTGGTAGTGATGAAAGTGAGTCAATTACTGATAGAATTGAATCACTTAATGCAATTATTTATGATTATTCGGGTGATAATCACCAACCTAATATCGTTGAGATTCAGTGGGGAAACGAGCTATTTGTAGGACGCTTACAGGATATGAGTCGAAAGTTTACCCTTTATGATTCTGAAGGTGACCCACTTCGTGCTGAATTGCAATTTATTTTTGTTGGTTATGTCAGTGCCGAAACACAAGAAACAATGGCGGATAATCAGTCTCCTGACTTAACCCATATTGTCAGAGTGCGTGCTGGCGATAATTTACCTGCTTTATGTTTTCGTATCTATAAAAATGTGCAGTATTATCCAATGATTGCGCAAGTAAATAAATTAACCAATGTCATGCAATTGAAACCCGGTATTCAACTGGTTTTCCCCCCAATAAAGAAACGTTAATAATGAGGGCAACGTGGCTGATTCACCAACGTTAACAGGTGATGGTCTAGTTGAAGTAGCTGTATCAAGTAATGGCAGTTCTCTTCCTGATACAGTAAGAATTTATTCCGTTACCGTTTGTAAAGAAATCAATCGTATTCCTTCTGCCATTATTGTCATTGAAGATGGTGATATGCCAACGCAACGTTTTACAAATGCTGATTCCAGTTATTTTAAACCGGGCACCACCATAAAAATTGAAGCAAGTTATGACCAAACCAAGCAGTCAATTTTTGAAGGCATTGTAGTTAAATTAGGTATAAAAATACCCAATAATAATAGCAGCCGACTAGTCGTTACCTGCAAAGATACTGCAGTTAAAATGACGGCTGAGCGTAAAAATGTTATTTATCAGTCAGTAAAAGACAGTGATGTTTTTTCAACCTTGATGAGTAATCATAGCTTAGAAACGGATATTGAAACCACTCAAACTCAGTATGATGAGCTAGTGCAGTACTACTGTAGTGACTGGGATTTTTTAATGCTCAGGGCTGAAAGCAATGCCATGGTGGTTATCGTTGATGATGGTCAAGTGTCTGTTGGTAAGCCTGATGCAACGGCGAGTGCGGTATTAACCGTTGAATATGGCCAGGATATTTATGAGTTTAGTGCCGATGTGGATGCTTGTAGCCAGTTATCCAGTGCTAAGGCAGTCGCTTGGGATGTCACTAATCAAACAATCGTCACAGGCACAGGCTCGCTCCCTTCACTCAATGACCAGGGTGATTTAGATCAGTCGACGCTATCTGAAGTATTCAGTGTCAGTGATTATAAATTACGTAGTGCCACCATAATTGATCAAGTAGCTTTGGAAGACTGGGCAAGTGGCAAACTGCTTAAATCGGGGCTGGCACGCATTCGAGGGCATATGACTATTCAGGGCAATGCAAATGCAACCCCTGGAGCGGTTATTGAATTAAAAGGCGTTGGTAGTCGTTTTTCGGGGTCAGTTTATATGAGTGCTGTTACCCATCGCATTGCTGAAGGTAACTGGTTATCTGATGTTAAATTTGGGTTAAGTGATGATTGGTTTAGTGAAAAATATCAAATTACAACACCACCTGCGTCGGGTTTTTCAGCAGGTGTTGAAGGATTACAAATAGGGGTGGTAAAAAAAATTGATGAAGACCCACAAGGGCAGTATCGCGTACAGCTATCATTGCCCATCCTCGAAGCAGATACAGACGAAATCTGGGCGAGATACAGTCAATTTTATGCTTCGTCAGGAATAGGCGCTTTTTTTATGCCTGAAGTAGGAGATGAAGTGATTGTTGGCTATTTCAATAATGATCCGTCTAACCCCGTTATTTTAGGCTGTTTATATAGTAAAAAAAATACAGCCCCTTATGAGCCTGATGGTAGTAATACGACTAAAGCTATAATGACTAAGCAAAAGTTATTGTTAGAATTTAACGATGATACAAAAGAAATTACTATTACTACGCCGGAAAATAACCAAATCGTGTTTAGTGATAATAATAAATCAATCACAGTATCTGACCAAAACAGCAATACGGTAACGCTAGATTCGAGTGGAATAACATTGGATAGTGGTAAGGATATTAGTTTAAAAGCCTCAGGTAAAGTATCGATACAGGCGGATAGTAATATAGAAATGACCGCATCGTCTGATGTAAAAGCAAACGGTGCGAATGTAAGCCTGGAAGCCTCAACGACAATGACTGCTAAGGGTACTTCCAGTGCTGAATTTTCAGCGACTGGTAATACGACAGTAAAGGGATCAATGGTGATGATTAATTAAGTATACCCTTTGCGAATAATTTTTAGAGTTTGGGTATAAGATAAAAAATATATCAGTAAAAAAATAACAAGGAGAGTTATGTTATGGCATTTGCGGCTCGATTAGGTGATATGCATTTATGTCCCATGCAAACCACAACGACACCATCTGTTCCTCATGTGGGTGGAACAATTACGGGGCCGGGTATTACTAGTGTGCTTATTGGGGGGGTAGTGGCAAGTGTCGTGGGTGATAGTTGTCTCTGTGCAGGAGATACGACAGGTGGTACTGACACTATCAGTCAAGGGTCTACTACGGTAATGATCGGCGGCAAATCAGCAGTTAGAATGGGTGATATGACTGTGCATGGTGGCAGCATTACTGGGGGGAGTATTGATGTCATGATTGGGGGTTAACATACCATTCGTTTTGGCTATACCGCTGATTTTGGTTCGAGATAAAATGCCTGAAATTGACAGTTTTTTAGGAAAAGGTTGGGGCTTTCCCATCAAGTTTGATCATCATGAAGGTAGGATTATCACTCGAATGGTCTCACTTGAAGACGATATTCGTGAAAGTCTGAAGATACTATTTAGTACTCGCCCAGGAGAACGGATAATGCATCCTGAGTTTGGCTGTGGGCTGCATAATTTAGTATTTGATGAGTTAAGCCTAGCGACACGGACGAAAATCGTCAATTTAATTGAGAATGCCATTTTAGAGTTTGAGCATCGTATTCAGTTAATTCATGTTGGCTTACAGGAAGCTGATTTATTTGAAGGACGCGTCGATATTTTACTGGAGTATAATATTCGGCAAACCAACCATCGCAGTAATATGGTGTATCCCTTTTACTTTGTTGAAGGAAATGCCAATAAATGAGGGACAGCGCCTCAAGCACTACAAATCATTATGAGAGTAAAAGGCAAGGCTGTACTCAGTCAGAGCGGCTAAGTATTTTTTTAAAAAGTGGCTACCTATTACCAGAAGAACGAAGTATTGAAGACTGGTTAGTCATGGGGGTCGCTTTTGCAAAAGAGATAAAGTTTATTGATGAAAATAATCAACATTGTGGTAACTGGGCAGGCTTATTAAACTGTGACGAAACCATTTTGTTAGCATTGATCAGCCAAAAAAATAATACGATCCAGCTTGAAGAACAGTTTTTAACAATAATTTCAGGTCGTTATGATGAATCACTTGCATTATTAGCAGAGTTGGTTGAACTGAATGTAACAATAGTCAAGACAATTAATCAGTGGTATGAGTGGAGCAAACAACGTAAAAATAAAGTTATCGATCAACTGCAAGCAAAATTATTAGAAGTGATTCAGTTTCATCGACCTCAGCTTAACCGATTACGGCATTGGTTAGCATTATCTATATCTAATGCCGATGCACACCAAGCGGTTGTTCATACACTTAAAGCAGTCATAAATGATATTGACTGTTTAGGAAAGGCTTGGCGGTATGAGCCACTTGCCAGTAATGTTGCTGAAAAGACGTTTGATAGACAACAACTAGAAAATTTTTTTCATAGTTTACAACAATCTATTGGTTACTTAAGTGATTTTGCCAAGCCACTGTTAAAAGCATCACTGCAGGTTGCTCAACATGAGCCTGCCAGTGCACTATTTATTGGCTTTATTTTACTTTTAGCAAAAGTACGTGCTAAAACTGATCACTTTATCGATGAACATCAATACTTTTATTACAATCATCTGCTTAAGTTATCACCCAAGGCATCACGATCAGACTATACCCAGTTAATTCTATCAAGCCATAAAAAGACAACTATACCACAAGGCACGGTTTTCATTTGTGAGGCTGATGATCAACATGATGAATTGTATTATCAGTCGGAACGCCCAGTGATGGTTGTTGATGGTACAGTGGCTCAGCTTGCAAATATTTATATCCAGCATGATCCACTCAATGTGCCTGGTTATAACTTAGGTTTTGTCACCAATATTCACGGGCAGTATCTTGATGAACATAAATTAATTAGTCATCAGGCACAAAGCCTATTTGGTGCTCCGCTCATTGTTAATCAACAAACACGACGAGAAAAAACAGCTGTTGGCTTTGCCATTGGTAGCAATATATTGCAATTAAAACAAGGATTAAGGCAGATTGTAGTTAACTTAGTCTTAGAAAAGCGTCATGTAAAAAATACGGTTGATGATAATAGCTATTCCTGTTCAGATAGACTAAAAAGAAAAACCATTAGTGAATCTATCAGCCATTGCCTGTTGGAAGATGGCTCACTAACCCCTGAGAGTTTATCTGTCTTATTAGACGACCAATGCAGTTTGCTGACTGAAGGAGCAAAACAGCGATATAAGCAAGTATATGATTCAACACAAACAGGAATTTTCTTATCTGAATCGGATAAACAATGGCTGCTGGAAAAAATTTTTGATCATACTTTTCAAATATCGCTTACCAGTGAAGAGGGTTGGCACTTTATCACAAGCTATGATATTGAGTTGGTAACACCTAAGCAGTCAACTAGTAAACATATTGAGCTTGCCATCAGCTTTCAATTACCCCGATCGGCACCTGCCATTGTCAGTTTTGATCAAACTATTCATTGTTTAATACCCAGTGACCAATATCCCGATCAATTGACACCTGTCATTCGTTTTTTACTGAAACAGGATAGTTTTATTTATAGTTATTCCCTATTAGCTGACTTGGTATTACTTCAGGCTGATATTCAAGTAGATGTCACAGGGTTAAAAGATTTGCAACTCTATAATGACCTTGGTCCGGTGAATCCAGCAAGCCCATTTATGCCATTTGGTGCTCAACCTCATTCAGGTAGTGGGTTAATTATTGGTAGTAATGAGTTTTCTTATAAAACACTCACCCAGCTAAGCTTTGATTTAGAATGGTCTGGTTTACCCAAAAAACGGGGAGGCTTTGAAACCTACTATAAAGCTTATGATTTAGGTATTACTAATGCTTCTTTTCAAGTTTATCCACAAATTCTGCAAGATGGTCTCTGGTATCCTGAGTCGGAGGCATCTCAGCAACAAGGCAAAATCCCTCAACCTCAGGTTCTTTTTACAATAGATCAAGAAGATTATTTAAGTAACTGGCAAACGATTACATTTAGCGATCTTGAACTATTTAAACCTGCCAAGAATAGTCAAAAACTGCCTCTTAATTATACGACACGGTCAATGAACGGTTTTGTCAGGCTTCAATTAACTGGAACTGAGCATGGTTTTGCCCATAAACTATACCCAATCATTATGGGGCAAAAGATGACGGAAACGGTCCGCCTTAAACTGGCTAAACCACCTGATGTGCCTGCACCTTATACGCCTGTCATTGCCAGAATAAACGCCAACTATCAGGCAAACACTAGTATTCATGTGGAAAAAATAGCCAGTGATTCCAAGCCGTCACTGGTTAACTTAGCTGGAGAAATATATACACTCTATCCTTTTGGTTGCAGGTCGTTTTCTGAAAAAATACGCTATGAAACGGGTTACTTGTTACCTCAATATTTATTTCAGGGGGCTTTATATATAGGTATACAGTTTAATTCTATATTTACCGGTGGTCGCTTGAGTCTATTGATTGATGTAGACGCTGCCTCGGTTGCACAGATAAGACATACGACAGGTACATTAAAGTGGGCCTTTTTGAAGAACAATATTTGGTTTGATATTGATGGTAAATATGTTCTGACAGATGATACTAATAGTTTTCTGACGCCTGGGATTATTACGTTAGAATTGCCCGAAGAAATGATTAAAGGGCAAAGCACTTTAGCTCAGCAAAACAACGATACGGAAATCAATTGCCATCTCATGAGTCCAGACTTGTTTTGGTTGCGAGTATCAACGGATGATAATCCAGGTTGCTACTGTCAGTTGCGTGATGTTAAGTTAAATGGAGTCCGAGTACGTTGGTTAGTTAATCCCGATGTTCGTCGACCTGCTAATCTGGCAGCAGATAATCAGTTTAAATTGCAGCAGTCAATAGAAGGGATTACTGCAATTGCTCAACCGTTACCGAGTGTTGGTGGTAGGCTTAAAGAATCAGCAACCGGTTGGTCACAGCGTTGTGCTGAACGATTAAGGCATCGTGGTAGGGCTATTCAAACTTGGGACTTTGAACGCATTGTATTAGAGCACTTTCCTAATATAGAGCGAGTAAAATGTTTTACTGCCCAGCGTTTTCAACAGCCTCATCAAGTCGTGCTTGGTAGTGTTTTATTGATAGTTATCCCTAAAGCAAGTCATCTGCATGAGGATTCAACAGCAAGTCAGTTAAGTCAACCAGCGCAGCCTGTCAGCGCTATTGAGTTAGAACGGATTAAACAAACACTCCAAGCGCGATGTAATCCAGGGATTACTGTTGAAGTAGCGAATCCAATCTATGAACGAATCCAGTTACGTTGCTCAGTGGTTTTTAATACCAATGCATCGGATATCAATGGTCATTCTGCACTCAATGACGCAATTAGCCATTATCTATCTGCCTGGGGAAAGTATCGTTTTACCCCTCCATTTGACTGGGTGTTGCAACCAGACATGATTGAAGCATTTATTCGAGATTTACCTTATATTGCCTATGTCACTAATTTATCATTAATTAAAGTGACGCCATTACTTGATGGGCGTTATGAACTATTTGATTCAGTGGTCAGTGATGAGGATCAAGCTGCACCAGGTATTACCACAGCAACAACAGCGCAGCGAAGTGTTAATCCAAAATACCCCTGGGGTATTGCATTGCCTTTCGCTCAACATGGAATTGAGTCAAAAGGACAAACGAATGATGTTATACCCGACAGAACGGGTGTAGATGAGTTAGCCCTGGGGGCAAGCTTTGTTATCGGCCGTTAAGCGCACCCCAACGTTATTTATTAAGGGAGTGTTATTGGTATCTCTATTTAATGGACCTAAGTATTATGGCAAAAAAAACCAGAGATAAACTAAAAATACTATTCAGTAGAGGGCGTCTGCCTAGTGAACTGGATTTTGCCGACTTAATTGATTCAACGATAAACCCTGCTGATGATGGGTTTGATATTTCCCAAGTAACAGGAATAAAAATAAGACCCACGGAACGTCATAAATTGTTGAGTATATATGCTCGGCATACTGATGCAAAAACTGCACTATGGCAAATGGAGTTGGATAACGATGGATCTCACTTACACTTAAAAAATCTGCTTGATTCTAATTTATTAGCAAAACATAAAATAGTGAATAATAAGGATGGAGGCACTAATCCAGATAATCATCAAGAAAAAAATAACAGTAATAGTTCGTTGCTGTCTTTTAGTGCTAATGAAAAAAAGGTAGGAATTAATCGTAAAGCACCAGCTCATACCCTTGATATTAATGGCACACTTGCTTGTTCTGGCCGTGTTGGCAACTACAACCAAGGCCGTATTATTGCCGATGGCCGCTGGCATGATGTGCTAACTAGTTTAACAGGCTGCAAAATGTTTGAAGTGATTGCAGGTGTTGGTGGTAAAAAAGGGCAGGGGCGATATGCTCTCCTTAAAGCGACGGTAATGAGCACTTATCATGGTACTCGCTGGCTGAGTAAATTATTCGGCTATAACACCGGTATTTTTCATCAACATTGTCATTTTTACTCTCGTTGGGATCGTATCCGTTTACGTTGGATAAAAGCAGGATTGAATCGATATACTCTACAAATGCGTACTATTCGTAATTATTGTGATAAGGAAATGAAAATCTACATTAACTACAGCATGACTCAGTTGTGGTTTGATGATCATATGTGTAATTCACATGTTACTCACGATGGAGAAGAGGAGTTAGCATGACAGCCTCACATACGATTGATCCTTTAGATAGCGGTAATCCATTAAATTACCAAAATTTAATGTCTGAAGGATTAAGTTTAATGCAGCAGTTAGCAGGTGAGGTATGGACCGATTATAATCTTCATGACCCAGGAGTCACATTACTAGAGCAGCTTTGTTTTTCATTAACAGATGTTGTTTATCGAAGTAGTTATCCTATCCAACAATATTTAATTGGCCCTGATAATAAAATTGATTTACCCACCCAAGGCCTTTATAGCCCAGGCAAAATATTGCCTAGCGGCCCTGTTACCCTGCATGACTATAAAGCCCTAATGCTTGCTAAGCTAACCAGTATTAATGCATTAGTCATTGATATGAGTAAACTTTACCAGCAGCCCAGTTTGGAAATTCGCTATAACTGCCGAAGCTATCATGGTAAAAAAGCAAAACAGCAGTTAATTAATGATATGGTCAGTCATTATCATGCTCAACGTCCATTGTGCGCCCCCATTTCAGTAGCGGTAGCAGAAATGAATGCGCAAATGGTCGAGTTATATGGGTGTGTTGATATTAAAGAAGGCTATCCTGTTGAACAAGTCATTGCTCAAATTTATTTGGAATGTGCTGATTTAATTACGCCAGAATCAGAGTTTATTCGTTATGAGTCTCTACTGGAACAAGGATGTGGGTTAGAGGAGGTGATTGAAGGCCCTTTTTGTGCCCAGGGTCGTTTAAAAGAGACACCAATTAAAAGAAACCTGCAGATTAGCCATCTCACTGAACGTATTACAGCATTGGCAGGAACAAAGCAGGTATCACAGCTTCACTTGGTTGCTGGTGACAAGCAGTTTTATCAATATTTAGTGATTGACCAGCATAGTCAATGTAAATTAGCCATTCCATATGACGACTTAAAATTATTTAAGCTAGAAATAACCCAAGGCGGGCGCGCTTATCCTATCCAGCTATCTGAATATCAGATGGCAATTCGTCAAGGAATTGCTCGGAAGGAAAAAACAGCGTTGTTGATGCGACATCATGAGCAGATCTTTCCTCATTGTGAAGATAATTATTTAGCGTTTAATCGGCATATTCCAATCCAGAGTTTGTTTCCTGCAAATTACCAAATCAGCCCACAAGGGATACCTTATTTTGCTTCCAGCCAACAGCAGGCACAGGCTAAACAGCTCAATGGCTATTTAATGCTTTTTGAACAATTTATAGCCAATAGCATAGAAGACATTGAACAGTTTCGAACGCTGTTATCCCTTGATATGGATACAACCCGTAGTTATCACTATCAATCATTAATGCAAAAAGATGCACAAGCCTTATATGTGAAACAAGGTCAACAACGAGAGAGTGCATTAGCGAGCGCTATTGCAGAAATAGATAATTATAGTGATCGAAAACACCGGGCGTTGGATTATTTGTTGGGGCTTTATGGTGAAAGTTATCCAGATGAAAAGCACCGCCAATTTAATTGTTATTTTACTAAGGTTGGTTTTGAACATGAGTTAATTCATGCAAAGGTAAACTTTATTAAATACTTGCCACAATTAGGTTTGCTTAGTGGGATCGGTCAAAACTATTTATTGGAGCCTTGGAGCCCTGAAGACTGTTCAGGTGTTAGCTTAAAAAGTCGCTTGTTACTGAATTGCGCTAAATTGACTAACTGCTCGATTACAACACTATTTAATCAACTGCGGCTGAACGTTGTCGAAAGCGAAAAGTGGGATTTACCTGTTATTGCCGCCAGTGATCAAGGTCCAAGCCAGTTAGAAACTGATCGTAAACTCAAGCTTGATTTTCGTCCTGCTATTTCAGTAGTAGCTCAATCTTGTCAGGAAACAGCGCTATCGACACTTTATCAACAATTAAAAGAGGCTGGCTTATTTAAGGCAGATCAGATCAATGCAGAATTTCTGGTGGAAGGCGTTGATAGTCAACGTTATCGGTGTGGTTGGGAAAAAATACATAATAATGAACAAAGGGGTAAAAAGTGTTTATTGGTATTTAATCGAGGTAGTCATCACGATTGGTATCAATTAGGCGTTTATGACAGTATTGATAAAGCAAAAACAGTCGCCCGTTTGTGTCAACAGTTCTTAGTCGGGTTAAATCGTTATAGTGAAGGTGTACATCTATTGGAGCATATTGTTTTGCATCCGTCTAGTGTTGGTAAAGCCAAGGCAATGGTAACTGAACCAAATCATGATAGTTTCT
This sequence comes from Spartinivicinus poritis, assembly GCF_028858535.1. Taxonomy (NCBI): domain Bacteria; kingdom Pseudomonadati; phylum Pseudomonadota; class Gammaproteobacteria; order Oceanospirillales; family Zooshikellaceae; genus Spartinivicinus; species Spartinivicinus poritis. The sequence goes on from NZ_JAPMOU010000002.1 coordinate 19,134, forward strand.
ACTATGGTCGATTAAGCCTATTGATGCCTAATTGGCCAGCACGTTATGCTAATCCTGATTTTCAGGCATTTGCTCAAGCGGTTATCAGAGATGTGTGTCCTGCCCATTTACATCCAGATATTTTTTGGCTTAGTTTTGTTCAAATGCAACAATATGAATCACTTTACAGTCAATGGCGTAAAGAAGTCAGTCATGTCAAGCCAAATCAGAAGCAAATTCATTTACTAAGACTGCAGCTAGTCGACTTTATTCAGTCGTTATCAAAGGCTGACAGTAGTAGAGCAGATAGTGATGGCTAAATATGAGACGGCCCCAAAAAATCGAATAGGACGCTTTTATTGTAACATCCATTATAATCGGTTTGCTAATACATCGAAGATTAAGTTGTTAGAAAAACAACTAAAAGATTGCTTAAACCAAGAGCTAAATGAATGGCTTGAAGCTGCATTAAATAAGATAGACTCGGGTTTGTTAGAAAAACTGTTGAAAAAAAATATATCCATTAAACAATTAATAATACAGCTGCCACCGATTTCATATAGTGCTCATCAGCCAGATAGCTGGGTGCATCAGTTTAAACAACATTTACATCAACAATTTATTCGGGCATTGATCAGTCAACTACAAATTCGCCAAAATACGCCAGCTGAAATTAAGCTAAACCAAGTCAGTTCACAACAAAACAAACAGAAAAATACCCAGGCTGAATTCAATATTGATAACATTGAAAAAAAAACGTGGAATACTGGTGGAACACTTTACCAAGAAAATAATATTACCCATACTGACAGCGCGAAACCGACTGAGCTTTCGGTTTGCCAAAATGTCAAAGGCGATATTCACCCTGAAAGCAAAGTCTCCTCTAAAAATAATATCTATTCACAAAACAATACCCACATAGAAAACTATACTTGTTGTAAACCTGAACAATTATTGACGTGGCTTGATGAGCTTAATAGGCTTGATGGCTATCAGCGGCAGCAGTCACTCAATGCAATGCTGTCGTTGTGGATTCAGCAACCCGAACGGGCTAACCAGTGGTTTACTATTTTGAGTAAGCATCCAACAGCAGTTGACCAATGGTGTCGACTGTTGAGTAATAAACAAGCGTTAATTGTTTTCAGGCTGGCGGCCCCCCACCTGTATCCAATGGTTAAACAGTTTATCTCAATTCTCAAGCCACTGTATCAAAAGTGGGTAGATGAATACTTGTGCTATTCAGAGGCTAATGGAGCAGAGGTAAGTCACTCTCAGAATAAGTGCACTCAAGCAAAGCCATTATCGTTATGGAAGTTGTTTTTACAACAGCAACTAGTTTCATATTGTGCAATAGAAAGACAATCGATATTAATAACCCAAGCATTTACCAAACAGATGCGGTGGGTTTTTGGCATTTTGCGCCAGAAGAAAGTAGACATTAGTTACCTTTATGCCATGTTACTTGTTAACTGGTCAACGAGTCGCTCGTTTAAGGAAAAAAGTATTTATTGGAATTACTTAAAGCAATGGGTAGTAGCAATACAAGGGGTAGCAGCAATACAAGATTATCGCCTAGTGGATTTATCAGCCAGCATCTCAATGGATGCAATATCAAATCAAGGGCAAAAGGATACTAAAACGGCTTTAACAGAACATTATCCTAGTCAGGCTGCTCTTGCTGTTATTCATCAACATACTTTACAACACTTAGATTTTGGTCCACTTACCAATTCTCGACGAGGAAAGAAACAAAGAGGTTACATTAGGCAAGATCAAGAGAGTGAAAACGAAAAAAAAGGCGAATCTCAATTAAGCAATGATGAGTTTGCTAACAAATTGGTTAAATGGCTTTGGTTTCAGCAGTTGTATAATCATTGGTTTAAAAAAGCACAGTTATTCAATCAGCAAAAACAAACCAATAACTTAGTGAGTGACAATACGAGCAAAAACGCTATTAGTGCTATAAAAGCCAAATCTAGCATTGAAGAACGAAAAACAGGTGGTAGTCAGGAAGTTAGGGGTTCTCAAAACAAGGCTGTTAAAGAAAATACTGAACAAATCAACAACAATATTATAAACGACCAAAGCCGCTTGTTTAAGTCAAGTCTACTAATTGATTCAGACCAGTTGAATGCTATTATTAATAAGCTGAGTGTTGCGCAATTACAACAGTTATTTGATACCATTGATGTACCTAATAAGTGGGATATTTATCATCAAGTGTTTAATGACTGTTATGGAAAACAGGCTAATTCTTCAGGCATTAGCATAAGTGCTCTTAACGATGATAAAGAAATTAAGGAAGATCAGCAACAGGCAACAAGTTTAGTTAGCGAAAATGCCTTTTGGCAGCGTTTATTTGCAGCACTTAATAACCCAAAGTCCGTAGAAAAAGCATGTTTTCCAACCCAACCAGATCATTCGCAGCAAAATAGTAGTGACAACCATAATGATGGGCTAAGCGAAAGTAACATAGCTGAAATGTTACAACAGGCGATGTATGCTGAATTACAGCAGCTAATCGCTAATATAGGTGATGACGCTAATAGGAGCGATGATGATATCATTAAAGCATGGCATCATTGGTTAAATGCTTATTGTCTGCTACTTAACCGACAGTTACCCCAGTCGCTGCGATATAAAATACAAAAGCAATTTACACCTGGTTATGAGGACTTGGCTGTTAACCCAAAAGCGACTTCCCCCAAACCACTTAATCCATTAATCACTGAAAAAACAGCATTGACAGAGGTTGATAGGCGAAACCTGGTTTATCTGGTATTACCTCAAATAGCAAGCTGGTTGCTACTTCATCATGATATGGCAGTGGAGCTGCTAATTCAGCCGTTGCTTGCTGAAAAACAAGCTCTCATTACTGCTCAGCAAGTAGAGCAACTAAAACGCCAGCTAACTAGCATGAGTGTTGATAGTATATTATCAGGTAAAACGCTGTCACAATCGTTAGCTCTGTTCTTTAATCAGGCAGAATGCATTATCCAACGTTGGCAACAACAGCATGGGTTGCCATTAGCTGAGCAAACAACGGAGCAAATAGCAGAAAAAACAGCAGAACAAGTAAAAAAACAAGTTGATGAACTCAAGACAGCCCACCATTTAGAAAATGCAATAGGTTATGATTTTATAACCGCTAGTCAAACGAATGGCCAACCCGCTTTTAGTAGGCAATCACTTATTAGAAAGTTGGGCTTACAAGTAACAACAACATTACCTCGGTTTTTAAAAAACTATTTTGCCAGCCAAACGAGTCTGGGATATGTCAATGTGGCAGATGACATTGGTGAAAAGAATAAAATCGATAGTCCCTATTTTATTCCTGGCACTGTTTTAAGTGAGGCCAACAAGACAGTTGATGAGCTAACAAATAGCAGAAAAAATAAAGCCGTCAGCCAGCCATTGGCAGTCAGGGATGATGAATTGAGTGAAGCACTGGCTATATTTCAACGGGCTATTTTGGCTCAATATCATCAATTAGCTTATCAAAATAATACTCGGCTGTTATATCATTTTCTGTTACAGAACGCTCCTACTCAACTCAGCCATTGCTTACAACAGACGATGACTGAACCTGCAGCACTGAATTATTTACTGGCTATTCTGCCGATGACATTAAAAAATAGTGTAGTGTTACTATTACGTCCTAATGATGGTTATCTGTTATTAAGTTTTATTCATTGGTTGGTTGTTACCTTTAAAGAGCTAGTTAAAACAGAGCATAGTGTAACTGTCGATATAAATACCAGACGAGCGATTAGTGACTTAATCGCTAAATGGGAAAGCGGGGAGAAAAGAGGGAATAAAGAGGAACATAATAGTCAGTGCTGGCGTCAGTGGGTTATACAATATTGGATAATCCCTAAACGCCATCTCCAGGTTGAGCGGGATATACCACAGCTGTTAACCTTATTATTACCTGGAATCAATCAACAAGCCAAAACTTCACTACAACATAGTTTGCAAAACCAATGGCGTCACTCACCAAAATCCGTTAAGTTGCAGCTAACGCGAAAACAAAACAAACGAAAACAAGCGAATAAAAAAACAACAGTTACTGAAAAACTGGATGTTAGTCAGTTAAATCAGCAAGCAATTATTAAAATACTTCATCAGTTAGGTAATAACAGTTGGCAAGAGAATGTTAAGTTAATGGCTTCATTAACTAGCCAGGACTGCTTTAACTTCTTGTTACAGTTGCGCCCATTTGATGGCTTAGCTATTTACGAAGAGGCAGTTAAGCTAACTCAAGACATTAGCCAGGAGTATGCTGATACTGATTATGCCAAGCACCGTAATACGACAGGTCTGGACTGTGAGGTTTGGGCTTTATTATGGTGTGCCATCAGTAAACAAATCAGTTATGCAGAACATATCCCAAACCTTGTAAGTCAGGGTAACCCAGATTCTGACTTTACTGTTCAGGCATTTGACCGAGACTATTTTCGCAAGGCTTGTCGGCAGTTATGTAGTCATCAGACAGTGCCTGATAAACAAATTATCGACAATACAAGGGATTATATACAGGATCAGCCTCTTGTCATTATTAAGCAACTGCTTAGTGGGCTACTACCAATACAACAGTTGCAGTATCAACAAATTAACTTCTTAACCGACCAAGTATTAGCAGGGGATATCAATGTATTAGTTGATTGCCTTAAAGAGGCTCTTAAAGATGGCCTTAAAGGTCGCTTTCAGGAAAATACTGACTGGCTGTTAAATTGGTTACCATTAATGACTGACTCTCAGTGGCAGTTGCTCGTGATGAGAGTGCGGCCAGTTGATGGAATCAGTATTCAAACTTACAGTGAGGCATTGCTAGATACCTTTAGACGTTGGTTATCAATAGCCTTAAACAAACAACTTGACCAAAAACGCCAGCTAAAACTGTTACAGCGAGCTAAGCAATTAACCAGACATTGGTTGATGACTACTTACTTGCAAACGGAACAAACACTGGAGTTATTATCATTAGCAACCTCATGGTTTACCCACCTAGCGCCCCTCTATGATGAAATAACCCATGCTGGCTCTCGATCCAATCAAATAACTCAGGCAGCTGAAAAAACTGTATTTAATGGGGCTGTTTCGATGCTTAAGGGGTCTGCAATGCTGTTTGCACAAGCCTTATTGGAATTACCTGATGAATGCGTAACAAGCAATAGGAGACAAGCTGCCCCCATTAATGACCCACTGCTTGATAAAAAATACTCTGAGCTAGAAAAAAATCATGCAGATGTAATTGATGCTGGCCACTTAAAGGGTTGGAGCCGTCCACTCCTGGTGTGGCGTCAGTTGAAGTCTTTTTTTCTATCAACAGAAGACTTGTTTGCCCAGTGGTTAAAGGATGTTGATACCCAACAGCAGATGCTGATTCACCAGCAACTAGCACAAGCGCCACATACTAAAAAGGTGAATGCTGAAAATCTAGATATTGCAACGTTGGACGTTGAGCAAATGCTTAAGCAGCCAGAGGTATGGATGAGTCAACCGGCTGCTTTGATTCAGCAGCAGCTAGCGGATTATTTAACAAATGACATCAATGTAGAATATGTTGCTCATGCACTGACGATGGAATGGTTTGCGTTATTGACTTTACAGCTTCGCCCCAGTGAGCATCTAAGCTTGTTGGCTTATACGGCACTCACTGTAGATTGTGTCTTGTGCGAAGCAAAGGGGTTACAGGAAGAGGCCACTGAATATAAGTCAGATAATAAAGCGACTTACTGGTTAAAATGGTTGGTTTTAACTCAGTGGCTTAAGCCACAGCAGCCGTTTAGCTATCCACAATCGCTTATTCAAGCTTATCGAACACTGGTTGAAAAGTTTGGCTTAGTAACCAATATCCCAGCTTTGACGAAGTTTGATCAAGCTCCGCAACAACATGGCCCTAATAATAAATTTTGGCGATACCGGTTTGGCCAACAGTTGTCACTAACACTTAACGAGATTCGACTAACTAAAAACAGAGGTCGGCTTTTTTCTGATTATATTGAAGTCAGCGAGCAGCCTGCTTTAATTGCTGGATTAAGGCAAGCTTGTTTTGATAGTAAGCAATTGGATAACACAGCAAAACAAGGTAACAGGTTAATTGCCCCCCATCATGATATTACGACTATGCTAAATAAAGCAGAGCCGATTCGAGTCGATAATGCCGGGCTGGTCATTATTACCTGCTACCTAGAGCGCTTGTTTAATCAACTGAATTGGCAGCAAGGAGGTGTTTTTAATAATGCTATATGTGCGGAACAAGCAGCTGCTTTGTTGCAATATATGGCGTGTTCAGATTGGCAGCAACCAGAGCATGTTTTAACGCTAAATAAAATATTGTGTGGTATTCCTCTTGATGAGCCATTGTCAGAAACCGTTAACTTAACGGAAAAAGACTGCGCGTTGGCAGAGAGTTTGCTGAAAGCTGTAATTAGTCATTGGCGAGTGTTAGGCAATACCACAGTTGAGGGATTGCAAACCAGTTTTTTACAGCGAATAGGTTGGTTGATTTTTAAACAAAAACAGTGGCAGCTAAGCGTGGAAGTTAAAGCTTACGATATGCTGCTTGACCAACTGCCTTGGAGTATTAAAACCCATAAATTGCCATGGATGGAATATCCCATCATGGTAAATTGGCGGGATAAACAATAAGTAGGCCTATATATAAAGAGTACAAAGTTACGCCATGGATGAAATTCGTTACTTGATAATCTCACTCCAAAAAAGCAATGCTTTTGTTATCTGGCTACTGTGTTTATTACTGATCAGCTGGTCGGGTGATAGTGTTGGTCAAAATGATTCCACTCAACAGCCAATTACCGAAAAAAGCACTTATAACGGTATCAAACAGTGGGAAGCGATAAAGGATTGTAAGTGTGGTTTGGCAACCTCGCAATTGAAAAACCAAACATACGGGTTGCTGTTTTCTCAACAACAGAAAGGGGACACGCCTGTTTATTTCCCGATTGACTTTGGTAGTGTTAACCGAATTGCCTTTCAATTGGATAATGTATTCTATGAACATGATAAACGGCAAATGCGGATAGAAAATAGTGAGTTTTATTTACCTACAGCAGCTCAGTTTGTATCATTGGCCCGCCAATATAATACAGCTGTTGACTTATTGATTTCCACCCGCAATGGTTTGCCATTGAACCCCACTCAGCCTGTCTATTATGAGAATGAAACCAGTGCAGGTGAAGTACTATTACTAGCGCAGGATATTAAAAATTTATTACTAAAAAATAAATTTGCTGGTGTGACAGTTGATTTGGATCGGTTATTTTATGGTGATTTATTATCTTACCGTAAATTAGTATCAGCGCTTATTAGAGAGCTGCGTAGTAGCCCCAAGTTGGCCAAAGTTGATATTAATATTATCGTAGCTGACCAGGATCTGCTGTCAGAAAAAAAATTTATTGAATATCTTGATGCTGATAGTGCACAGTTGGATCAGCTCGACTTAAAAGAAAATCGTTTATTACTGCGTTTGTTGGACGAGGATCGTCAACAAAACAGTAAAAAACCGTTAAACAATCGCTTATTGATCCGCACTACTCATTTTGAACCACTGACTTCGTCAGACGCGATTGCCCAGCAATGCAATATAAGATCAGGACCTGTATTGACGGCCAGCCTTCGTTATGAAAAAGGTGCTGTCAATAGTAATAAAGGCCGTTTCCCACAAGCTAACGTTTATCCCTTAGTGCCCTTAAGTCAATTAAGTAAGAGTTTGGAACAAGCCAGTCCTTTTTGTCGGGAGCAGTTTATCGATGCATTTGTTATTCAGAGAGGGTATCAAAGCCTGGCATTTGAAGGTGGGGTAGGTGATAGCGGAGAAATCAATAAGACAGGTTTTGGCAAAGTAGAGCCAAAGTTTAATCGAGAGCTGCTTCAAGCAGGACTAAAACCGGCTCTGCTATCATTTACTGAGACTATATCGACTCAACAAACCCAGACAACCTGGGCCAATCTTGGCTTTTTACCTCAGTTGCCTGATTACCAGAAAATGACGTTGTTTAAGCGGCTATTACAGCGTTATTGCCCAGCCTGTTGTAATAGTATTTGCCCTTATCAAAGCACCTTGCTTGCTACAAATATTGTGTTGTTGTTGCTGACATTTGGCTTTTTAGTTGCTGCCACATTTAACTATCAGATGCACTTGGTATTAATGCGACACACATTGGCTTTTATCATTATTGTCGTATTGTTGATGTTAGCATTTCAAGCATTGGTGCTTTGTGAGCCAAAACTGGTTGAATTTCGGGATATGTTATTAATGGTCATGGTGGTGATTACTGCAACAATTTTGGTCTACCTTCAATATAAGGCAAACAATAAAGCACGGCTGCCCTAATCATGAACGGACTCAATTCAAGTGTAAACAGTACACATACGACTTATGCAGAGTTGGCCTGGACGCACTGTCTTATCAGGTGGGGCTTGCTTATTTTAGGCGTAACCTCTTTATCAGGTTGCACATTGTTTGGTGCTTCTCTGCTACTTGAAGAGCAGTCTTGCCAATATGTTTCTGCAAATTCCTGTTATCAGTTAGGCTTGCGCTATCAAGAGGGCAGTGGGGTTAAAAAGTCTGATCAGCAGGCGTTGAAATATTTCTTATTGGGTTGTGAGGGCAAAAGTGCAGCTGCCTGTTATCAGGCTGGTCAATTATACGAGCAACAAGGCAGTAAAAAGGATTTAACCACAGCGTTGGATAGTTATGGAAAAGGCTGTGATTATAAAAGCAGTGATGCCTGTTTACGGCTGGGACAGCTTTATCAGCAAGGTAAAGTAGTCACTGTCGATCAAACCAAAGCACGGGATTATTATCAACTGGCCTGTCATTATGAGCAGTTAGTGGGGTGTGTCAATTTAGGCTGGCTGTATCAACAGGGTATTTTAGGGCAAACGGATTTTAGCCAGTCTTACCGGTTATATCGTCGTGCTTGTGATGGTGACAATACGTTGGGTTGCTATCGGTTGGGCAGACTATACGACTTGGGAGAAGGGGTGCCTGCTGACCCTATTCAGGCGGCTAATCTCTACCAGCGAGCCTGTCCTGCCGTGGCTGATGCTTGTTATCAGTTAGGCGTGCAATATGAGGAAGGCAAAGGCCGTGACCCTGATGTTAAAAAAGCCACGGAGTATTACACCTTAGGTTGTGACAATCACAGTGGTATTGCCTGTTATACCTTGGCATTAAAAACACCTTCAGATCAATGGTTAACTCGATTGAGTTTGTTAAATATGGCTTGTGAAGAGCAGTTTGCAAAAGGTTGCTTGACCTTAGGAGATGATTATTACCAGGGTAATGGTATTCAGATTAACTTGGAACAAGCCCAGTCTTTTTACCAGAGAACCTGTCAGTTGAACAATTATCAAGGTTGTTTCCAACAGGCAGAAGGGTTGCGTAAAGGGGAGGGAGTAAAAGCCAACCCTGTCAAAGCTAATACACTTTATCAGCTGGCTTGTGACCATAAAATTAATGCGGCTTGTTATCAATTGGCGATTAATAATTTTGCAGCACCCACGACCACAGAAAAAATTGCAGAAGGGGTCAAGCGACTGGATGGCTTATGTCAGGCAAGTCTTGCCAAGGCTTGCTATGAATTAGCTCAGCGTTATCAAATTGGTAGGGATGTTTTGCAAAATGGCGCTCAAGCCCAGGCTTATTTTCAATTAGCTTGTGATGGTCAGATTGCTGAGGCCTGTTTTCAGTTAGGCCCATTAATGGAGGCTGACTATGATCCAGACAGTCAAGTGGCGAATCAATATTTGCGTGCTTGCACCTTAGGCAGTGCGGAAGGCTGCTATCGGTTAGGTGAACATTATCGCACTGGCAGTGGTGTGAATAAAAATCGTGACCTGGCATTGCAAGAATATAAAAAAGCCTGTGATGGCGAATATTACCGTGGTTGTTATTGGCAGGGCCGTTTATTGGAGCTAACCCCTACTCAGCTCGATGAAAAGGCGATAGCTACAATGCAGCAACGTTATCAAACGGCTTGTGATAATGGTATTCGCCTGGCATGTTATCGATTAGGCAAAATGAAGCAAAACAGCCAGTGGGGAAAAGTGGATCCACCTGCCGCGGCGCAATATTTCCGAGCAGCCTGTTCAGATAATGAATGGCTTACCTGTTATCCATTAGCAGGGTTATTACTGACGGGTAATGGCGTGATTAAAAGTGCTGCTCAGGCGGCTAAATTGTATAAGCAGGTTTGTAATTCCCCTTCGGTCAATCCAACCCGTGTGTTAGTTCAACAGGCAAAGAATGTCGTAGTGTCAGGCAACTGGTCAGCTCAAGCTTGTTTTAAATTAGGCCTACTTTATCAACAAGGTAAAGATGCCGAAGGTGATGGGGTGGATAAAAATGCAAAAACAGCGGCCACTTTATTTAATAAAGCTTGTCGGTTGCAATGGGGAGAAGGTTGTTACCTGCTGGCGATTGCCCAGGATTATGGCCGGGGAGTGTTGAAAAATAATCAGCAGGCGTTAACCAATTATGAAAAAGCCTGTAATGAATCGTTTGATCCGGTGGGAGAGGCTTGTTACAACTTAGGCGTCAGTTATCGAGACGGTATTGGTACTAAAGTTAATTTTGCATTAGCACAAGCCATGTTTAAAAAGAGTTGTCGATTAGGACAAGCCAGAGGGTGTTTTAATTTGGCGTTATCCTATCGGGGGCAACAGCAAGCCAAGCATTATTTTGCCCAAGCCTGTCAGCTGGGGTTAGCCACTGCTTGTAATTTAGTGGATGGGGATGCCTCCGGTTATATAGTCACTACAGAAACAGGCAAACTTTAGTTAAAAAATAGGTATAATGTCTTCTGTTAAGTTTATTGAACAAGAACTTGATTGGTTACAGCGAGTCATTATGACTCGTATACAGTTGTATTTTAAACAAGATTGTTCATTCTCAGATATCTTGCAAGTAGTACCCCCTGCTCTAACAGGAAAAACGGACTATTACCCTGAATTATTACAACAATATAGTTTCGATTATTGTGGCCGATTATTGCTGGTTTTATCATTAGCCCCTCATTTACGGCCTGAAGTGCTGGATATTTTTTTTACAAAAAATACTGGTTTTGATCGTCCTTACTCAGAATTTGGAGGGTTGCCAGTGGATGGTCATGGTGGGTTTTGGCCCACTGTTGAAACCGCAGCATTTATCTGGAGTGGTGGTGACTTGGCCAAGCGGTTACAGCTACAACAATATATTCGGATTAATCCAACACTGCCTAATCAGGGGGAGCAACCCACTCCAGTATTGGTTGGCCAGAGTGGGTTTCATCAGTCGGCGGTTTTGCCTGTCAATCATATTGAGCAGGAAAACATGTTTACTGCCAAACTAATAGTGAGTGATGGCTTTTTAAGAAAAATCAGTGGGCAACTGCCTTATCAACCGCGTTATGGCCACCATTTTCCAGCAGAGCCAATTACCACCCAATTAACTTGGGAGGATCTGGTGTTGTCACCCGAAGTGATGGATCAGGTGGAGGAAATCAGGGCTTGGATTACCCATCGTTCTACGTTGCTGAATGATTGGCAATTAAAAAAGAAAATTCAGCCAGGGTTTCGGTCGTTATTTTATGGCCCACCGGGTACAGGAAAAACATTGACGGCGACTTTGTTGGGTAAAGTAACTGATATGCCAGTTTATCGGGTTGACTTATCCATGGTTGTGTCAAAATATATTGGTGAGACAGAAAAAAATCTTAGTCAAGTGTTTGACCAGGCTGAAAAGCAGGATTGGATTTTATTTTTTGATGAAGCGGATGCGCTTTTCAGTAAACGGACAGAAACGGTTAGTGCTAATGACCGTCATGCGAATCAGGAAGTCGCTTATTTATTACAGCGAATTGAGCATTTTCCGGGAATTGTCTTATTAGCCACCAATTTAAAAAGTAATATTGATGAAGCTTTTTTACGTCGGTTTCAGTCTGTGATTCATTTTTCCATGCCTGATGCAGAACACCGTTATGTTCTCTGGAAAGGTGCATTTGCTAATCCCGAACGGCTTGCAGCAAATGTGGATTTTACGGAAATTGCCAATGAATATGAGTTGTCCGGCGGGGCAATTATTAATGTTTTACGTTATGCCAGTTTAATGGCCTTACGGCAAGGGAACCAACAAGTAAAATTACAGGATATTCGTCAGGGAATTCAAAAAGAGTTTCGTAAATTAGGGAGAATTGCTTAGTTGGTTTGTTGTGTACAAACCCTCATGATACAACGTATGCGATAGATGTGTTGTGTTGAGCTTTAGGAAAGCAAAGGAATTAAGGCGCCAGGGAGGCATTAATGAGCACTTATCAGTTAAATGAAAAAAATAAGCCAGCTGTTAAACAAAATACAACGGCTGCATCCAGTGCTCAACGTCAGGCGGTTCAACAGCATCAGACCAAACAATTATTTAAAGATAATCGTCAGATAACCGCTCAGTTGCAAGCGTTACAGCAACAAATGCAACCTGTGCAACGTCAGTCTAACCATACGGGACTACCTGACAAGCTAAAAAGTGGTATGGAAAATCTGTCGGGTATGTCGTTGGACCATGTCAAAGTGCACTATAACTCCAGTCAGCCCGCTGCGGTGCAAGCTCATGCTTACGCTCAGGGCGCTAATATTCATTTGGCCAGTGGTCAGGAAAAACATTTGCCCCATGAGTTAGGCCATGTTGTACAGCAGATGCAGGGGAGGGTAAAACCGACCACATCGGTTGGCGGTGTGGCGGTGAATGATGATGCTAGCCTGGAGCATGAAGCGGATGTGATGGGGGCAAAGGCATTACAAATGAAGGTCCAGCATAAGGGAGATTTGAAACCAGGTAATAACTGGGTGAGTGAACAGTCTACCCAAAGAAAAGCCTTAAGTAATATATCAAACAGTGTTATTCAACGAGAGCTTTTAACATTGGGGGAGTGGGATGATGAACCTAATTCAGTGTCAGTTGATCGTTTAGTTGCACTTAGGGAAGGTGGGCGGAAAACATCACCTGAAGACTTACAACGCCTTAGAGAAATGGCAAGTGATAGTGAAGAACATATATTTTCCTTGAACGAAAGTCATAAGGTGAGTGTAGTAGAGTGGACAAATATGTTGGGCTCTGCAGCCAAGGGTAGGAAAGCACTGAGAGCAGAAATTGCCTGGAAAGGCCATATGAAAAATAGGCGGTATCAAGATGCAATGGAAGCTATTTCCAGGGCTTATGGATTTAATACTTTAAACTATCGAATTGAAATTTCTACTGACAATGATTCCAATGCTTCAACTGGTTGGCGAGATGGAAGTACAGGACGAACAACATCATCGTCTTCAAGTAATAAATATCTATCGATAAAGTTTAGGACCCCTTATCTTAATGATCAGTATAATTTAGGTACAGAAGGGTTTATTAGAGTATTACATACTTTCCGGCATGAGTATAAGCATGTACAACAATATCTGTCTAGTAGACGAATATCAACTGCAGTATCAGAGTTTGAAGCTTATGCATCTGAAGTATTGGATGATAATGAATTTGATTTAATCAAACTGAACCCAGATCGTTTTAAAAGGCAGGCATATAAAGCACTACAAGAGTATACAAATATGAATCCAGATGAAAAAACATTATATAGGGCTAGAAAAAATGAAATTGTTAGGAAGCTTCGCGCTTTAGGTTAAAAAGCAAAAAGTGCTGACAGAGAAACTTAAAAAATCTGTCAGCTAAAATATATTTTTGAATGAATTAATATTATTATGCTTGTTGATATTTATAAAAAAATAGATTTAACTTTTACGTCCTACCACACCAGCCCCTAATGCAGAAAGAAAGCCCATTAAGCCGCCAAGAATAATATGGAATGACTGAGTAGCAATACTTTGCTTTTCTTTAAAGTTAGCCACTTCCTCTTTGAATAATGATGAAATTAATGTTCGAGACTCTTGATCTTGAATGCTTGAAAAAATCCTCTGTTGCTCATCGGCATGTAATATAGGGGTTTGATGGATAAACGCAATATAGCCTGTTACAACAAACAAACATAAATAAGCCATCAAAACCCATACCCAAGTTTTTGATGACGTTTGTTTTTCAGGTGTTTTACTCGACTCATCAGCAGCGGCTGGTTGACTGCTTGGCTGTACTAAAGGTATTGCAGGTGAGGGCGGTTGAGGAGTGTTTTCTTCATGGATATTGTTTTTAGGGGTATCTTGAGCAGGGGTTGCTTGTTCCATTAGCAAATGTCCTTGTTAAGTGGCAAGATTGTTCCAGTAAAATTGAACTAAAGTATAGCAAGTCATTAATAGGTTTTTCCTAAAACTTGCAGCAACGTTGGTGAAGCTATACCTATACACAGACATGACTTGTCACTGCCAGCTTTGGTGATAAAGCAATAAGATAATAATGCAATAAAAAAGGTAACCTAGTGGTCCATACGAAAAGTTGGGTAACAGTCTTTAATGTCATTTATTTTCTGGCAAGGTGCGTTTTTGCAGGCATAGTGGACTTACGTCAAAAAAAGTAACACAGCCAGAGAGTAAATGGAGAAGAATCTGTTACCTTATTTTGCACATGGACCACTAGCCCAGTTGTTCAACCATAACAGAGTTTGTGTAGATCAATGCGTGATCCTCAGCTCGGTGTCCAACCAAATGGAAAAATCCTCGCTCGTCTTCTGCACGTAAATAAACCCGTAATGAACAATCAGAAAGGGCCTCACAGTCTTCAGGCAATTCCATTTCCATACTGGTCATATCTGCTGGAATCATGGCTTCTTTTTCACCGCTAGTTGCCAGCTTTTCTTCAGCATCTTCCATTTTTAGGTGATCTTGCTCGCTAACGCGAAAGGTCATCTTTCCTAAGGGAGTAGAGTGATCAGCCCCCTCTGGTTTACACCAGGCATCTAAGGTCATCGTATTCATTATCAACCCTCACAGGATCAGGCTCATAGTTTAGTAATAGAGCCCTATGAGAATGCTGGCCAGTGCCAAAATGATCTAAAAAGCGGCTGTTAAAATATTTTAGGAATAAAGCATTGGTGATAAGGAAAAGTGAATCAGGTATTTGTAATTATCTAAATAGACATAATATTTAAATAAGGTCCAATTTCAAACTGTAACCAGATAAAAAATACTTCAACAGCAGGGTCGCCGCGAGACCATTTTGGCAGAATTAAACAGGCTCTTCGCGAATGAATTTTATACCCTACACCTAAACATGACAGGTATAAAACTGTCGTTTATAGTCAAGTCATCATCGATTTTATACAATCAAAGGTTTGGAACATCATCTTAATATCCTTGCTAGGAGGGTATTAGGATGAACCAAAGTACTGAGTTTTCTGATGTTCCGGGGTTTGCTCGTTACCCGGTCAATACACTACCGATACAAGTGGAGTTAGGTTCAGAGTCCTTGTTTTTGCTCTGGGATGATGGGCATCAGAGTGAGTTTCACTATTTATGGTTGCGGGATAACTGTCCTTGCCAGCAGTGTATCACTCCCTTAAGTCGAGAACAGGTATTTGAAATTTGCGATGTGCCGCTGGATATTAAGCCAATCAATACCAGTATCGAAAGCGAAGGGCGGTTGGTATTGCAATGGGATTTCGACAATCATAGGAGCCGATTTCACCCAGGTTGGTTGCGTAGCCATTGTTATAGTGTTAAAGCCCGCAACGAGCGTAAATGGCAGCCCATTATTTGGGATAAAGAATGTATTACACAGCAGTTGCCGGTGTATGATTATCAGCAAATTAAGCAGGATAATAAACAACAGTTACATTGGTTGAAAGACCAGCGTGACTATGGCATTGCTTTAATAAAAAGTGTAGCAACGGTTCCTGGTACATTAGCAGAAGTGGCCAACTGTATTTCATTTATCCGTGAAACTAATTTTGGCACTATTTTTGACGTAAAGTCCAAACCTAATGCCAACACTGCTGCCTATACAACACTGAGGTTACCCCTTCATACTGACCTGCCCACCCGTGAATTGCAACCAGGCTTGCAGTTTTTACATTGTTTAGAAAATGATGCAGAGGGTGGCGAGTCTATTCTCGTGGATGGATTTAAAATTGCTGAATATCTGCGTCAGTATTATTCTGATGATTTTACTGCACTTTCCAGTTATCCAATGGATTTTTATAATGTTGATCGGGAAACAGACTACCGATTTCGAGCCCCTGTATTTGCACTAAATAGTGAGGGGGATGTGATAGAAGTGCGACTGGCTAACTTTCTACGTGGTCCAATTGACCTGCCATCTGAGCAAATAATTCCAATTTACAAGGCTTACCGGCGTTTTATTGAATTAACTCGAGATCCCCAGTTCCAATTTTTCTACCGGCTGCAACCAGGTGATTTACTGGTGTTCGACAACCGTCGGGTACTCCATGCACGCAATGCATTTGACTTAAAACAAGGGGGCCGTCATTTGCAAGGCTGTTATGTGGATCGTGATGAGCTGCTTTCGAGGATTCGTATTTTAGAACGAGCAATAATGTAACTATCTGTGGGTCGTTGTTGAACTCCTAGTGATTTAGCACAGTGCCATATGGTTAACTAACAGTAGGCTATTATTTAACTAAGTCTTAGCCTATTCCTGCGGTATGGAAAATGTATGACCAGTATTTCTTCAGCTACTATTTGGTAAGTGTTTTATCGCTAACGGGCCTGTCATGGTGTGCTTCTGCTCAGTTAACCATTGCGACTTTAGCAGATAAGGACTTAACCCATGTAAGAGTAATGGAGAAAATCTTAACAGATGCGTATGGGTTGCTGGATATTCCAATTGAATTGAAAATCATGCCTAACAAACGCTCATTACTTGCTTCTAATAGCGGAAGAGTGGATGGAGAGGCAGGTCGAATTGCAGGCATGGAAAAAGAGTACCCAAATTTAGTGATGGTGCCTGAGTTTCTCTATAGTCTTAATGTACTTGTTTACAGTAAAAAGCATCATTTTACGGTTGCTGGCTGGGAGAGCTTACGTCCTTATCGTATTGGTGTTTTGCGAGGCGCAAAGTATGCTGAGATTGGATCAAAAGGCATGGATACACTGATTGTGTCTTATGGTACTCAGCTTTTTCAAGCCTTGGATGCTGGTAGAATTGATGTTGCTGTTTTGCATGAGAGTGGCAATTTGTCATTGTCAGGTGTAAAAGGGGTTAACGTGTTACAACCCCCTTTACAAAAAATTATTATTTATCATTATCTACACAAAAAACATCAAAGCTTGGTGCCTATGATTAATTGTGCGATTAGAAAAGTGAAAAATAAAAAACTACTGGCATATTGTACTAAACTGCTAGGCACTGGCGTTTAGTAAACTACTGATCAATTATATATAGATTTTTAGTATACATATTATTCAATGGGTTTTTGTTTAAATAGCCTTTTACATTGGGTTTTAACAAATTACGACTCACATAATAATAAAACGGGATAATTGGAAAATCTGTGATCAGTAGCTTTTCGGCCTGTTGATAATAAGGGGAGGGGTCTTTGGCTGTAGCGGCTTTTGTTAGCAACTCGTCGTATTGAGGGCTGTTGTACTTACCGTCATTGGCCCCACTGGTGGAAGCCATCACACTGAGCATAGTGGAGGGCTCGTTGTAATCACCGTTCCAGCCATAACGGGCAAGCTCAAATTGGCCTTGCCGTTTAGTGCTTAAAAATGTTTTCCATTCTTGATTAATTAAGTTAACTTTTACATATTTAAGGTTTTGTTTCCACATGGCAGATGCGGCAAGTGCAATGCGCTTATGTGATTCGTTAGTGTTATAGAGTAATTCAAAGGTAAGGGGTTTACTTTTATGGTAGCCCGCTTCTGCTAATAATTGGCGGGCTTCAGTATTACGCTGTTGTTGAGACATGTTAGCATAAGGGTTATTGATGGCTACATAGCCATCAATATAAGGTGGCGTTAAACTATAAGCTGGTATTTCACCCATGCCCAACACTTTGTTAGCGAGGATATCCCGGTCCATAGCTAAGTATAAGGCTTTTCTTATTCTGACATCGTTAAAAGGTTTTGTTTGAGTATTAAAAGAATAAAAATAAGTAGAAGCAATGCCATGGGATTTTACTTCAGCTGCGATGGTTTTTTTAAGGTTGTTAAAGTGGTCTTCTGGAATTTCGCGGGTCCAATGTAATTCACCCGCTTTATAGCGGTTTAATTCGGTATTTGCCGATTCAATGGGCAGAAAGGTCACCTGTTCGATGATAGTATTACTATTATCCCAATAATAAGGGTTGCGTTTGGCTTCCATCCGTTCATTGACTACCCATTTAGTTAGCTTATAAGGGCCATTGGTAACAATATGCTCCGGTTGAGTCCATTTCTCACCATGTTTTTTGACCGTGGCTGGGTGTACAGGAAATGTCGTGTAGTGCGCTAATGTCTTGATAAAATAGGAAAGTGGGTGCTTTAAAGTGATTTCAAGGGTTTTCTGATCAATTGCGCGAATGCCTAACGCTGTTGGCTTTAATTTGCCTTTGATAATAGCATCGGCGTGTTTAATGCCGATTAAATCCATATACCAGCCGTAACTAGAGCCTAACTGGGGATCAACAGCGCGTCTAAATGTAAATACAAAATCATTTGCGGTTACTGGCTCGCCATTTGACCAGCGGGCGTTATCTCGTAGTGTAAAGGTATAAATGGTTTTATCTTTGCTGACTGTCCATGATGCAGCCTGACCGGGTACTATTTTACCAGTATCATCTTCGGTGACTAACCCCTCAAACAAGTCGCGCACCACAAAACCGCCAGGACTACCCTCAACCAGTTGTGGATCAAGTGAGCTGGGTTCAGCACCGATACCGCGAATAAACACCTGCTGTTTTGCTAACGGAGTGCCTGGTGGTACATTGGCTGCGTAAAGTAAAGTCACCTGAGATACACATAAACAGGTGAGTAACAACCAGTGGAAAATTAAAAAAGGTCTCTTGAAGATATTCATGCTCACTCCTTTGGCATTATTATTATGAAGTTTTTTTAGCTTTCTTAAAAGGTAATGCAAAGGCATTAGTTTGGCTATGGTAGAATGTAAAAATATAACCAATTTTTAGAGATGCCCAACAGAAGGCCTTAACAAAGTCAGATTATGAACGAAGTAAAATCAGAAACTCAACACCCAACGGTAAAATCAAAGCAAGCAACACGGCTAATTACTTTCGCAGTCATTTTAGCCATTATTGTTGGTTGGCATTCTAGCTGGTTATACCCATTAAAAATGCTGACTGTATTTTTCCATGAGCTATCTCATGCTCTGATGACAGTGGCTACGGGGGGGAAAGTAGTGAGCTTCGAGTTGGATCCCCGCCAGGGTGGAGCTGTTATGTCGGCGGGAGGGAATCGATTTTGGACGTTAACGGCAGGGTATCTAGGTTCTTTACTATGGGGCGTAGTGCTGTTTTGGTTTGCTGATCGTACTCGCTTAGATCGATATGCCACGGGAGCGTTGGCGTTGTTAATGACGGTGGTTATTCTGCTGTTTTCACCCAACCAGTTTGCACTTATTTTTTGTTTGATCGTGGGGGCGATTTTGGCATTGCTGGCCATTAAAGGTAGCCACTGGTTAAATGATTTGGTGTTAAGATTAATCGGCGTCAGTTGTATGATGTATGTGCCATTAGACATCATTAGTGACACAATTGTGCGAAGTCACTTACGCTCAGACGCTGCTATGTTAGCTGAGGAGTTTGGGGGGGCCACCATCTTATGGGGGCTCATCTGGCTTGCCATTTCGGTGGTAGTGGGTGTTTGGATGCTGATTAAAGTATGGAAAAGTAAATAAAATACCCCACTGCTGAAGTATATAATATGTTCCAGTGAGGTATGTTAAGTATTTATTCGGCTACACAGAGAGAATGGCCTAACGCACGGCTATCGTTAGCACGTATCTGACAACCGTAACCAATTCCATCCATGGAGCCTCCACCAGCCAGTCGTGCTACGTCCCAAAAGTCAAGAGAGAGGCAGGCTTTGATCAAGTGTTTTTCTGCCTCTGCTGGTGTAGCTAAACGGGTGCCTGAAGGGCAACCTACATCACCAGATACTTTCATATGGCTATAGGTTGCGCAGAGTGTATGACCAAGTAACTGTTCTTCTCTAGGCTTTAAATTACAACCATAACCTGGTCCATCCATCGCACCACCATCTAATAATCGAGCAATATACCAGTCACCTAACACATCGCAGGCGGCTTCTGAATGAGCATTAGCTACCAAGGAGCTGACCATGGTCTCACCTGCTTCGCAATAGTAATCCCGTGCACGAGCAGTAAATTGAGTGGGCTGTTTGCATAAGCTGTGGCCAAGTTTACGAGTATCATTCGCTCGCATTTTACAGCCATAACCAGGGCCATCCAGCGAGGCACCATTGGCAAGCCGGACAATATCCCAACTACCTAGCATACTACAAATATCGGTATAGTTAGCTTTAACTTCATTGGGATTAACCAGGGAATAACCTGATGAACAAGGACTGTCCCCCTCAACTTTTTGAAAATCTGTAGCAGAAACACTTGAAATACTTAAAATGGAGGCGAAAGAAGCACTTACTAATAATTTAAACTTCATTGAAATCTCCTTATTTCTGTTTTAGTTCTTATGGCCACCTCTAATAATTGTTTATGGCCTCTGCGCAAGCTCTCGGGGCCTTGAACAAGACGACTTGTGACGTGTGGTTGCCTTGCCAAGCAAGCCAACACAGTGCAAGAGCCCGTCAGGCAGCGGCTTTCAGGGCCTTCTGGTAAACCCGCACTCGGTGTTGTTGCTTTTGGCAATCAAACCAATGCCTTGATTGCGAATTTACCCGAAGGCCAGAGACAGCAAACAATTATTAGAGGTGCCCTTATTATCAACCCTTCACCCTCTAGCACTTTGTGTTTATGAAGAGTATCAACCAGTGTAGACACTATCTGTAGGGTAATGAAAATTGACTGGTAATATGGCGGTTATTAATTATTGGTTAGAAAGTAATTCATATAGGGTTATGAACAGCTATAGTTTGACTGATTGCGTTTGCTGTTATTGTGTTAAGTGATGGAAGGATAGCAATGAAGTGGTTGTTAATTTGGTTAATTCGTGGTTATCAACGTTGGATTTCCCCTTATAAAGGATTCCGTTGTGCCTATGCAGTCTGTCATAAAAGTCGCAGCTGTTCAGCAGAGGCTATTTATTTATTAGAGCAATATGGCGTGGTAGAGGGGGGTAAGAGGTTATCACAACGCTTTCAAGATTGTCGCTGTGCGTATGAGCAGCTGAAAATAGCAAATTCTGAACCCAATAACCGGCGCAGGCGTAGAAGACGTAGAGATAAAGACGATAATAAATGGTGCGATAGCTGCGACTTATTAGATATTGTTGACTGTAAACCAGAATTACCCTGTAACAGTTCGTCCTGTGATATAGGGCCTTGCCACTAACCCAGTACCTTTTAGCTGCTTTATCGCTATGACTGGTATTACACTATAGATGGCTATTATAGTTCGGCATATGCTTATTTCAGTAAAGCGTTTCAAAAGGTACATTGCGGCCCCATATTTCAAAGTTTGATCTGATTTTATAATTCTCAGAGTTTGCTGACATTTTATTTGTTGCTAGGGGTGATGACTGTGCGCCTAGTACGCGACTAATGTCCAAAACTCGTCATAGATGTGCGGGATGGTATGATAATGAGTAGAAAAAATGGCAGCTCAGTGTTTGGGCAATGTTGGTTAGCTGGGCTGACATTACTAATGGCACTGTTGATGAGTAGTAGCAGTGTTGCTAATGAAAGTAAGCAAGCAGACCAGCAAACAAAAAAAATACTAATGCTATTATGGCGTGGTGAAACCCAGGCGGATCAAGCTTTTAAAGCTAAATTGGAAAATACTATAGGTAGTGTTCAATTTACCCAAATAGACGTTAATCAAGATCGTAAACAACTCACTAAAGCTTTGCGCGAGCAGGTATCTCAGTTTGATCAATATGATCTTATTTATGTATTTGGTACCTCAGCCACACGCACGGTAAGGCATTACACTCATGAAAAGGTACCGTTGTTATTCAATATGGTGTCAGATCCCATTGGCTCGGATATAGTTGAAAGTTTTGCGGAACCACCCAAGGGGTTAACAGGGGTTAGCGATGGCGTAGCAGTCGCCTATCAAGTTCACTTGTTGCAACAATTATTGCCATTTAAATCGTTATTGGTACCCTATAACCCAAAAGAGCGTAATGCCGCTTTGTATATTAAACAGTTAAAGCCGGTTGCTCGACGTTTAAATATTAAGCTGAAAATTGTACGAGTTTCAGATAACGAGAGCCGGTGGCAAGGCTTTTTAACGAAATTAGCTAAGGGTGAATGGCAAACAGACGCAGTGTTAATTCCACAAAGCTCATTTCTTGTCAGTAAAACAGACACCATTAGAAGATTGGCTGGCAAATATAAAATGCCGGTATTTACCGCATCTGCCAGTGGTATTCAGTTAGGTGCTTTAGCTTCAGTTTCCCCTAACTTAACCCATTTAGGTGAGCTTGCTGCTGATAAAGCCATTGCGATTTTAAATGGCACAGCACCAGAAACACTACCGGTAGAGCGCATTGAGCGGCCAGGTATTATTGTGAATAAAAAAGAGTGGAAAAAATTGGGTAAACCAATGGCGACGGCATTGAGAAAAAAATGCCGTTTCGATAATGATGATATTTGCCAGTAGTTTCGGGGCTTTTTTCGAAAATTGAACTCTTCTGCTAGAGAAAGGACTCTCTAGCTCAATATTTTATCAAACTACAGGAAGCTTCCGTACAGATCAATGAGGCTGTCCACGATAGCATTTTTACTTTCCCTGCTGATTGTTAGTTAGTACCTAAGTCCGTTTAGTAAGTCAGAAAAATGCACAGGTAGTTTATGCAAGCTTGGTAAGCTACTATTAACAGGAAGCGTCATACTATATGGGTTTGGAGGGCTAATAATGTTAAAAGCAGTTGGCCTTACCTTAGTGTTCTACTGCTTTACGCTACAAGTCTGTGCAAGTTGTCAGTTATCGGTTCGAGTGACGGACTTTCCACCTCAATACTATCAAGATGCATCTGGCCAATGGCAGGGCATGTCAGTTGAGTTAACTGAAGTCTTGTTAAATGAGATGGGTTGTACGCCCGTTTATGTTAAAGTCCCTTGGCAACGGTCTTTTATTTTATTGAAGAGCGGCCAACTTGATTTAATGACCAATCTGTCAATCACCGATGATAGAAAAGCTTTTTTGAATTTTATCGGCCCTCAGCGAGATGAAACAATCGTGCTAGTGGTTCATAAAAACAGTCACTATCAGATAAAGTCCCATGCAGAACTGGCAAACCTACCAAATAAAATTGGGTTTGAGCTAGGATCTTATTATGGAGAGACATTTGATGTACTATTCAAACAAGATCCAGCTTTTTCCAGCCATTTCGAAGCGGTTACTCATTCAGAACAAAATATTCATAAGCTTAATTTAAAGCGAATATCGGGTTTTTTTGGTGATTTGTACTCAGTGAGTCATCGCATTAAAACAGACTCACTCTATCATAGTGTTAAAATCCATCCGTTTGTGATTAACCAGAATTGGGTTTATTTTGGATTGAGTAAACAGTCAGTATCAATACCAGTTTTGAAACAATTGAAAAAAGCTTACCAAGAAGCAGCATCACAAAATAAATTTAACCAAGTATTATCTCGCTATAAATAAAGGGCAATTCTAATAGTTGTTTATACCCTCTGCGCAACCTGACAGATGCTTGCACAAGACGGCCAGAGACCGCAAACAATTATGAGAGGTGACCTAAAGGTGAAAGTAATAAAAGGATATTGTGTTATTTAATCACATAACACAATATCCTTTTATTTTAGCTCTAGTAAACTGCAACGACTCTTTCAGTTTAATTTACTTTTATGCTGAAAATAATCAATCAGTGCATCCAGCTGCTGTTCTGAAAGATCTAAGTGGTCAGGCATGTTTGAAAAACGAAACTGTGATGGCTGCTTAATATAGGCTTTGATCATTGTTTTTGGACGGTATTTCACTATGCTTTGTGGTGCGTTCAAGTCAGGGCCTATCTTTCCACCTTGTTGATTAATTGAATGGCAGTGCAGGCATCTTCCTTTAAAAATCTGATACCCTTGATAAATAGTGGAGTTGTTGCTTATACCTGTAGGGTAAACAGCAGGGTATTGATTTTTAAACTGAATAAGTTTGATTGAGGCGAGTTGCCAGGTCCAAGGGTATGCATATTCTGTCGTTTGTTGCTTACCTGTCCATACCAAGTAGAATGGCCCTGGTGATACTTTTGCATGGCCTACAGGTTCCCAACCATTGGCATCGACATCAAAAAAGGTCAAGTAACCACCTTGTTCACTTAGCATCGATACCTTACTAATGGCACTGTAACCATCTGAGGCAGTAAAAGCGGCATCGGAGTAATCACGGCTATGCCAATTATCACCAAAGCCCAGTTGTAGTACATCATATATTTTAAATGCTAAAAAGTGCTTTGTTTTTCCATAATGCGGGTCTTCAAATTTTATTTCATGGACTTTCAATTTGTCTTTAAGCTCATCCAGACTAATGGTTTTAACCGGCTGGTTAGCAAGGGAAAATGTTAGTTCATCAATTTTAGCCAGGGTTTGTGCGGGAATCATTAATATAATGGCTAGTGTCTTTAATAATAACGAAGTTGATTTTTGCATATTATCACCCATAGCTGGCAGAATTTATGAATAACGAAAAAAGAGTAACACTCCCCTATCTGGATAAAAAAATATCCAAATACCTGGGGTATCATTTATGAAAAATATCACTGTTGGCTTATGCTCAACACGATTACCTTTGTTTGAGCATGAACCACTCATTATTTGCAAAAATAACTACTAAAAGCGGGGCATCGCTAATCATTGTTTATGGCCAGAGGCAGCAATCAATGATTAGCAGTGCCCTAAAATAACTGCCTTCGCTATATTGGGTTACGCAACTTATATACCAGCTGCTTAAGGCGTTGTTCTAACTGTGTTGCACAGTAGTAAAGTTATTATCTGTATAAAAATCTGACTCACTTTGTAATTACCTATTGCTGGTTAATCGTTCTATGCTAAAGCTGATAACATCATGAAGGTAAATAGGTCATGAAGTTAAAACAACGTTTGAGCTATTTTGTTATTGTTACACTTTGCGCCTGTTTTACTCACTTAGCGCTGGCAGTTGGTCAAGAGCTGACTTTGGGTATATCGGATAGTAAGCTGAAACCCTATCGCTGGGTGGAGCAAGGTAAAGTAAAAGGGGCTAACCCCGATGTTGTCAAAGCAGCAGCAAAACGAATAAATATTCCTATTAAAATCCAGGCTATTCCTTGGAAGCGGGTTTTACTATTGATTAAAAGTGGTAGTTTACACGGGTCTGTCGGGGGCTATAAAAATGCAGAAAGGTTATCCTTTGGCGTTTATACACAAGTGCCTTTACATTACAGCTATTTTAGTATTTTTATATTAAAAAAAACCAGCCTTCGCTTTAAAATAATAAAAGATCTATATGGTAAAAGGGTCGGTAGGCTAAACGGCAATCATTTTAGTACTGAATTTGATCAGGCTGTGGTGCAGGGTAGTATTTACCTAACGGAAGCCAGTAAACGACATCAGTTATTGACAATGTTACATACACAAAGGCTTGATGCTGTCATTGATGTCAATTCACCCATGAAAATAGCCTTGAAAGAACAGAATATAGATACAATCATTGATTTGCCAAAAGCTGTCTCCAAGCCTCGAGCCTCTTATTTATGGTTTTCCAAGTCGGCACAAATTCCTCATACTATTATCAAACGCTTTGATCAAGTGCTAAAAGAGATGTTGCAAGATGGTACTATTGAACAAATCGCCAATCGTTATGGATTTAACTATCATCCTTAGTTGAAATAAGTGGCTTATGCTCTGTGAGATAGCAATTTATATTTAAGTAATATGACTTTCCTTATTAAAGACTTCTTAATAGCTATTAGCACCTGAACTCTAATAGTACCCGCTTTATTCATAATGTTATTTACAACGTTTGGTAAAAGACTGTTTGTCAATTAATTGTAGGGCTTGTGAGTCTGCACCTGTTATAAACCGTTCATTTAAAAAATAGAATTAACTAAAACCAGCGTATGCGACTAAAGTCGATACACATTAACTAAAAATCTTATTGATAATTGTTATCATTTGCAATAATATTTTGCCTGCTTTCTCTCACACTCTGTTTTTATTGGTGGGCCCAGTTAGTAAATTGTCACAATAATGAGAAGAGGTTCCCATGAAAATCAACTACTCAGAGTTGATTCCAACAGGCTCTGAATTGATCAGTCATTATGATCCAAATGACTTTTCCTTTTTCTTTGGGTCACCGAAACATGCATTACTGGCCCGAGGTGTACAACTAATGTCAGCTTCTACAAAGGCTGATAGCGGTTTACCTGAAGCTATTCAGGCAATGCAGGCTAAAGCTAGAGAAAAAGGCTACTTTAACCCAATAGTTGTAGGTGCAATACCTTTTGATACACAGCAAAATGCACAACTGGTGATACCAGAATACTTGGAAAGAACCAGGCATGTAAAATATGCTATACCCAATAAGCCTACTCATAATCATGCTCATCAAGCGACAACTATTACCCAAATACCAGCAGCAGCAGAGTATAAAGCAGGTGTCGCTCAGGCATTGAAGCAGTTTCGAAGCTCTGAGTTAAGTAAAGTGGTCTTATCTCGCTCGCTACAAGTTACGACACCGGCTGTTATCAATGCACAACAGCTGTTAGCCCAGCTTGCAGCTGACAATACGACGGGTTATACCTTTGCGGTTAACTTGCCTACAACCAGTGATAGGCAGCCCTTTTATGGACGTATGTTGTTAGGTGCTAGTCCTGAGTTATTGGTATCTCGTTCAGGTACGATGGTCCAGTCTAATCCTTTGGCAGGCTCGATTCCTCGTAGTAGTCATCCAAAAGAAGATCAACAGCGAGCAGCTGGTTTGTTGGAATCAGCAAAAGACCTGTATGAGCACGCTGTGGTGGTTGACGCGGTGGCTGCTGCATTACGGCCTTATTGCAAAATACTGGATGTGCCGGCTAAACCCTCTGTTATCAGTACGGCAACAATGTGGCACCTTTCTACTTTTATTCAAGGAGAATTGCTTGATCCTGCTACGTCTTCGCTAACATTAGCCCATGCATTACATCCGACACCTGCTGTATGTGGTTACCCACCAATAATGGCTAAAAAGGCAATAAAAGAGATTGAGTCATTTGATCGGGGCTTTTTTACGGGAATGTTGGGTTGGTGTGATAGTCATGGTGATGGTGAATGGATTGTAACGATTCGCTGCGCAGAAGTTGCTGGTAACGAAATGACGCTATTTGCTGGTGCAGGTATAGTTGAAGGGTCTTGCCCTGAAAGTGAGTGGAATGAAACAGGAGCAAAGTTCCGCACCATGTTAAATGCTATTGGCATTGCACCGCTCTCAGAAGTAAATAAAGCAGAAGCCAAGTAGGACCAAAGGGAGGCAAGTCAATGACGGTGGTAGAGCAAGCATCGCTAACTAAGTTTGATGAAAGGGATTGCCCAAAATGGCCTCAAGCGCGAGCAGACTATTATCGTCAAGTGGGTTATTGGCAGGGAATCACTTTGGGTGAAGTGCTAAAAAAACAAGCACAACAACTGCCGCACCATGAAGCTTTGATTATAGGTCAGGACCGTTGGACCTATCAGGTATTCGATCAAAAAGTAGATCAATTGGTGAGAGGCTTTCATCAATTAGGGATTCAAGATCGAGATGTCGTAGTGGTTCAGTTGCCTAATATTAACGAATTTTTTGCTGTGTGTTTTGCTTTATTTCGATTAGGTGCGATTCCAGTGATGGCGTTACCTGCCCATCGTCGTATTGAAATCCGCTATTTTTGTCAGTTTACCCAGGCAAAAGCCTATATTATTGCTGATAAATATTTTGGATTTGACTATTGCCAATTGGCCAGAGAAATTAAAGCAGAAGTGGCTTTACTTAAACACGTCATTGTTATTGGAGATTCGCAAGAATTTACGGCATTAAGCGACCTTTATTTGGAACCTGAAAAAAATGACATTTTAGCAGTATTGACTAGGCCTAACCCTAGTCATACAGCTTTATTACAAGTATCTGGTGGTACAACAGGGATGCCTAAGTTCATTCCTCGTACTCATGATGATTATTTATATAGTGTGAAAGTAAGTACAGAGGTGTGTGCATTAAGCTCACACAGTATTTATTTATGTAGCTTACCAGTAGCACATAATTTTTCATTGAGTTCTCCTGGTACGTTAGGTGTTTTTTATGTGGGAGGGAAAGTAGTATTAACGAAAGATACTTCTCCAGAAACGGCTTTTTCCCTCATTGAACAAGAACAAGTGACTATTGCAGCATTGGTGCCTCCGACTACCTTATTGTGGTTAGATGCTGCAAAAAATACTGCATATGACTTGTCCAGTTTACAGGTATTACAAGTAGGAGGGGCTAAATTCAGTGCTGAAGCAGCTAAACAGGTTAAGCCTGTTTTAGGGTGTCAACTACAACAAGTATTTGGTATGGCAGAAGGGCTGGTTAATTACACTCTGTTAACCGATAGCGAAGATATTTGTATCCATACCCAAGGTAAACCGATGTCACCCGCAGATGAAATCCGCGTGGTAGATGAAGAAGATAATCCTGTTCTGCCTGGTGAAGTAGGTCAGTTACAAACCCGTGGGCCTTATACGATTTGTGGCTATTATAAAGCACCACAGCATAATGCCAAAGCATTTACTGCTGATGGTTTTTATTGTACCGGCGATGAAGTGAAGTTAACTGAATCTGGTTATTTAATGGTAGTAGGGCGCATTAAAGATCAAATCAATCGTGGTGGTGAAAAAATTGCGGCAGAAGAAGTAGAAAATCAGCTACTGGCTCATCCTGCTGTTCATGATGTGGCTTTAGTGGCCATGCCTGATGAAATATTAGGCGAAGCCAGTTGTGCATTTGTTATTTGCCATCCTGATCAGCCTATTAAAGCCATGGTATTAAAGCGCTTTTTACGAGAGCGAGGATTAGCAGGTTATAAAATTCCTGATCGGATTGAGTTTGTGAACACTTTCCCTAAAACGGCAGTAGGTAAAGTTAATAAAAAAGCATTACGTAATTGCTTAATAAAAACAGCAATAAATTATTAATTAGTGGAAAACATGAAGTTATGGCTATCCCAAAAATTGCAGCATATCAATTGTCTTCAGCTGAGTTAATGCCTGAAAATCGTGTGAATTGGCAGTTTGATTCCTCACGGGCAGTGTTATTGATCCATGATATGCAGCGATATTTTCTCAATTACTATGACACCAAAGCGGAACCGATTCCAACTGTATTAGCAAATATACAAGCAATCAAGGATAAGCTAAAGCCGTTAGGTGTGCCCGTTATTTACTCTGCTCAGCCAGGCGACCAAACCCCTGAACAACGAGCATTATTGCAAGATTTTTGGGGGCAGGGGTTAACGGCTGATCTTTCCCAAACCGGTATAACTGAAAGGCTAATGCCAGAACAAGATGACCACGTAATGACTAAATGGCGTTATAGTGCTTTTCAACGCACAGAGTTATTGCAATTAATGCAAACACAGCAGCGAGATCAGTTAGTTATCTGTGGCATATATGCGCATATTGGTTGTTTATTGACAGCGGCTGATGCCTTTATGAATGATATCCAAGCTTTTTTTATCAGCGATGCTGTAGCAGACTTTACGCAACAAGATCATCTTATGGCAATTAACTATGCTGCTCAACGTTGTGCGAGGGCAATAACCACACAACAACTGTTGGCTGATGCTACAGAGTTAACAACAACATCTGATTTACCTAGTAATAAGCAGCAATTAAAGCAATTAATAGCAGACTGGCTGGGAGTGACCAGTGATGAGTTAGAAGACGATGATAATTTAATTGAGTGTGGGCTGGATTCTATTCGAGTATTATCATTGATTGATCAGTTTAAGGCTAAAGGTAAGGAAATCAGCTTAATTGAATTAGCAGAAAATCCAACGGTGGAAGGGTGGGCTTCGTTATTACTAGCTGAGTAATGGATATGAAAATGAAACTAATTAATAATGTTTGGCTACTAGCAATAATGGCTTTGGTAGGGTGCCAGCCTGCTGATGAGGCGACTGAATTACAGCAATACAGTCAACAACAGAGTGAACAGGCAACCCAAAATTCACTAAAGCAGCGTGCATCCACAAAGCAACAGGAGAGTGATAATAATACACGTCAGATTACGGATGTGACTGGTTCAGTAGTCACTATTCCTCGTCAGCCGAAGCGAGTGGTTGCACTGAGTGAGGTAGATTTAGATAGTTTACTTGCCTTGGGCATTCAGCCATTAGGGGCAACTGCAGGGAGGGGGCAAACCACAACACCGAGCTATTTATCTGATCATACTGCAAGTGTTACTATTGTTGGGCGATTAGGTTTACCAAATATGGATAAGCTAATTGAATTAAACCCTGATTTAATTTTAGCGGGTGGTTATATTGACCCTAATGCGCTAAAGCAAATAAAAAAAATAGCGCCAACGGTAATTACTCATACTATTGAAGAAAATTGGAAGGAAGCTTTTCAACGGACTGCGCGCTTGTTAGAACACGAACAAGCTGCGGAAGCTTACTGGGCTAAATATAAAAAACGTGTTGAACAGTTAAAATTGATACTGGGAGAAAAGGCCAATGCTACAATCAGTGTGGTGCGGTGGAACCCCAAAGGTCCTGGCTATATGTTGAATGATTCATTTATCAGTTCAGTGCTTAAAGATGTGCAATTAAAACGACCTGAGGCACAACGCCAGCCTGGAGTAGGGCATTCACCACCATTAAGCTTAGAAGCACTAGAAAAAATAGACGGGGATTGGCTATTTGTTGGTACACTTGTGGAAAAAAGTAAAGCCGCTCAAGCGTTAGATCATATTAAAACCACACAAGTTTTTCAGCAATTAAAAGCAGTACAACATAATCAGGTAGTCAATGTTGATGGTTCATTGTGGACCAGTGTTGGTGGGCCATTAGCTGCCATAGCAGTGTTGGATGACTTGGTAACGGTATTTAAGGACGCCTAGGGTTGTTTGCAGTAAAATTATTAAAAAAACACAATGAGCCTAATATCTGGCTCATTAGTTATTTTTTATTGGCTACATTAGCAGTATTTTTGTTTATTTCTCTGATTACCGGTGCAGGTTATATCTCTGTCAGTGAAAGTCTAGATTATTTACTTGGAAAGCCTGAAGCGATTGCCGATGATAAATTAACAACTGTAATGGATACCCTTCGTATGCCTCGTACCTTTGCTGCCATTATTGTGGGTGGTTGCCTGGGGGTTGCAGGTACGTTAATGCAGTCAGTGACACGAAACCCATTAGCAGAGCCAGGATTATTAGGGGTTAATGCCGGTGCTGCACTAGGGGTTGTCATTGGGATTAGTTTTATGGCTGCTGAAACAGGCTATGCCTATTTGGTTTGGGCATTTATTGGTGCTTTGGTAGGTAATGGGGTTATCCTCTGGGTAGCAAATCATGGTTCGGCAGTGGTTACGCCTGTCAAATTAATATTAGCAGGTATTGCTGTTAGCGCTACGTTTCAGGGGATTACTTCATTTTTACTCATTAACAGTCAGGCAACTTATGATCAATATCGTTACTGGGTGTTAGGCTCATTAGCAGGTATTGATTTATCTATTATAGGTCAAGTGCTGCCGTTTTTAATGATAGGCTTATTCACATCATTGGTATTAACCCGTCCACTTGCCAGTTTAATGCTAGGGGATGATGTTGCTAAATCATTAGGGCATAGACCAAAACTAACTCGTTTTATCGTTACAATTACTGTGACGTTATTAGCAGGTGGCTCAGTGGCACTTGCTGGACCGATTAGTTTTTTAGGATTGATTGCTCCTTTTTTAGCAAGAGCAATTACAGGGCCTGTGTTATTTCAGCAACTGATTTTATCTGCACTACTAGGTGCATTAATTGTGTTAATTGCTGATATTAGTGCTCGGTTAATTGTTCAACCATTTGAAGCACCAGTAGGGATGATTTTGGCAATAGTGGGCGCTCCATTATTAATTGGGTTAACTCATAGCAACCGCTTTAGTCAGCTTATTTTAAGTAAATCAGGGAACTGACCAGTGGCTCAATCCATGATTAAATTGGCTTCAATTAAACATAATACAGATAACGCATTGGTCATCAGGCTAAATAATGGAAATTATTCATTACTGTTTAACCAGCAGATTGTTTTGCTTAGTGTAGTGTTAATGGTTTTACTTGCTTGCGCTATGTTGGGCTCATTAGTATTAGGGACAACTACTTTAAGTATCCAAACTGTTTTTGATGCTTTATTAGGTCAGGCTTCTCAAAGCCAGCAATTGTTAGTTAATGAATTCCGTTTACCTCGGGTTATCGCTGGCTTAGTGGCTGGTTTTGCGTTAGCGATTGCTGGTAGTCTTATCCAGCATGTAGTCCGTAATCGTTTGGCGACACCTGATGTATTAGGTATTAATGAAGGGGCAGCATTATTAATGCTGATCGTTTTGGTCAGTAGTAATGCTGGCTTAATGGGGCCATGGTGGGTTGCCCCTGTAGGAGCATTTACTTCAGGTATTTTATTGCTGATCATTGCAAAGGGACTTGGTACCCGTGGTTATCGGGTGATACTGATTGGGTTAGCATTGGCTTATTTAGTGCGATCTATTAGTGAGTTAATGCTTGCTCATATTAATTCTCTGCATGCCAGTGCAACCTACAATTGGACAGTGGGTAATTTAAATGGACGAGGTTATGAAGTAGCTGAACCTGTTGCGTTAATATTGATGGCATTGATGCCTTTCCTATTATTTACCTCTCGACAATTGCGGGTTTTTCAATTAGGTGAAGAGTTAGCCAGTACATTAGGCACTCATATTACTCGTATCCAGTTTATGGCAATTTGTTTAGCAATTATATTTGCTGGGCTGGCTGTAGGTATTGGTGGACCTATTGGTTTTGTGGCCATTGCAGCTCCTGTCATCATTAATAAAATTTTAGGTAGTAACCAATTAGCTATCATTAATACAGGCTTATTAGGTGGTATTTTAGTGGTTGTAGCTGATACGTTAGGGCGTGTTCTAGTCGCACCTTTGGAAATTCCCGTAGGCGTGTTAACCAGTATTTTAGGTGGGCCTTTTTTGTTGTGGGTGTTATTAAATAATAAAAATGCTTAACAGGTATTTTTTCTAAAAATGTGTTGAATATAACTATAGCCAAAGTGAAGCACTTTAAACATTATTCACAAAGGGTATGAGGTAATTTGTGAGCTTAGTGGTAAACCAATTAACAGCAAGCTATGGAAAGCTTTTAGCTGTCAATAATATTAGCCTTACTGTTCGAACTGGGGAGATAGCAGTGATTGTTGGGCCTAATGGTTGTGGCAAATCTACCTTATTTCGAAATATTGCACGCTTACATAAACCTGATGCTGGAAATGTAATGGTCAACCAACAGGATATTTGGCAATTAACAGCCAGTCAGGCTGCGAAACAAATTGCTTTATTACCCCAAGTGCCACAAGCACCAGATGATATTACTGTAAGAGGGTTGGTGCAGTTTGGGCGGCATCCCCATCAGGGACTATTTCGTCAGTGGTCATCGCAAGATGAACAGGTGATAAGTCAGGTACTGGATGTTACAGGTGTAGCAAGTTTGGCTGACCGGAAGTTATCGCAGTTATCTGGAGGGCAACGTCAGCGATGCTGGTTGGCTATGGTCTTGGCTCAGGAAACTCCGTTAATATTATTAGATGAACCAACCAGCATGTTGGACCCAGGCCATCAATTGGAAGTATTACAGCTAGTACGACAGTTAGCGTATAAAGGAAAGACCTTTGTTTTAATTTTGCATGATTTAGTCGCTGCTGCTAAATATGCAGACTATTTAATTGCCATGAGAAATGGAAATATTATAGCATCAGGAAAACCTGAAAACACTATTACCACACAATTAGTAAAACAATTATACGATATAGAGGCTGATATTTTACAGTCACCAGAAGATGGTAAGCCAATAGTCGTTGCTAAATCGGTCGCTTAATAAAACCAACGATAAAGCCTGAATAGTGTTACTAAAACAATTTGTATTTTGCCTACAACAGTACATACTTGGAGAGTATTTTGAAAACCAGTAGTAGTATTTCAAAACATGTATTATCACCACTCAGCTTAGCAATAGTAGCTGCTATGCCTGCTGCACTAACTGCTGATGAAAACAAGCAAGATAATTATACTACCCTTGATTCTGTGGTAGTTACCGCTACAAAAACGGAGCATGAAGTTGCTACAGCACCAGCATCCATATCGGTCATTACCAGTGAACAATTAAAAGAAATGCCTGTGTCAGATATCAGTGATGCTATTCGGCATTCAGTGGGGGTATTTCAAGTCAAGAATGGTAATGGCCGACAAGGCATTGGTATTCGAGGGTTAGGCAGTGCGTACACACTGATTTTGGTGAATGGTCGTCGGGTTAACTCGGTGAATACGTTAATTCGTGGTAATGACTTTGATCTATCAACCATTCCTTTAAACCAGATAGAACGCATTGAGGTTGTTCGTGGACCAATGTCATCCTTGTATGGTTCTGAAGCACTGGGTGGCGTGGTAAATATTATTACCAAACAGGCAGATAACCAATGGGGTGGTCAAGTCAGTGTTGACTATGCCACACCTGAAGGCAGTGGCAGTGATGATGGTAATGAAACCCGTACCAGCATCAGTACCAGTGGAGCGTTAATTGAAGACAAGTTATTTCTATCGTTTCATGGCAATAAATACGATCGAGATGCCTGGACTCCTTTTCAGGAAGATTATACTACAACAACCATTAATGAGCGTGATGAGACCGGGTTAGAAGACCGCAATAGCACCAACGCTAACCTAGGCTTAACCTGGAAATTGACTGATAATCAGACGGTTGATTTTGAATATGGCTATGGTCATGAGGATCGCAAGTCAAATTTTGAATTTAAAGGGAGTAATGGAATTACCGACCACGAAACACGACGTGATACTTATTCATTAACCCATAAAGGGGATTGGGGTTGGGGCAATAGCCAAATACGTTATTACCAGGAAGAAACAGAATTTAAAGAAAGAAGTACCACAGTCCCTAATGGTGATGCTACCCAAACTAACCAAGTGGTGGATGGTTTTATTACTACCCAGTTTGGTGATCATGCAATCACCACTGGGGCTGAATACAGAACGTCAGAGCTGGATAATGATGTTAACTTAAAAACAACCGGTAGCGCCGACGTGTCGCAAAAGGCGCTGTATATTCAGGATGAATGGAAATTAAGCCAAGATTGGGCATTGACTGGTGGGGGCCGGCTGGATGATCATGAATTTTTTGGCCGGGAATTTAGCCCTCGCGGCTATCTGGTTTATACCCCAACAGAGGCATTAACCATTAAAGGGGGAGTCGGAATTGCATTTAAAGCCCCCACCTTAACCCAGCTTACTAAGGAATATAGCATTCCAAGTTGTCGTGGTAGATGTACTCTTATTGGTAACCCAGATTTACAGCCTGAAAAGTCCACAAGCTATGAGCTAGGCTTCACCTATCAAGGCAACAGTTGGGATCTGGGTGCAACGGTTTTCCGAACGGATATAAAAGACATGATCGCCAGGCAAAGTGAAAAGGATGAGAATAATAAAAAAAGAGATATTATTACCTACGAAAATATCAATAAAGCTAGAATTGATGGCATTGAGTTAACAGGTAGTGTTGATTTAACTGATAGTGTGTTTTTAACGGCTAATTATTCCTATACCGATGCACGAGACCGTGACACTGATAATCGGTTGGCAACCACCCCTCGAGAGAATGTCAATGTACGGTTGGATTGGGAAGTCGACAGTAAGTTAGGTACATTTACTCAAGCCCGCTGTATAGGTGATCAAAAAACCAGAGGTAATGACAATTTACCTGGATATAGCCTGGTCGATGTGGGTGTTACTTATCAATTAACCGAACAGGTCAATTTGCGTTCTGGTATCACTAATTTGGCTGATACTCGGTTGGATAAAAAAGATGATAACTTTGACTTTGTAGAAAGAGGCCGTACTTTCTATGCAGGGTTTACTGCATCTTTTTAACGAATAAACTCAGTGACCCAGGTCAAGGATGACCTTATTGTTTTTAAGTCATTTTTTTATAATCTCAATTAGCTAGTTATGGACTTCAAAAATAAAATCGCCCTTGTCACCGGAGCGGCACAAGGTATTGGTGCAGCTGTAGTCAGCAAACTTAGTCAGTATGGTGCAACAGTAGCGGCATTAGATATCGATGAAACTGCGCTCAATCAGCTTGTAGATAGCTACAAAAATAATTGCAGGCCCGTTTTACCTTTTGCAGTGGATATCAGTAACAGTAGACAAGTGAATCAAGCTGTAAGACAAGTAGAAGCTGAGATAGGCTCAATTGATTACTTGGTAAATGTGGCCGGTATTTTACGGATGGGAGATTTGCTTTCATTATCAGATGATGACTGGCAAGCCACTTTTTCGGTGAATACCACAGGTGTTTTCAATATATCTCGGGCAGTTGCTCATCATATGCAGCAAAGGTGTTCAGGCTCCATTGTAATGGTCAGCTCCAATGCAGCGTCTGTGCCTAGAATGCAAATGGGCGCTTATGCTGCATCAAAAGCAGCAGTGACTATGTTTGCTAAATGCCTGGCTTTAGAGTTGGCGGCATTTAATATTCGCTGTAATATTGTTTCCCCTGGTTCTACAGATACGGCAATGCAGCGAGCGTTATGGACTGATGACAGTGGGCCGGAAAGTGTAATCACAGGTTCACTTGAGCATTATCGGTTAGGTATTCCCTTACACAAAATAGCGACGCCAGAAACGATTGCAGATGCTGTATTGTTTTTATTATCTGACCAGGCAAATCATATTACCATGCATGATTTACGGGTAGATGGAGGGGCAACCTTAGGTGGTTAAGGTAAATATAAGGTAAAACAGCCACCAGAACCATTAATTAAACTATCATTGCTAAGTTTTATTGCTCCTTGCTTGTCGGCTTGTTGGTGAATTTGTGCAATTTCTTGGGCAAAATACAACCCTAGGTAGGTACTGCCAGTATGGGGGGGAACCAATGTTGTTGATGCTTTTTGACAAGCTATCATTTCTTCAGGAAAACCATCACCATTATCATGTACTTGAAGTATCAATTGGTCACTTTGTTGTTGAGCAAGAATTAGGATTTTATCTTTGGTATATCGAGCAGCATTAACTAATACGTTATTTATCAAACACCCGATTAAATATTCGTCAAAATACCAAGAAAGGTGGTCATCACATTTAATACCGACGTTAACTCCCTTATAGTGAAATAAGTATTGATTTCTTGCTATTTGCTCCTCAATAAGATCAATTAAAAACAATTGTTGTTTATTGACGATTAACTGCTGATCTTGCAATCGATAAAAACTTAATAACTGAGTTAAGTCATTATTTATTCTGGATGATTCATAGTAGAGAAGAGCATAATTATCCACAGCTGCTTTATTATCTTCTGGTATGTGAACGCTTAGTGTATCTAATG
Source organism: Spartinivicinus poritis (assembly GCF_028858535.1). NCBI lineage: Bacteria > Pseudomonadati > Pseudomonadota > Gammaproteobacteria > Oceanospirillales > Zooshikellaceae > Spartinivicinus > Spartinivicinus poritis. The sequence goes on from NZ_JAPMOU010000002.1 coordinate 56,779, forward strand.
CTTGAATAAGCATGGATAACGAATTTTTTATATCATGGGCGCAGGTAGCCAGCACCATTGACATATCTAGGCTAGTGTTAGGCTGTATATTTTTTTGCTTTTTCATGCCACTGCTGAACAGGCTTAAGTAATTTTTGATAGCGGTTGAATTGAGGGTGGGTTTCCCTCAGGTGCTTAACATTGGTTAATGATTGATCGCATAGTTCAAGCCATTTTGGTGAGAACTCTTCTTGTAGTAGATACAAACAAGTTTGGATTAAATTGAGATTGAGTCCAGGATGTCTTGGTGAAAGCTCCAGTGCTTGTTTAAACTTCTCAGCTGCTTGTAAGTAATCTTTTTGCTCATAAAGGATAATTCCCTCCTTGTTAGCAATAGCTGCTTCTTGCCTGACTTTTTGGCTAACAGGTTCATCAAGAAATGCAATGACTTTATTTACAAAGGCCTTATCATCTGCATACTCTTCGACTAACTGATAAAAGATGGTTTCAGCAGTATCTTTGTGGTCGCATAAAAATAATGTTTTGGCTATTTCAAATTTGGTATTAGGTAAAAGTTCATGCTGCTGCGTATCATAGCTATTCTGTACTTTTTCGAATAGCTCATTCATTGTTGCTAAATCATTTTTATGAAAAGCAGCTTTTGCTTTCACTAGGTCAATTTTGGTTGATGTATTTAAATCAATACTAAAACGTTTGCTAACTTGTTTGAGTAATTGGTCAGACTCTTGAATGGCCTTTTCTGAATTTGCACCTTCATCTTCTTGGGACTGATCAATGAGACAAATGGCTAGATCAATATAATTGTCTGGATCATCATAGCAAGAGTTTTCACCAAGTTCTAACGTGCGCCTGAATGCTTTAGTTGCTATATCTAGACTACCTGCTTCATGGCTGACCTGGCCAAGTTTTTGTTGACGTAAAATAGTATGAGGAGATATGTCAATAGCTTGTTGTAATATTTTCTGTGCTTCTTCAGTACTGCCATGGGCAAGAAATACTTGAGCCATTTCATCATATCCTGCCATTGAATTTGGATTAACTTTCAGTAATTGCTCATAGTGTTTTATTGATTGATTTTTATCTCCCTGTTGGAATGCAATTTTACCTAGCATTTGGTGGGGCCAGTCTACATTGCGTTCAGATAAAACAGAGTTACATAGTTCTTTAGCTTCTTCATATTGTTTAGTTATAATCAACAACTCACATAACTGTTTCTGATACCACGGGGTGAGCCGATTTTCATTGGTGAGTGCTTCCTGACAATTTTCGATTGCCTGAGTGAATTGCTTTTTGCTAATCAGCTTTTTAATGGGGGAGAGTGCATTGCCTTGTTTAACCAGCTTTTCTAAGCGTTTTTTCAGTAGAGCCTGATTAATAGGCTTTGAAAGATAAGCATCAGGTTGGCACTCAAGTGCACCCATGACTAAATCTTTAGCTGTTTCGGCCGTTATAATAATGAAGATACAAGTTAGACTTAATAGGTTAAGATGCTTTAACTCTTCCAAGAGCTGTTGACCATTCTTGCCTTCACCTAAGTTAAGATCACAAATAATAATATCGTAACTTTGTTGACCACAAGCAGTTAAGGCAAGCTTAGCATTTTGGACCATATCAATAGAACTAATACCAATTTCTTGTAACATTTTTTTTAACGATAGCCGAAAGTTTTCAAAATCATCGACAATAAGAACTTTTTTCTTACTAAAGATGTTAAACTCGCTTGAGCTTGTATATTGTATGCTGTTAAAAACGTCCATTTCTTTGGCGAGCGCTCTATTTGCCCATCATTATTTTTAGTACTTTTGATAGTTAAGCTGTTCTCGTCAAAGTATAGCTAAAGTCGTAGTATTCGATGATGTACTACAGTGTCAGAATAGTGCTATAAATGCTTCACAAAAGTAACTTCAGTGTGCCTTTAATCCTTGTTTGCCATCATTGGATGGAGGTGCCCTTAGTAGGTTGTTATTAAAAAAATACATAATAAATAAGCACTAAATCTCGAATGGTTTTAGAGTATCAACCTACAACTGTGAAGCATAGCTATACTTCTTTTTAAACCAATGTTGATTGGATTGAAAAGTACAGGTGATTGTTGGAAATACTAGTTATTATTAAAAGCGAAGTAGATAATAGAGCAATCAAGTTGTGAAAATACCATTTAGACAGCAACCACTCGTACTTTTGATTGAAGATAGCATGCATGACTTTACTGCTATTCAACGAGCCTTTAGGAAGGCTGGATTTGAGGGGCATGTAGAGCACTGTCAAAAAGGAGAAACGGCCCTTGGTTATTTGGAGCAAGCAAAAGCAGATAGAGAAAAAGAAAAAAGCAACAGCTGCCTACCTTGCTTTATCTTGTTGGATTTAAACTTACCAGGTATTGATGGTATCCAAGTTTTACAATCAATTAAGACAGATAATACGCTAAAACAGATACCTATCATTGTTTTTACTACTTCTCAGAACCCTCAAGATATAAAAACCTGCTATCAGTCAGGAGTTAACTCCTATGTGACAAAGCCTATGGACTTAGCGGCATTCAATCATGCTATCGCTACAATATCAGAGTATTGGTTGAAAACCGTTTACTTACCTTAAACAATAACCATTATAAAATATGTTAAGTAACCGCCAAATATATTGACCTCGTAATGTATCTACAAACGATAAAAGAGTACTTCTTAAAAATATTGGTATTGGCTGTTAGTTATGCGGTTATTGGTAAATTATCAATCTTATTAGCCATTCCTCCAGGATTTGCTTCTCCTGTTTGGCCACCTGCTGGTGTGGCGCTTGGGCTAGTGCTGCTGTGGGGCTATCGATATTGGCCTGGTATATTGCTTGGTTCGATGACAATCAATATTTGGGTTTCTCAAGAGGCATATACCAATATTATTGCTTTAGCTAATGGGCTTGGTATAGCGTTAGGTGCATCACTGCAAGCGGTTATATCAAAGTGGTTGATTGAAAAAGTGACTCAACCACCCTGGGAACTGGAAGAAGTCAAGCAAATTACAGCGATTGTCGTAGTAGGAGGGCCCATTTGTTGTATTGTTTCTGCATCTGTCGGAAACACGGTATTATTGTTAAATGGTGTCATTCAAACTGATGCTTGGTTACCCGCCTGGCTAACTTGGTGGATAGGCGATAGTATCGGGGTTATGGCGTGTGCACCTATATTACTGGCGTTATTTACCAGCTCTATTACGACGGTAAGAAAAACGGTTGTGACTACGCCATTAATGGCTCTTTTAATCACAGTCATTTATTTATTCTTTTCTGCTCAACGTTGGGAACAGGAGCAACAAAATAGTCAAGCCATTAAAGAGATGGAGCGATCGGTAGAGTATATGCAAGACTACCTTGATGGTTATCTAATATCTCTTTATGCATTAGAGCGACTTTTTCATGCATCCCATACTGTCAGTCGTGATAATTTTAAGCGTTTTGCAAATGGCTTCATCAATAAATATCCAGGAATTCAGGCATTGGAATGGGTGCCCATCGTACCAGCAAGTAAAAGAGAACAACTTATTAAATCTGCCCATGCAGAAGGATTGAAAAATTTTGATATAGTTGAGTACAATCCACGTTTAAAAAAAATGGAAAGAGTAAAGCCCCGTGATACTTACTATCCGGTTTTTTATATTGAACCTATGACAACTAATGAGGCTGCTTTAGGCTATGACATAGGATCTAATTACCGTCGTTTAAAAGCTATCCAAAAAGCGCTAACAACACTTCAGCCGGTAGCCACTGAAAAGATTACGTTGGTTCAGACTATTGAGCCTGAACCAGCTTTTTTAGTATTAATGCCAGTCAATAAAAATAATACAGTGCTTGGTTTTGTTTTAGGCGTATTTAAAATTAAACCACTCATGGATAAGCTTCAGTCTCATTTGGGTAATTTAAATGCTGTTTTTAGTATTTATGATAAAAAAAATGAAGTGATATATGAATCAGCTCCAATGTTAAAGCAACAGGAGAAGCTTAAACCCCTAACTAACCTATTTAATTTAAGTCAAGTACTGTCAATAGCTGACAGAGAGTGGCGCTTGGATATTCAATTTAAAACCAATATTAATTTAGAGCATAGATTTTGGTCAATATGGCTACTGATTGTAGGTGGTTTTTTTATTATTGGTATGCTGAGTTATGTACTATTAATCATTACAGGGCAAGCAGAATCTACTGAACGAAAAATTCAACGACGCACAGTTGAATTGGAAGCGAGTAAACAAGCACTCAGCGAACAAGCACAAGCATTATCAAAATCCAATCAGGCATTGGAAGAGTTTGCTTATATTGCATCGCATGATTTAAAGGAACCATTACGAGGAGTCAGTAATTATTGTCAATTTATCAATGATGATTATAAAGATAAATTGGATCAACACGGTGGTGCAATGCTGGATAATATTCGCAAACTAACCAGAAAAATGGAATGTTTTATTAATGATTTGCTTAAGTATTCACGGGTAGATCATATTGAAGGTGTGCGAATTGAAACCAATTTAATGGAATTGCTATCTGATGTTAAAGAAGGGTTGTTTCATTTAATCCAAAAGGCAAATGTTGATATATTAGTGAAAGAGCCTCTGCCCATAATATATTGTAATAAAACAAAAGTTGAAGAGCTGTTTACTAACTTAATCACCAATGCAATTAAGTATAATAACAGCGAGCAGATTCAAATAGTGATTGGCTGTGATCTAAGCAAAGTGCCAGCTGTTTTTTATGTTCAAGATAATGGTATTGGTATTCCTGAACATTTACAACATAAGGTATTCAAAATTTTTCAGCGTTTACATACAGAAGATGAGTATGGTGGGGGGACAGGTGCTGGACTGAGTATTGTTAAAAAAATTATAGAAGGGTATCGCGGCTCTATATGGGTTAATTCAAAACCAGGAGCTGGTAGTACTTTTTGCTTTACTTTACCATTAGCAATGTCGAAAGCAGTTAACAGCGCAGCCAATAGCTAAATTAGGACTTCAGAACTCATCTTCCTCCTCTTTTTCTTCTTCCAGAGGTTCTAGTGTCAAGTTAGAGGTTATTGAAGAAGACTCTTTTTTTTCTGCTTCAGGTGTCGGTTTAGCTTTATTAGACTGTGCTCGTTTCAATATGGTTTGATCAACACTGTCTGTTGATTTGGACTCTAAATTAATACGCAGTCTAAGGTTATTTTTTGAGTCGGCATTTTTCAATGCTTCTTCTAATGATATTTTGTTTTCTTTGTAAAGGTTATATAATGCTGTGTCAAACGTTTGCATGCCCTGTGCCTCAGACTTCATCATCACTTCTTTAATCTCATCTACTTTACCTTGCTTAATTAAATCGCATAGGCGTGGTGTACCTAACAAAATTTCAATTGCAGCACAACGTTTGTTATCAATGGTAGGGACTAACCGTTGTGAAATAATACCTCGTAAATTTAAAGATAAATCTAAAAAAAGCTGTTTATGACGTTCTTCTGGAAAAAAGTTAATGATTCGATCTAAGGCTTGGTTAGCATTATTTGCATGTAAAGTGGAAATACATAAATGACCTGTTTCAGCAAAGGTAATAGCCTGTTCCATTTGTTCTTGGGTGCGTATTTCACCAATTAAAATAACATCAGGGGCCTGTCTTAAGGTGTTTTCCAGTGCATCTTCATAGCAGTTAGTGTCAACCCCCACTTCCCGTTGGTTAACGATAGACTGTTTGTGTCGGTGAACAAATTCAACGGGATCTTCAATGGTTATGATATGACCGGCTGAATGACTATTTCGATAATCAATTAAGGCGGCAAGTGATGTTGACTTGCCAGACCCGGTGCCGCCAACGAATAAAATCAGCCCTCGCTTTTGCATAATAAGCTTAGGCAGAATGTTGGGTAGACCTAAGTCCTTATAATGAGGAATTTCTGTTTTAATCGCGCGAACAACCATCGACACTTGATTTCTTTGTTTAAAGATATTGACTCTAAAGCGACCAATGCCTTGCTCAGCAACCGCGAGGTTCATTTCAGGTTTATGCTCGAAAGCGGTCCGTTGTTCTTCATCCATGATGGTATAGGCAATGTCTTCTACTCTACCGGGAGGTAATGGTCTATCAGTAATCGGCTGTAAGTTCCCATGAATTTTAGCACTGGGTGGGGCACCGGTTGTTAAGAACAGATCAGAGCCATCCTGTTCAGCAAAATAACGGAGATAATCAAGCCATTCCATTGCAAATACCTAGCTAGTCATTAAAGTGTCATAATTAAAGTACGCTAGTTGAATCCTATGACAGTATAGCAAGTGGTTTTGGGTTTGAATGGGTTTGCGCACCATTGCGATACCAGTGATAGCTTAAAATAAATAGGGAACTATTCATTACTGACTTAGTCTGATTTGTCACTAGCAAATAGCATTCGACTCATATAGTATTTATACGAGCCAATAAATTGATTCTACTTGAGTGTTTATCATTTTAGAAATTTGCCAGAGGAATAAACGACAGCACGTGGGTTGAGGATGTGGACTGGGAGTAAAGTTCTTTGAGAATAAGAGTCTGTCTAAGAGAGTGTTATGGAATCATATAGAAATGATTAATAAATTTATAAAACACTTGTTATGTTTAACCTTTCTCTTGGCTGGGCCTACAGGATTTTCAGCAGCAGAAAATCACATAGGCGTCAGTAACATGCATACGACAAGTAAATGGATAACTAACTTAGCTGCTTTTAATGATAAGGCCTGTAAAGTCACATCCGAATATAAAATAAAGCTTCACTATATTCATGATCAATCTGTTCATACTTCTCTGGATCATAGTGTAACCGAAGGTGCTAGCGGAGACTGCCACTGCTGCTTTGGGAACTGTTCTTCACTAGCTAATTCCTCCAGTAATCACTTGCTATTAACACTACCCACTATTCATTATCCTGCTATAAAACTAGCTGGGTTAAAGCTATTTATTGATCCTCATTTTCGCCCTCCTATAGTCTAACTCTAATACGTTGTCAGCATATTTTATTTAAATCATTATAACCAATTAATGATTTGAAAAAGCTATAGCTAATGCGGTTAGCATCGGCTCTGTATATTTTACTGCTGACAATTAATCTTCCGAAAAAACATATCCTTTATGCTTAATAGCGAAAGGAAGAACCTGCTTTTATCAATATTAAATGCAGAGGGTATCTACTGCCTGGCTGCAAAGGAATTTTCAAATGAGCCTTATAGAACAAAAAATGAAAGTGGTTGACTGTAATGCGTTTAATAGCCTCTTATTTCAAGATTGTAATGAAGGGCTTTTTATATATCGTATTAGTGGTTTGTTTAATGGTGAAATTCATGAAGTGACAGGTGTTTTGAGCCAGTATAGAAATAAAGGAAAGTCAACCATTTATCCTCATGAAGAGATTGATCATCAGCGGCTGGTTACTCTTCGGCAAGAAATAATACAACAGCAGGGTATGAGCACTCCTTGTTACTTAGTGACAAATAGTAAGTTTTTTCCTCATTATGCATTATCAAGGTTAATACAATCAAAGCAGCCAATGGTGACTTTTAAAGATAATGCATTAACTCATTCAGTTTTTTATATTCATGAGTCTATTGATTGTTTAGAGGTCATGTTAGCAATTAATCGTATCGAACATTTTCTTATTGCTGATGGCCACCACCGTTTTACAGCCTATCAACAAATTAATAGTGGTATTGATAGCATTGTTCCACTCCCGGTATTTATTACACATACATCTGAAGCCAAAGTAAGGAGTTTTGACTTGGTATGCCGACTCAATGAGCATTTTGATTGGCAACAACTTATTGATCATTGTAACCAGCTAGGACTGCAAGTTTGTAATGAAGCACAGGCTGGTTACTTGATCCAATATCAAAATAATAAGTTGGCACTTGCTTTTAATTCGCTGCATGATAGGGAGGGTATTAATCAATCAAGCTATAATCATAATTTTATATTAGAAAACCTCAGTAGTCTTAATGGAATAGAGGCTATTTTAAGTGAGGCATTCGCATTACAGAATGAAAGCTATTTGTCTGATATCAGCCTAAGCTCTCATTACTTATTCATACAAACCCCTTCACCCAGTATTGATTTGATTTACCAAAGTGCCTTACAAGGCCACTTACTTCCTAAGAAGTCCACATGTTTTCTCTTCAAACCTTATGAGGGGATTATGAGTCATTTACAGCAACTTTTTAAGATGGCTTCTTAGTGAGAAGCCATAGTAATGCCATTAACCCTATTAAAAAAAGAAGGTAATTGTATGCTTTTATCAAAATCACTTGCTAATGATACTCAATCATTATTATTGCCTAAGCAATATTGTGCCAATGATTTATACGATGCGATTGGTAAAGTCCCTATTGTTCGGTTAAACCAATTACACACTTTATGTGAAAAACATAAAGTGTATGTGAAGTTAGATTCTTGTAACCCTTCTGGCAGTATTAAAGATAAGAACGCAGTTTATTTAATAAAACAGGCTGAGCTACAAGGTTTATTAAAACCGGGTGGTACCATCATTGAGTCAAGTTCAGGAAATTTTGGTTTGGCTTTAGCAAGTATTGGTGCCTCAAAAGGTTATAAAGTCATTATTGTTATTGATGCAAAAACACCACCACCTGTTGTTAAAATGCTCCGTGCTTATGGCGCTGAGTTAGTTGAGGTACCATTAACACTAGCGGATAGTGCAGGATCAATGCAAAAAGCTAGAATGGCCCATGCACATAAGCTTGCTAAAGAAATAGTTAATTCCTTTTATCCTTGTCAACATTTAAATCCAGATAACCCTGCAGCTCATCAGGAATATACTGCCAAGGAAATTGCTGAAGCTTTTTCAACACCTCCTGATGCTGTTGTGGTTGGAGTGAGTACTGCAGGTCAATTAGCTGGTATTGCCCGCTATTTTAGAGATTACTCGCCAAGTACTAAAATTATTTGTGTTGATGTGGCTGGGTCTGCTGTACTAGGCATGCCGCGGCATGCATATAAAATGATTGGTTTAGGGTTATCCTTTGTACCACCCGTATTTGAAAGACGTTATTTAGATTACGGATATAATGTGACAGATCAAATCGCATTTTCGATGTGTCATCAGCTGGCCTCTAAAGAAGGCTTATTACTAGGGGCATCAACTGGTGCGATTGTGAGTGCAGGACTTGCTTATTTACAAGCTCAGTCACGGGCAGTAACGATCGTTTTAATTAATCCCGACCGGGGAGATCGTTATTTAGATACTGTTTATGATGTTAAGTGGTTAGAGCAGCATGATCTTGCTTTGTTAAATCGTTGTGAGTTAATGCAAGCAATCAATAACATGCAACCTGTGGTATTTCCAGAGAAAACCAAAGGAATTGTCAGTGAAAAGCTTTAAACAGAAATACTTTCCACTCCTTAAACAGTTTTTGCCTATGTCAGCCAGTGATATGGTAATGGCATTAGGGGATCCAATAATTGTTTTTGTGTTGGCAAGCTTACCAAATGGCACATTATATTTAGCCGCGTTTGCTTTGGGTAAAGGTGTTGCTGTCTTTTTTGAAAGTCCAATTATTTCTATTTTACCTACTTCAAACGCTATGGCAGGTCAAGCTAAAACACGACAGTTATTATTGCGCTTTGTACTGTTGCTAGGTAGTGGGTTAACAGCTGCTATGTTACTAACGGGAAGTTTGATCAATATACCGGCGTTATTTCAAATTAATCAATCAGTTTGGGAGGCTGCTTTATTACTTATTTTGTTACTTTGTCCCTGGCCATTAGCTATTGCATTGCGCCGGTTTTGGCAAGGACAGATTATTCGCGCTGGATTTTCTGGGCTTATTGCTAAAGGCTCATTGTTACGTTGTTTATTGTTAGCTGCTACCGCTTTTATTATGGCGGCAGTGACGGATCGTGGTGAGTGGATAGCAGCGGGAGCATTACTGACAGGTGTTTTTGGTGAGTTATTATTTATTCGATATCAGGCTATTAAAATCGCTTTGGTTGAAGAGACGCCTAAAAGCTCGTTACCTATCAATTTAAGTGAGATGGGGCATTATTATTGGCCACTAGCACAATCCATGCTTTCATTATGGGGCGCACGCTTATTGTTACCTTTTTTCATTGCCACAACCGGTGAATTATTTATTGCTGTGTGGGCGGCAGGCTGGGCATTGGTGATCAGTGTGAGTAATGGGGTAAGGATGGTTCAACAGCTAGTGATTCGTAATATTAATCATATAGCACGAGAATCGTTGTGTTATTTTTCCCTTGGAGTAGGGGGCGCATTTAGTTTTATACTGTTTTGTATGGCTGTAACGCCCTGGGGGAAAGCTTTTTGTCGTTATTATGGAGGCTCTCAGCTGCTAGGAGATAATATAAGTAACGTCATATTAGCGGCTTGTTTATTACCATTGCTGATGTCATTGCAAAACTATTTACAGGGATTATTAATGGTTAAATCCTTAACGAAGGAGATAGGGCGTTCAGCTCTGATAGCAAATGGCCTGATGGTACTGGGTGCCTTATTATTCACTCAACAAGGTTATCCTCCTTATTGGATAGCATTGATAGTGAGTATGGCTACGACGGTGGAAGTGTGTTTATTAGCCTTCTATTTAAAAAGCAATGAGCAGAGTCAGTCTGGCAAGCGATTTTTTACACATAAGTCAATCAACCCTTCGTGATTTAGAGGTATCTAATCATGCTTATATTTAATAAACTTTTTTAATGCTTAACTCTGAAGCCACGGCATCTAGTCGTTTAGACCGTTGCTGTAGTTTACAGGTAGGCACTGCAGGAAACAGGTGATGTTCTACATGATCAAACATATTCTACGTTAGAATAGCGTTAACCTGGTTACGAATGGTTCGTGCGACCAAACCCTGTTCTTCGCAGTGGTGATGAACAGTCCAGACCGCGAAAAAGGAAGTTAAGCACTGGGCTGTTAACATTGCCTGTATATGGTGTTTCACATCAATATCCCTGCTACCTGCGTTCATGTTGATCAGTTTGGTATCTTGTAATTATAAGTAACCTCAAATCACCTACACTGTCATTACAGTAGTCACAAGAAAAAATAGCATCATCCTCAAGTGATACCAGTATGCCAAAAAGCCGTTTGCACCTGGGAATTCGCGGAAAACTCATTTCGATTTTCAGCCTGATTAAAGTCCTTCCGTTGTTGTTGCTGGCTTGGATTGCCTGGGATCATAGCGTTAACCTTGGCCATAAGGTGGTTGATGAAAGTCAGCAAATGGCTGACAGAATGTTACATACAGTGGCCACAGTAGGGGAAGTGACCACAGCTCAGTCAGTGAAAGCGTTGGATGCACAAGCGCAAGCAGCTATTGAGCGTTTAACGGTAGACACTGCTGAGCAGGTAGCACAGTTTCTTTATGAGCGAGATAAGGATTTACTTTTTTTAGCTGAGCAGCCCCCCCATCCGGATACCTATCGACAATTTATCACGCATCGAACAGCTGTAGTGACGTTACATCAGCCCTGGCAAATGGATGAAGCGGGAAAACAATGGCAGCCTGTTCGGCCTGTGAGTATTAAATATCAGCAAATAATCCCTCGTGTAGAGGACAATCGTACCGCCTTTCATTATCGTCCACCGGATCATTTAGGTATTAATGAAAATAGGCCGCTTTATCGAGAAGTCAGTTTTTTGAATGTAAATGGCCAGCAACAGATTCGTATTTTATCAGACCCAAACCAAGCTGCTCCGTTATTGGATGTGTCTCGTGCTGAAAATACCTGGTATAAGGCAGAGCACTATTTTGCCAAGCTCAACTCACTGAAAAAAGGTGATATTTATGTCTCGGATGTGATTGGTGCTTATGTGCCATCACCGATTATTGGTGCTTATACGCGTGCCAAAGCAACACAAAAAGGCATTTCTTTTTTACCAGAAAATGCGGGTTATGCAGGTAAGGAAAACCCAGTAGGGAAACGATTTGAAGGGATTGTGCGGTGGATAACCCCCGTTTTTCAAGCAGGTAAAAAAATAGGGTATTTATCATTGGCGCTAGATCATACCCATATTATGGAATTTACAGATCATCTGGTGCCTACTCAACAGCGCTTTACGCCTATCTCTGATGCCAGCTCAGGAAACTATGCGTTTATGTGGGACTATTTAGGACGGAATATTTCCCACCCGCGCGATTATTTTATTGTGGGGTACGATCCAACCACCGGTGAACAGGTACCTAGCTGGTTAGATCAAGTCACCTGGCAGCAATGGCAGGATAGCGGTTTATCTTTTCAGCAATTTATTACTCAACAACCACCTTATAACGCACAGTCATTAAAGCGCAAGCCTGCTTTAGCACAAGTGGGTAAAGGTCAAATAGCTTTAGATTGTCGCTATTTACATTTTGCGCCTCAGTGTTCTGGTTGGTGGAATCTTACTGAGGAAGGAGGGGCTGGCTCGTTTGTTATTTTTTGGAGTGGGCTCTGGAAAATTACGACGGCAGCAGTTATTCCCTATTATACTGGGCGTTATGCAAACAGCGCACGTGGTTTTGGCTTTGTCACTATTGGCGCTAATGTTGATCAGTTTCATGCAGCGGCTATGTCCACAAAAGATGAAATGACGGGGCTGATTCAACAAGCTAACCAGCAGCTGGAAAATAAGCGTAACTCATTAATTGCTGGGATTAACACCACGCTACAGAAAATCACGGTTCAGTTAACGGCTTCAACGGCTGTGATGGTGTTGTTGGTCATTTTAATTGCTATTTGGATGGCTTCTTATCTCACCAATCGGCTGAAACAAATTATCACTGGAATGAATACCTTTACTTCAGGTGATCTGACCCATCGACTGGCTACAACAACAGAAGATGAGGTAGGTGAGTTAATTGACACCTTTAATGAACTGGCCAATACCATTGAGCAAAATGTAAAAAGTTTAAATGGTGAAATCCATCAGCGAAAAACCGCTGAAGCCAAACTGGCACAAGCTAAAAATGAGCTGGAGCACCGGGTTGAAGAGCGTACCATAGAACTCCGTATGAGTAATGAGCAACTGAAAAAAGAAAATAAAGAGCGAAAAAAAGCGCAACGACAAATTGAACATTTGGCTCGTTATGATCACTTAACTGGGCTGGCGAATCGGGTGCTGTTTGGTGAGCGTCTAAAACAAGCGATACAACTGTCGTCAGTGACTAATGAAGCGTTGGCTTTATTATTTATTGATTTAGATGGCTTTAAAGAAGTGAATGATTCGTTAGGGCATGAAGTCGGTGATTTATTGCTGAAGCATGTCGCCCGCTGTTTAGAAAGTGCTGTTCGAGAAGGAGACACTGTGGCTCGGCTTGGGGGAGATGAGTTTGCCATTATTGCAGGGGGAATTGCCAGCCATGATGTGTTAGTGGATGTGGCTGAGCGGCTATTGAAAAAACTGTTAACCAAAGCCTGTCTTGATGGCCATTGTCTGCGAGCCGGAGGGAGCATCGGGATTGCCTGTTATCCTGCTGATGCCAAAAATCAGGATAAGTTAATTCATTTTGCTGATATGGCCATGTACCAAGCAAAGCACAGTGGAGGGGGGAATTGTTATCGGTTCTTTACTCCAGCCATGCATGAGCGGGTACTTCATCATCAAAAAATTGAGGCAGAGCTGAATCAAGCGATTCAACAAAATGAACTCAGGGTGTATTACCAACCCAAAGTGAATTTACAAACAGATGCAATCTTTGGCATGGAAGCACTGGTTCGCTGGCAGCACCCGGAGCGTGGCTTATTACCCCCTTCGGAGTTTATCGAAATTGCTGAGCATACTGGGCAAATTATTGAGTTGGGGGCTTGGGTATTGGCAGAAGCATGTCGCCAAACCAACTACTGGCATCAACAAGGAATTGCAAGCTTGCAGGTGTCAGTGAATGTATCAGGTTATCAAATTGATCAGCGCTTTGTAGAGCATGTTAATGAGGTGTTAGCCACCACTCAGCTCAATCCACAACAGTTAGAGTTGGAATTAACTGAGTCTATTTTAATGAATGATACCCCTGCAATTAATGTAATTTTAAAACAGTTGAGGGATATAGGGGTCGCTATTTCTATTGACGACTTTGGCACAGGTTACTCCTCTTTTGAGCGTATTAGAGCCTTACATTTGGATGTGATTAAAGTAGACAGAAGTTTTATTAAAGGGCTAGGGTCGCCAGATGATAATGCCATTGTTGATGCAATTATCAGCATGGCAAAAACTTTAAAAGTCAAAATCTTAGCGGAAGGTGTAGAAACTACAGCGCAGCGTGAGTATTTACAGCAGGCTAATTGTGATGCCGCTCAGGGCTACTTGTTTAGCAAACCACTGTCATCAGCGTCATTTGAGCAGTTGCTAACTGATCGTAAACGACAGTCGTCATCCTAATTCAGCAAATCAAGGTGAGAGGTGTTTTCTTGTACAGGCTTGAGTGCTAGCCTGACAGATCTGCTTATGTTTTAGGTTATCGCCTTGTTACAAACAGGGGCGCGCTGTTTAGAGGGCTTCTCATGCAAGTAGAACAACTGGAAATCGTTAATTTTTTGGCTAAGCATCCACCATTTGATGAGCTACCGAGTGAGGCGCTTAAGCAGCTGGCTCAACAAACGGAAATTGCCTATTACCGGGCGGGCACTGACATTCTGGTTTATGGTGACTCGATCCAGGATTTATTTGTTATTCGCAGTGGTGCAGTGGAAATTTATCGGCGTACTGGAGAGCTATATAACCGTTTGGCAGAGGGGGATGTGTTCGGCCAGATGGGGTTGATGATGAATCGTCGAGTTCGCTTTCCTGCCAAAGCCCTCGAAGATACCTTGGTTTATTGCATCCCTGCTGAGCAGTTCAGTGAATATAACGACCGCTTTGAAACCTTTGCTGATTTTTTTGAAGCAGAGGGCGGTGAGCTATTGCGTCGTACTCTGTCCAGCCAGGCAGATAACAATGATCTGACTACAGTAAAAATAAAATCGCTGCTAACCCGCGAAGCGGTGACTGCCCCTCGGCAAACCTCTGTTCGTGAAGCAGCATTGACCATGACGGAAGAGGGGGTGTCATCGTTATTAATTACCGATCCAGAAATGACGGTTAATGAAGATGAAGACAGTGGCCAGCTAATTGGAATTATTACCGATCGGGATTTACGCGAGCGAGTATTGGCGGCTGATATTTCCCGTGATACCCCGGTGGGAGACGTAATGACCACTGATGTAGCAGTGATTGATGACAATGCTTATGTGTTTGAAGCCATGCTGGCGATGCTGCGAGGTAATGTCCATCACCTGCCAGTGATGCGCCGCCATCATCCCATTGGAGTTGTGGCAATGTCTGATATTGTGCGTCATGAATCCCAAAGCAGTCTGTTATTAGTGCGGGGGATTTTCGCCCAGCAAACCGTGGATGACCTGAAAAGCTACGCTCAGCAGCTACCTGCGGTATTTGTAAGAATGGTCAATGAAGATGCTAACTCACATATGATTGGTAGTGCCATGGCTTGGATTGGTCGTAGTTTTAAACAGCGGCTACTGGAGCTTGCGGAAGAAAAGTTAGGGCCACCCCCAGTGCCTTATTGTTTTTTGGCACTGGGCTCAATGGCTCGTGATGAACAGCTGATAGTGACTGACCAGGATAATGCGATCATTCTGGATAATGGCTATGACCTTGAACAGCACAATGGTTATTTTGAGCAGCTGGCTAACTTTGTCTGTGATGGGTTGGCAGCGTGTGGCTATGCTTACTGCAGTGGCGAAATCATGGCATCTAATCCTCAATGGCGAATGACCTTAAGCCAGTGGAAAGAGCAGTTTGCCAACTGGATTGAAAACCCTGTCCCTGAAGCGCTGTTACACAGCTCGATTTTTTTTGATTTAGATGGGGTATGGGGAAAAACTAGCTGGGCCAAGCAGTTACAAACCTTTATTGCCAGGAAATCTCGCCAGAATCAGAAATTTCTTGCCTGCCTGGCGCGGAATGCGCTGAATCGAACACCCCCCTTAGGTTTTTTTAAAGGCTTTGTGATGGAACAGGATGGTCAGCATAAAAAGTCAATTAACCTAAAGCGCCGAGGCACTGCACCCTTATCAGATGTGATCCGTGTTCATGCTCTGGCAGTCGGCTCCCGAGCGCAAAATTCGTTTGAGCGGCTTGAGGATATTATTGAGGCCAGTATTCTCCCCCCTGGAAAAGGTCAGGATTTAAGCGATGCGTTGGAGTATATCGCTATGGTGCGGATTCGCCACCAAGCCGCGGATATTGAGCGAGGGGATGAGCCAGATAACAATATTGAGCCAGAAATGTTATCTACCTTTGAGCGACGTAATCTTAAAGAGGCCTTTCAGGTGCTGGATAAGGCCCAAAGCTTTTTGAAGTATCGCTATCATGCATCGAAAGCATTGAGGTAGAGGGGGTGTTGAGTGGCTGATTTAACATCTGCTTGGCAGGAGCGATACGCTCAGCTACAGGCCAGCAGTCAGGATGAGCGGTTGCAGCGTTTTTATGCGGCAGGCATGGTTGCTGGTAATACACCCATCAATAGTGTGCCACTGGTGGCGTTGGACTTTGAAACCACCGGGTTGGATGCTGAGCAGGATGATATTGTTAGTATTGGGCTGGTACCTTTCACCTTGCAGCGGATTTTTTGTCGGGATGCTGCTGAATGGATTGTTAAACCGGTGCAGCCTTTGGCAGAAGAGTCTGTCATTATCCATGGTATCACTCATTCTGAAGTTAACTCTGCACCTGACTTACAGCATTTTCTTGAGCAAGTACTGTTGGCATTGGCTGGTAAAGTCGTGGTGGTGCACTATCGACAGATAGAGTGTAATTTTTTTTCTAAAGCCCTGTTACGACGTATTGGGGAAAGCATCCAGTTTCCTGTCATTGATACATTAGAATTGGAGCAGCGAGCACTAAGGGCGCGGCAAGGGTTAGTGGGGCGTTTGTTACAAAAACCAATGGGCTCTGTAAGGTTGGCTGACTGTCGGAAACGCTATTCTTTACCTTACTATCATCCTCACCATGCTATGACTGATGCTTTAGCAACGGCGGAGTTACTGCAAGCACAAGTAGCGCATCATTATCGATCTGATACACCAGTAGCGCAGCTTTGGAATTAGTTTGAATAGAGACAGAGGCCATCACTAAAAAAACCGGCATTTGCCGGTTTTTTTAGTGATGGATGATAAGCGTTAATGCTTTTCTGTTCGCAACCCGATGACTAAGCTGACGCACATCAACAGTAATACAATAGTGAACGGTAAGCCGGTAGATATGGCCCCTGCCTGTAAGGCCTGAATGGCTTCTGTACCACCAATCCAGAGCAAGGCAGCAGCGATTGCCCCTTCAATAGAAGCCCAGAAAACTCGCTGAGGCACGGGGGCATCAATTTTTCCGCCTGCCGTGATGCTATCAATTACCAATGAGCCTGAGTCGGAGGAGGTAATAAAAAACACTAGCACCAATATAATAGCTGTTACTGAAAGTAGCGTACCCATGGGCAATTGCTCAAACATTTGGAACATGGCTAGCGGTACTTCAGTCAAACCTTTTTCGCCTAGTGCACCGACACCTGCCATCACTTGGTCAAGAGCAATACCACCGTACACCGACATCCAAAGTACTGTAACAGCTGTTGGTACGAGTAATACCGCTGCAATAAACTCACGAATGGTACGACCTTTTGATACACGAGCAATAAACATCCCTACAAATGGTGACCAGGAAATCCACCAAGCCCAATAGAACACAGTCCAACCTTGGAACCAGGCTTCATCTTCACGTCCGTGGGGGTTACTCAGAGGAATAATATTTTTCAGGTAAGCAGCAATGGTGGTTGGGATATTTCCCATGGCAACAGCAAGCGCTAAAAAAGTCACCAAGATCAATAGAGCAAAAGCAATCACCATATTGATGTTACTGAGTAGCTTAACCCCGCCTTCAATACCACGCATAACAGAGAGAATCGCTAGTGCGGTAACTACGGCAATCACTATAATTTGCATGCCAATACCGCCATCGATACCAAATACATGGTTGATACCACTGGCGGCTTGCTGGGCACCTAAGCCCAGTGATGTTGCTAAGCCAAACAAGGTGGCCAGTACCGCCAGTATATCAATGATGTGACCTGGCCAGCCCCAGGCTCGGTCACCCAATAGCGGATAAAAAATTGAACGAATAGAAAGGGGTAAGCCTTTATTGTAGGCAAAGAAGGCGAGCGACAAGGCAACAACACCATAAATAGCCCAGGGGTGTAAGCCCCAGTGATACATGGTGGCACCCATTGCGAGCTCAGCTGCTTCAGGGGTGTTAGCTTCGACACCAAGCGGAGTCTTATACCAGCCTGTGTAGTACGCGACTGGTTCTGCAACACTCCAGAACATCAGGCCAATACCCATTCCTGCAGCAAACAGCATGGCTAGCCAGGACAGAGTCGAGTATTGAGGCTTGGCATTGGCGCCACCTATTCGGATTTTGCCATAAGGTGATAAAAGTAAGATCAGGCAGAAAATAACAAAAATATTGCCAGACCAGATAAAGAGAGCGTCAAAGGTTCCTATAATATCCCACTTTAGCCCATCCAATGCTGACTTGGCGGTGGCTGGTTCTACGAGTAATACTGCAACCAGGAATATCAGAATCAACCCTGCACTGATACCAAAAACCGGGTTGTGGACATCAAATCCCCACTTCTGGACATTATCCTGACCAACGGTGTAGTCAGTATTTTCTATACTATATTTATCGTGATGTTTTTCCATACAGCTCCCCGATTTGAGTATAAACCTTTATAACTCTAACATTTTGAACTCAAAGAATAAAATCCTGCAATTCTTACCTATTTAGCATATGCTGGAAAATATTCGTTGTATGCCATGTTAAGTCGAGGCTGTCGCATTATTATTTTAGTGGCAAATACAGTGTTTTGGTGGTAGTAAGGCAAAAAACGATGTGACATACGCGTAAACCTGCTTGGTGCATTTTTTAATCACCCCCAGCGACGCCGGATGAATAACGTATTTATTAAGCCTTGTCATTGTACACATTGAAATTCCATTTAATGTAGTTTTGCCTTGCTTTTCACTATGCATTGCTAAATGCGACATTCTCTTTTCTTTTTTTGCTTTTACTTTTGTTTATTAATAGTAAGCATTATTAGCATTAAACACTATAGGTGTTGCTTAATACTATGAAAACCTATTATCCATAGAATCCTACTAATGTGCCAGGCTTTATTAAATAATGTTATTCACTTTGAGACGTGAGAGGAACATTTATAATTGATTTGTTGTTGATGGGGGTTATTGATGAAGGGTATTTTCAGAAGTTAATTAGGAACAGCATTTTAAGCTTTTAAATAAACTAAGCCTTCAAAAAAACTATACGCCTGAAACGTTACATGAATTGTCCAGATTAAGATTAAATTTGTTGTTAAGAAATAAACTCTCTAAGTATGTCTATGCTTAGACAAACAAGGCTTCAGCTGGGCCAAGCTTCACTCGGTATTCTCTGGAAAATACCGGCGAGAACAGCACTGAGTGGTTATACTTGCTATACATATGACGTTATCAGACAGGAATTTTTCCAATGAGATGTATACTTCCGGCGTTCCTGCTATGTCTGTTATCTGTACAGTCGATGGCAGCTACCACATTTACTTACAGGGCTCCAGAAAGTGGTAAAGATGCACGATATAACTATGATACATCTGTACTGGAGTTGGCACTGAAAAAAACCCGTGAAGCATATGGTGATTATGTTCTAAAACCTAGTCCAGTAATGAACTTTGCGAGGGCGATTCGTTCGGCAGAGCAAAATCAGTATGAAAACTTCTTTTTCAAACAGTCATACGATAGCGCCTTGGAACAAAAAGAACTTGTTTATGTTCCCTTTCCGATTGACCTTGGAATAGTGGGGTATCGAGTCTGCTTTCTCTCTAAAAAAATAAAAGAAAGGGTAGCGAGTGCAAAGTCTTTTGCTGAGTTAAGCCAATTTACTCATGGCCAGGGGGTCGGTTGGGCAGATACCAGAATTCTTGAAAATAGCGGCATGAAAGTGACCAGTGTGCATAATTATGAGAGTCTGTTTCACTTGGTTGCTGCTAATCGGTTTGATCTTTTTTGTCGCGGAGCCAATGAATTATATGAAGAATATAATGCATACAAACATATTAAGAATCTTTCTTATGATACTTCTATGTCGATTGCTTATCCGCTGCCGCGTTTTTTTTATACCCATAAATCAAATACAGCTGCCATTGAGCGTGTCTATAAAGGACTTAGGATGGCCTATAAAGATGGTTCTTTAAAATTGCTTTGGTTAAAGTCCTATAAACAAAGTATTGATTTCGTTGAACTGAGTAAACGACAAATTTACTGGATTGAAAACCCTAACTTAAAAGGGTTGGAATCAGATGAATATCGTCAGTATTTTTATGATCCATTTAAGGAAAACTAATGGTTAGATAGGGATATTAAGTCAGCCAGTTATTAAGTCAGATAATATTATGTTGGCATCTAAGCATAAAAGCACTCATCGGTCGTTAGCAAAAAGTACGTTAACTCACATATTATTGATAAGTTCAATAATTACTCTGGTTATTGTTTGCACACAAATTTACTCTGACTATCACGCTGATTTGAGCGTAATTGATGAACGATTGAATAATATAGAAAGAAGTTATTTAACTCCCATTGCCAAACAAGCATGGGATTATAATTTTGAAGCCCTTTCCGTCACCATTGATGGCATTGGTAAATTGCCAGATGTGGCATCTGTTAGCTTTGTTAATATTGAAAATAAAGCATTTGTTACAAATAAACGGGAAGATATAAAGTACCCTCGTGAACGAGTTTATCCCGTTAATTATATGGCCGGTGATCGTCCTGTCAAGGTTGGTCAGTTAACAGTAGTGGTCGAGTTAGCTAATGTGTATGAACGGCTAATTGATAAGTCTATCCTTATTGCTTTTTCTCAAGCAATAAAAACCTTTTTAGTGTCTGTGTTTATTTTGTATTTTATTTATAGATTAATAGTATCGAGAATAAATAAAGCAAAAGACTTTGCTGATGCTTTTTCATTAGATAACCTTGATACGGATGAAGAACCTGAATTTGATAGTAAAGACATCAAAAGTAATGATGAGCTGTCTCAATTACTTAGAGCGATGGAAAAGATGAAAAAGCAGCTCAAGGAAGAAATAATGAAAAGAGAAAGAGATCAGCAAAAGCTATTTGAGCAAGCTAATTATGACTCGCTAACCAGGCTGGTTAATCGAAAATGTGCCTTCGATCGGTTGGAACTGCTATTAATACATGCTAAACGATATGATCAAGCGTTAGCTGTTATCTATTTAGACATAGACCACTTTAAGGATATCAATGACTCACTCGGCCATGATGCGGGTGATGAGCTACTGAAGGTATCAGCAGAACGCCTACGCAATACAGTGAGAAAAGGTGATATTGCCTGTCGATTAGGGGGGGATGAGTTTCTGCTGATTTTAACAAATTTAAATACACCGAATTCAGTCGAAATTGTTATTGAAAAGCTAGAAAACAGTTTTTCTAAATCGATGCACATATTAAAACACAACCTTTATGTGACACTCAGTATTGGTATTTCTATTTTTCCAGCTGATGGAGAAACGATGGGGCAGCTTATAAAGAATGCGGATACTGCTTTGTACAGTGCAAAAAAAGCAGGAAGAAATTGCCACCGGTATTTTGAGCCACAAATGAACAAGTGGGCTGAAAAACGCTTGGAAATTAGCTCCAGATTACGTAAAGCAATATCTGAAAATGAGTTTACCATTTATTGCCAACCGTTATTAAACATTAAAACCGGAAAAGTGGTGGGGGCTGAGGCACTTATCAGATGGTTTAATAAGGAAGATGGAGTAACCCCCCCTGATAACTTTATACCCTTATCGGAGGAAAATGGTCTTATTGTAGCGATTGGTGATCAAGTAGCAGAGTTAGTGCTTGCTACAGCGGTTAAATGGGAAATGACCTGGGGTAACTCATTTCGAATGGCAATCAATGTCTCTGCTCGGGAATTACGAGAGGCTAACTTTGTAGACCGTATTTCCAAGCAAATAAAAAAATATAATATTAGAAAGTCATCAATTGAAATAGAAGTAACAGAGCGTTTGCTACTGGATAAAAGCGATAAATCGGTAGAAAACTTATTAAAATTATCATCGTTTGGTATTAGACTGTCATTGGATGATTTCGGCACAGGCTACTCATCTTTAAGCTATTTACAAAAATACCCGTTTAGTACGTTAAAGCTGGATCGCTCTTTTTTGAAGAAAGTACCTCATGACAGAAAAAGTGCAGCACTCTCATCGGCTATTATTCATTTGGCACATAGTTTAGGGTTTGAGGTAATAGCGGAAGGTGTTGAAACAGAAGAACAGTATCGATTTCTTGAGCGGGAAGGGTGTGATATTGTTCAAGGTTTTTTTATTGCAAAACCGATGAGTATCCAGGATTTTGAGCATTGGATGGATCAGTGCAATGGTACCGTTGGCTTTGATGTTGACACCCTTCAGCCGGCTAAACAGATCAATGTGTAAACTAACGCTTTACAGCAAAGCAAAACAGTTGCACACTAAACAGATACATACTGCTAAACAGGAGGAGGTGACATGATGGTTATGAGTTTGATTACTGATATTGTGTTAACAAGGAAAAACACTATTGCGCTAGGGGATTGGTCTTTATAGTTTGTAGATGAATACTGTTTAAACTGACGGTAAGCAAGCAGTAATAATACTTTTCTGTCCCCTTTCTTTACTACTTGTATAGTTCTTTAGGCATATAGCTCTTATACGAGTACTTCGCTATTCTGGTGTTTTTCCTGTTCAAAAACGGCTTCTTAATTTCGTGGCATTGTATGCTGTTAATGCATCGATGCAGTGTTTTTTTGCGACAGGAGAAAGTGTCGTGCAATTGGACAGATTACGTCGTTTTGGTTGGAAATCATTCTTCATGCAGCAGTTATCGCTGGTAGAGTGGGATAATTTTATTCCCGCTCGAATATCCAATATTCAACGTGACCGTATTTTCGTTGAAACTGAGCGGGGCAAACAGCTGTTGCGAGTAGGCAAGCAGGACTGCCCAATGAGTGCCTGGTTAGCGGTTGGTGACTGGGTTATTGCTGAAGAAAAAGAGGATTGTCTTTGGCTAACGCGCTTGTTAGACAGGAGTAGTTTATTACGTCGACAGGCTGCAGGGCAACAAACCAGGGAACAGTTATTAGCGGCGAATGTTGACACCATGTTGTTAGTGACTTCGCTTAATCAAGACTATAACCTGCATCGTTTACAGCGATATATTATGGTTGCGCATGATGCAGGGCTTGAGCCAGTGGCTGTGTTTACCAAGGCAGACTTAGTTGACAACCCTGAAAACTGGGTGGCTGATGTTGGCCATGAATTGAAGCTAAATGCTGTGGCAGTGAATGGCCTGGATTCGCAAGACGTGAGTAGTAAATTGGCTCCTTGGTTAGTACCTGGTGAAACATTGGTATTAATAGGTTCTTCAGGAGTTGGTAAATCCACCCTGATTAATGCAACTTTAGGTCAACAGGTGCTTGATACTGGGGGCATTCGTGAGAATGATGCTAAAGGACGTCATACAACAACAGGTCGATATCTACTGCATACTGAAACTGGTGTGAATATTATTGATACGCCTGGAATGCGGGAAGTTCAATTATGGTTAGAGGAAGGACAGTTAGCCGAAGTGTTTGACGATATTTTACAACTGGCTGATCAGTGTTATTTCAGAAATTGTCAGCATGGAGAAGAACCAGGATGTAAAATACAGTCTGCGCTTGAGACTGGCCTGCTAAGTCTTGATCGTTGGCAGCATTATTTGAAATTACAAAAGGAGGAAGCGCATCATTTAAGACAAGCGCAGGGTATTGCAGCACAGCGGCAGTATGTTAAGACGTTTGCAAAAATGGTGAAATCCAGCCAAACAGAAAAGCAGCAGTTTAAAAATGGAAAAGTGAAGGTGCGTTAAAAAGTAGGGTATGAAACCACCAGTATTCCTCTACCAATTAGAGATGCCCTAAAGCTGAGGAATACTGGCTGTGTTGTTAGCTGGTAGGTGATCCTTGGGCAATCCAGCGAGCAATTAACTCGCTTTCTGTTTTGGTCATTCCGATTTTATTCATAAAAGGCATGTCAGTAGCATCGTTTTCTAGTTTTTACTATTTTCCCTTTATTTTAATGACTTTCTTGTGTCTATTTTATGGTGGCATTTTACAGCTACATTTGAGGGTTATCAATAAAATACCACAACCTTGCACAAGCTTTCATGCAACCTTCCATAGTGTTTCGGCAATATAATGCTTTATTGTGGTGCTAATCAAGCTTGATTTTGAAGGTTTAATGACAGGCACTTATATTTGATATTTAAATGCGCGGGTTTCTGCTGGTTATGTTGTAAATAACTATGTACAACGCTTTAATTTTCAATCATTAGTTAAATATAAAATTCCATTGAATGGGAATGAGGCAAAGTATAAGGAACTCGTCTATGGTAATAGTGGCTTTATTGAAACTAAAAATAAGTAGTGTCTTTGTAATGTCAAAAAACCACAATTATTAAATGACAGCAGGGGTTGGATTTTCCAGCCTCTGTTAAGCTTGATGCTTGGAAAATAATAACATGCTCATACGTCACTTGCTATTACCTCTAGGGAGGTTTATTAAGGGAAAGCTACATCTTGCTAGTAAAATGATAGTGGTAGTCGCTGTTACTATGGTGGTAGCATTAATTATTGGAAAAACTTATCAGCACTGGGATGATGATCCTGAGCGGGGAGCCGTTGCTGTTGGTAATGGCGCATTTGGTGAAAATTATACAACACCTACTTACCTTGAGCAGGGGTGGTCAGAAGCAGATAGCCTGTGGTTTTATAATACGACTCAAGGCTCAGGCTTATTGCCTTATGATTTCTTTTTAAAGTTAGAGCAGGTTGACTCACCGGCATTATTTCGTGATACCAGTAATATTGATAAGTTTCGTTATTTACCACAAAAATCTACCTTTTTTAACCCAGACGGACTGCCTGTTGGTTTTGTTAAAGATACTTATCAAGGCCACGACTATATGGGATTTACGTGCGCTGCTTGCCATACGGGTCAGGTGAATTATCAGGGTAAGGCCATTCGGATTGATGGCGGCCCTGCAATGGCTGATATGGTGGGGTTTCTTACTGCACTGCAAAAAGCAATGGAAGCAACGTTGGATGATCCGAATAAATTTGAACGCTTTGCCAGCAATGTCATTGACCTGAATAATAATTACACTAATAGACAACAGGTTAAGCAAGACTTACACAGGTGGAACGACAATATTCAACTATATAATGTTTTAAATTATAGCCATGTTAAGTATGGTTATGCTCGGTTAGATGCTTTTGGACGAATTTATAACCGGGTGTTACAGCATGTACAGAATAAATCCCAGGTTAGGGATGTACTAACCCTGTTAAAACGGCCTTCTCATCGGCAATTTCTGACCAAAGAAGAAATAGATAAAGTATTAGATGGCATTAACGAAACCATTATTGATGATGAACAGTTTGCAACCATTATTCGTCGACTAGCGTCAAAAGAACCGGGTTATCCTGCTTTGAGTTTCAGAGATTTGTTGCGTGTACGTAATGCACTTTTTAATGAGCCAAATGCACCAGTGAGTTATCCTTTTTTATGGGATATTCCCCAGTCTGATTTTGTTCAATGGAATGGTTTGGCAAGTAATGTGGGGTTAGGTCCATTAGGCCGTAATGCTGGTGAAGTAATAGGGGTTTTTGGGATTTTAGACTGGCAGGAAAAAGAGCCTAGTTTTAGTTTGGCTGCGTGGCTTTCTGGGCAAAGTAATAAAAAGAAACAAGTCGAATTTAACTCATCCATTGATTTAACCAACTTGAAACGATTAGAAAACCAGTTAAGAAGTTTGCAATCTCCTAAGTGGCCAGAACCTATATTCGGCAAGCTTGATCCACAAAAAGTGGAAAAAGGACGGTTGATTTATGCTCAGTATTGTCAAAGTTGCCATGAAATCATTGATCGAGCTGCCTGGGATCGCTTAATGGTGGCTAAAATGTCCAGTATTGATTTGGTTGGTACTGACATCGCGATGGCGAGTAACAGTGTTAATTATGTTGGCAATGCGGGTAATTTTAAACATATCTATCAGGGTACAGATGTCGGGGATGTGATCGTTGCCCAAACGGCACCTGTTGTGCAAATTCTAACAGCCGTCACCACGGGTGTGGTTGCAACACCAGACCCAGATAAGATTTTCTTGCGGCGCTGGCTAGACTGGCTATATACACTGGGTATGTCATTTTTTGATAATACTATAAAAGCGAGTGTTAAAGCAGGTAACTATCAGCCAGATACAACAGCGAAACCTTATCAGTCACTATTATCGTATAAAGCGCGCTCATTGAATGGTATTTGGGCAACAGCCCCTTATTTACATAATGGCTCGGTTCCTAGCCTGTATGATTTATTATTACCAAAAAAACAACAGGGTGACCCTGAAGATGGGAAATATCGACCCGATACTTTCATGGTAGGTAGTCGAGAGTTTGACCCGAAAAAAGTCGGCTTTAAATACACTGGATATCCAGGCACTGAGTTTAAAACGTTTATAGCAGGAAACAATAATAGTGGTCATGAATATGCGGCTGGGAGAACTCCTCAGATGGATGGAACGGAATTACCTCCATTAACTGAGGAACAACGGTGGCAGCTAGTCGAATATCTTAAGAGCTTATAAAGGTTATATCGCTTGTAATGGGCAAGTCAACATCCCCCGTAAACCTAAGTTGGGTTGCCATGCAGGAGTCGTATCTACCAGTTGCCAATGGTGTAGCCTTTTCTTTAGCAGTGAAAAGGCGATCTTAGCTTCAAGTCGTGATAAGGCGGCGCCAGGACAAAGGTGGATTCCATGCCCAAAGGCAATATGGGCATTGTCTGATCGAGTAATAGTAAACTGGTTAGGATGCTGAAAAATAGCGGGATCGCGATTGGCTGCACTGAGTATGAGTAAAATGCGATGGTTCGCTCTAATTTGAATATCTCCTAGCGTGATGGGTTGAGTTGATACTCGACCAATTCGTTGAAAAGGGCTTTCAAAACGTAAACACTCTTCAACAGCAGTGCTTAAATGATTATCCAGTTTATCAAGCTGTTCTGGGTGCTGCTTTAGTGTCAACCAGCCATTACCAATTAAGTTCGTTGTGGTTTCATGTCCTCCAAATACCAATAATATAGCATTGGCGATAAGGCTAGCATCATCAAGTGTGCTTTGTGACTGTTGAACTTCTATTAATTTACTCATGAAATTATCGGCTGGATGATGCCGGTAGTAGTGCAATAAGTGACTAAAATTTGAATATCTCCTAGCGTGATGGGTTGAGTTGATACTCGACCAATTCGTTGAAAAGGGCTTTCAAAACGTAAACACTCTTCAACAGCAGTGCTTAAATGATTATCCAGTTTATCAAGCTGTTCTGGGTGCTGCTTTAGTGTCAACCAGCCATTACCAATTAAGTTCGTTGTGGTTTCATGTCCTCCAAATACCAATAATATAGCATTGGCGATAAGGCTAGCATCATCAAGTGTGCTTTGTGACTGTTGAACTTCTATTAATTTACTCATGAAATTATCGGCTGGATGATGCCGGTAGTAGTGCAATAAGTGACTAAAATAATCATTCATCGCAAGCACTGTATCGGAAGCTTTTGCCACAATATTTATCTTGGTACTATCACTTAAGAATAAGGCAAGGTCATCAGACCAGGCTTTAATTTTATCAATATCAGTAACGGGTACGCCTAATAGCTTTGAAATAATGATTGCCGGTAATGGGTAAGCAAAGTCTTTGATCAGATCACACTGTTTTTTTTCAATAAATAAGTCAATTAATTGATTAGCAACGGTCTCGATGGTTGTCGTCATTTCATTCATGACTTTATTGGATAATGAACGAACCATTAGTTTGCGTATAGGTGTGTGTTGAGGGGGATCATTAAAGATGGCCATTAATGAAAAAGATCGGGTTAAGGGTGATATCTGTGCCTGCTCTTCAGCTGATAAGTTGGCAACTAAGGCCGCTGACCGGTCAGACGAAGCATGAGGGTGTTTAAATAGTGTTTTAATATCCTTATGTTGAAAAACATAATAAAACCCATATTTAGGGCATTGATAAATAGGTTGAGTTGCGAGTAGTTCTTGATACGTTGGATAAGGGTTACAGATAAAATCATAAGAGTGCAAATCAAACTTTCTTTGCTCATAGCATTGAGTGGCCATTTAGTTATTGACTCCTTTTAATTTACATTGCGACTCTATACCTTAGCAAGGTTACCAGGCATTATGATATATAGTCTGCTTGAAATAGCTTTATATTAAAAATAATGAGTGATAACTAACTGTATTTGGTGGCTAAGGAGATAAAATAATGGCCTTTGAAAATAAAGAAAAAGCCAAGGCATACTGGAAAGAGAATATTCACTTAATGCTGATATTGTTGACGGTATGGTTTGGGGTGTCTTTTGGTTGCGGTATTTTATTTGTAGAGGCGTTGAACGCGATTCAAATAGGTGGATTTAAATTGGGCTTTTGGTTTTCTCAGCAGGGAGCAATCTACGTCTTCATTGGGTTAATTTTTGTTTATGTAGGAAAAATGAACAAACTTGATCGTAAATATAATGTACAAGAAGACTAGAGATGGCTATGGATATTCAAACGCTAACCTTTTTGTTTGTGGGTATTTCCTTTGCACTTTATATTGGCATTGCCATTTGGGCCAAGGCTGGATCAACAAGTGATTTTTATATTGCTGGCGGGGGTGTTCATCCTGTTGCAAATGGAATGGCTACTGCAGCTGATTGGATGTCAGCCGCTTCATTTATTTCGATGGCAGGGCTTATTTCGTTTATGGGGTATGATGGTACGGTTTATTTAATGGGGTGGACGGGGGGATATGTACTGCTAGCTTTGTGTTTAGCACCTTACTTACGCAAATTCAGTAAATTTACTGTTCCCGACTTTATTGGTGACCGTTACTATTCTCAAGCAGCACGAACAGTGGCTGTTATCTGTGCAATATTTATTTCCTTTACCTATATTGCAGGCCAAATGCGTGGGGTAGGTGTTGTATTTTCTCGCTTTTTAGAAGTCGATATTGTCAGTGGTGTGTTTATTGGTATGGCTGTGGTATTTTTCTATGCTATTTTAGGCGGCATGAAAGGTATTACCTATACACAAGTGGCCCAATATTGTGTGCTGATATTTGCTTATCTGGTGCCTGCTGTATTTATATCGATTTTAATGACGAATAATCCTATTCCTCAACTGGGTTTTGGTGGTATGTTGGCTGACGGCTCTGGTGTTTATTTACTCGATAAGCTCGATGGGTTGTCTATGGAACTTGGATTCTCAGAATATACCCAGGGTAATAAAAGCATGATTGATGTGTTTTTTATTACCGCTGCACTCATGGTCGGTACGGCTGGCTTACCACATGTTATTGTTCGCTTTTTTACGGTACCTAAAGTACGTGATGCGAGAAAATCTGCCGGCTGGGCGTTATTATTTATCGCTCTTTTGTATACCACTGCACCTGCTGTTGCGACCTTTGCCAGAGTGAATATGATTAGTACCATTAATGGGCCTGATGGGCAGGGTACTTTATACGAAGATTCCCCAAGCTGGGTTGAAAATTGGCAGCAAACTGGTTTAATCACTTGGACCGATAAGAATGCAGATGGTCGTATGTTCTACTCAGGTGACGAACGTAATGAAATGTCAATTGACCGTGATATTATGGTTCTGGCGAATCCTGAAATTGCTAATTTACCTGCGTGGGTCATTGCACTAGTAGCCGCGGGTGCAATAGCAGCAGCACTATCCACATCAGCAGGTTTGTTATTGGTGATATCGACATCAGTTTCCCATGATTTATTGAAAAGAAATTTAATGCCAGGGATTAGTGATAAACAAGAATTGCGCTACGCAAGGATAGCGGCTGCTATAGCTATAGGAATTGCTGGTTATTTAGGTATTAATCCCCCTGGCTTTGTTGCTCAAGTTGTTGCGTTTGCTTTTGGGTTAGCTGCTTCCTCTTTTTTCCCAGCGATTGTTATGGGAATCTTTTTTAAGAAGATGAATAAAGAAGGTGCTATCTGTGGTATGTTGACAGGGGTAATATTTACGGCAGTTTACATTGTTTATTTTAAGTTTTTAAACCCTGCAGCGAATACGGCTGACCATTGGTTATTGGGTATTTCACCTGAAGGAATAGGCACCCTAGGGATGTTACTGAACTTTTCAGTGGCTTTAATCGTTAATCGACTGACTCACGATTCGCCAAAATATGTTCAAGATATGGTTGAAAGTATTCGTTTTCCTAAGGCGGTTAGCCCAGCTATTTCATCAAATCACAGAGAAAATCCATATAGTCCAGGGATATAAGGGCTTTTAGCAATTTTATTTGTGATCGTTACAATAATAAAAAAATAAATGGCTGGTTAAAACAGCCTTACTATAAAAAAGGAAAGGAATTGCCTGATGATAAACACTGGCTTTTTAACAATGATATCCGTTGTTTTAACATTTACCAACACAGCCTATGTATCAGCCTCTAAGCGATATAATGAGCCGATTAAACCTATACCAATTGATAAGGAGTATGACAAACAGAAAGTTGAGTTAGGGAAGAAATTGTTTTTTGATCCAAGGCTTTCGAAGTCGGGCTGGTTGAGTTGCAATTCATGCCATAATTTAGCGATGGGAGGTGATGATAACTTACCTAGTTCCATTGGTCATCAATGGCAGCTTGGCCCAATTAATTCGCCCACGGTACTGAATGCTAAATTCAACCTTGCTCAGTTTTGGGATGGACGAGCAAAAGACTTACAAGAACAGGCGGCTGGCCCTATTGCTAACCCTGGTGAGATGGCTTCTAGTCATCAATTGGCGGTAGCAACATTACAGTCTATCCCAAATTATCGGAGCCTATTTGAGCAAGCTTATGGTGTAACAAAAATAACCATTAATGAAGTAACGGATGCCATTGCTAAATTTGAAGAAACCCTGGTTACGCCTGATTCTCGTTTTGATAAGTGGTTATTGGGTAATGAAAAAGCAATAACCCAGCTGGAAAAAGAAGGGTATGAGCTATTTAAAGCAAAAGGGTGTGTCAGTTGCCATAATGGCGTTGGGGTGGGAGGAAATACCTATCAGAAATTTGGTCTAGTCAAAACGTATCCGAAGGATGTAGAGAATTTAGGAAGATATAATGTTACAAAAAAAGAAGCAGATAAATATGTTTTTAAAGTGCCATTACTAAGAAATATCGAGTTAACAGCCCCTTATTTTCATGATGGTAGTGTCTGGAGTTTACATGAAGCAGTAAATGTGATGGCTGAATACCAGTTAGGCGTAAAACTATCAACGCCTGAAACAGAAAAAATAGTGGCTTTTTTGAAAACCTTAACGGGCAAACAACCGCGAATAACCTATCCCGTATTGCCGCCAGAAAGTCCTGAAACCCCCAAACCCAATAGAAGTTAAATATATAAATTAAAGTCGCTACCGCAAGTCTCACAGCAGTAGACTTGCCCCCATGAGCCTATAAATGAGTAGCTGGCCTTTTGTTTATAAGCTGGCTGTCGTTTTTATTTTTTATTTTAGTTAATTCTTTAATTCGTTATAATATCTTTGTTGGTCAGTATTACGTTTTGGTTGTATTGGCGCTGTAGTTTTTATAGGTAAACTAAGAAAATAATGCAGTAAAAATGAAGAATAAAATTATCTAATATTTGCCTTTTAGGAAGACTTCTTTTCAAGGTAATAACTAAAAACTAATGTCTAAAAGCTATTTAATTTGACGATCGCACTTTGGTTTATCAACTGAAAGTCTTTTTTTGTCGTATTCTTGATTTAAAGCGTTGAAGAATGTTTGTCTAAAACCAAATAGGGCATTTCACCACTACAAAATTAGAACAGTTATTGGATAGTGTGGCTAGGCGCTTCAAATGAATAGCCTCTAATCATGGTTCGCCAGGTAGTGGTTTCAGGATGATTTCTATTCTGCATAAAAGAAGAAAGGCCGTCATGAAAAAAGGAATTTGCTCATCAATACTTAACTCGGTGGTCACTCGACTAACATTTCCAAATGGTTATCGCAGTAACGTTGTAGCACTTATCATACTGCTCTCGATGTTGGGGGGGACACTTTGGGGTTGGTATGCTTCTCGTCAGCAAGTCATGTTTAATGCTGCAGAACGCTTTGAGTTTAAAGTCATTGAGGCTGAATTTGCCATTCGCCAGCGTTTATATGCTTATGAGCAGATATTGCTTGGTGGTCTAGGTTTGTTTGCTGCCAGTAAGCTCGTTGAGCGACATGAATGGCGCAGCTATGTCGAAACATTGCAGATTAATCGACATTATCCTGGTATTCGAGGCGTGGGGTTTGCGCAGGTGATTTCTCCTGATCAGCTTGAAGTCCATACCCAAGCGATTCGAGCCGAAGGTTTTCCCAATTACCAAGTACATCCTGTGGGACTGCGGGAAACCTATACTGCTATTGTGTTTCTTGAGCCCTTTGACTGGCGGAATCAACGGGCATTTGGTTATGACATGTTTTCAGAGTCGACACGTCGTGCAGCGATGATACGGGCCCGAGATAGTGGTCAACCGGCGGTATCAGGAAGAGTAACGCTGGTGCAGGAAACCAACCAAGGCGTTCAACATGGTTTTTTAATGTACTTACCACTCTATCAACCTGGCAGTACCCCTCAGACCATTGCTGAACGGCAGGTAGCATTGCTTGGTTATGTTTATGCCCCATTTCGTATGAATGACCTGATCGAAGGTACGTTAGGTCACGAGAAGCTGCCCAATATTCGTCTGCAAATCTATGATAATGGGCAGTTAACACCGGACAAGTTAATGTACGACAGCGTGAAGGCGGAGCAAATAACATCAACGACAGCTCCTTTATTCGAGGTTAACCGACCTTTTGATTTTAATGGACGGCGGTGGTTGCTGCACTTTAGCTCACTACCTGTATTTGAGGGGAATATTAACAACCAGGAGTCTACTTTGGTGCTATTAAGTGGCACGTTGCTTAGCTTGTTATTTACTGCTGTGTTCTGGTTTTTGTCGCTAAACCGTCAGCGCGCAATCGCGTTGGCTGAAGCTAACCGTGGCTTGCACACAGAAATTGCTGAGCGTACCCGTTTACAAGCCAGCTTGGTTGAGGCTAAAGAGGCTGCTGAAAAGGCAAATCAGGCGAAAAGTGAATTTTTAACCAATGTTAGCCATGAGTTACGCACGCCACTGACATTGATTCTGGCGCCACTACAACAGTTAACAGATCATAAGCACCCCGTCACTGATTGGGCTATGCAAATTAGACGCATCCGACGCAATGCCTTGCGGCTACTCAACCGGGTCAATGATGTCCTTGATTTTTCCAAAGCAGAGGCAGGCAAATTTGAGTTACGACTGGAAGAGGTAGACCTTACCAAATTCATTCAAACCCTGGTGCAAGATGCGTTAGCGGCAGCCAACGATAAAGGCTGCACATTGACCTGGCAGCTGGATCCAGCAATAGACCATGCTTATATCGATCAGAGACACTTTGAAAAAATTGTTTTGAATTATGTCAGTAACGCGCTGAAGTTTACCCCAACAGGAGGCTATATACAGATTAAGACAAAACGACTGGATGACGCTCGCTTTGAATTTAGTGTGTCAGATTCCGGTATTGGCATTCCCAAAAATCAACAATCCTTATTGTTTCAGCGTTTTCAACAATTAGATAACTCCTCAACACGTCATCATAGTGGGACTGGCATTGGCCTGGCCTTAGTTAAACAATTAGCGGAATTAATGGGAGGAGAGGTTGGTGTTATCAGCGATGTTGGCCAAGGGGCAACATTCTATGTGCGCCTGCCGCTTGGTAATAAACAACACGCTCCTATCATCAACCATGAGCCTTCGGAGGCGCATCATGAATGGGATACTATGCTGCGTCAGGTACGTTTTCAGGAAGATGGTGACGTTTCACATAACCATGATACATCAGGTGTAGCGGCTACCGACCAATCGGTAACGATTCTGGTAACAGACGACAATAGAGACATGCGCACCTATATCGCTGAGCTGCTGGCGGGTCTTTATCAGGTAGTGACCGCTGCGGATGGATTAGAGGCTTGGGCTTTATTGGAGCGAAAGGCTGTTAACCTAGTGGTATCAGATGTCATGATGCCCAATTTAGATGGGTTTGGTCTCACTGCCCGAATCAAACAGTCTCCCCAGTTAGCTCACCTTCCCGTCATTCTTGTAACAGCCCGTGGGGGTGACCAGGCCTCAGCTGATGGATTAGACGCTGGGGCTGATGACTACATTGCCAAGCCTTTCTCTCCAGAAGAGTTACTGGCCCGCGTTAAGGCGGCATTGCGGATGGCTGATGTCCAACGTTCGCTACGTCAGGCAGAGCGCAATGCTGGGATTGCTATGATAGCAACGACTTTGCTTCATAACCTGGGAAACGTGCTCAATGGGATTACTGTATCTGCTTCAATTATTGCTGATAAGCTGTGCCAGTTGCATTTAGGTAATTTGCATGAAGTGGCAAAGCTACTTGAAAACGACAGACAACATTTGTCCTCTAAGGCTGAAAAGTTACCTGAGTATTTAACTCAGCTTGCAAGTCATATTGAGATTCAACAAGCAGCTATCCTGCAAGAGCTAGATAACTTAAAAAATACGACTAATCATGCAGTGCAAACCGTCAACCGACATTATGATTTTGATATTAACAGCACCCGCCTTATGATTGAAAATGTAGCTGTCGAAAGCCTGCTAGAAGGGGCTTTAGCGTTAGCAAAAAATGCCCATGACTTGAGTAAGATTAAAATACAGCACCATTATTATTATCAGGGCGCTGTATGTGTCGATCGAAATCTAATGTTACAAATATTAATCAACCTTTTAATCAATGCGCACCAAGCTATCTTAGAACAAGAGCCTCAAGCCCCTTGTATTCAGATTCGCTCCTCGCAGAAGGGAGAGCAGGTTTATTTAAGTATTACTGATAATGGTATCGGGATTGATCCCAAACACCTGAACCAGGTGTTTGATCAGGGCTTTACAACCAAGTTTAGCGGTCGGGGGGTGGGCTTGCATACAAGCGCTATCTGGGCCAGGCAAATGGGGTGTGAACTCATTGCTGAAAGTGATGGTCTTGGCCATGGCGCAACTTTTACTCTAGTTTATCCTTGGCATGCCAATCAAGCCGCTCAGGATACTAGCTTTCAAGAAGCGATCTCGCATAAAGCTAAAGGATAATAGGTTACCGCTGGAGGATGCAATCGCATGGAAGAGCTGATGAGAGAAGAACCAGCAATCTTGGTCGTTGATGACAATCCCCAGGTATTGGATAGTTATCGAAAAATTTTAACTACCCCAACTGATAAAAGTACAGCAGCGCTTAATGCATTGGAGCAGTCCTTGTTTGGTAAAAGTGCACAAGCAAGTCATAGTGATTCGCAGCAGTTTATTGTGGAGTTTGCTAGTAGTGGTCAGGCAGGTTGTGAAAAAGTAAAACAGTTGTTACATGATAATTTACGTGTTGCTGTGGCTTTTGTTGATATGCGAATGCCAGGCAAGATGGATGGTTTACAAACCATTGAAACCTTATGGCTGATCGACCCTAATATTCAAGTAGTTATTTGTAGTGCCTATGCTGATAACTCATGGGAAGACATTTCAGCGAGGATTGGTCAGACTGACCAGTTATTGATTTTACGTAAGCCATTTGAGCGCATTGAAATTTTGCAAATAGCCAGTGCGCTATTAAACAAATGGAATTTATTACATGAGCGGGAAAGTCAGCTTACTCAATTAGAGCATTGTATTGCTGAACGTACCCAGCATTTACAGAAAGCATTACAAGAGCGTGAACGATTTGAGCACCAACTTCAGCATAAGGTAACCCATGATGACTTGACTGACTTGCCAAATCGCACCCTGTTATTAGACCGTCTGAATCAAGCATTAACTAAAGCTAAGCGTTATCATACTCGGTTAATGGTGTGCTTTATTGACCTTGATCGCTTCAAGTATATCAATGATCACTTTGGCCATGATGTGGGTGACCAGCTACTGTGCACGATAGCGGAAAGGATGACTGCTATTGTGCGTAAATCAGATACCCTGGCACGAATAGGGGGGGATGAGTTTGTTCTGGTTATTTCCGACTATGATCGAACTGAAACGGCAATGCATGGCCTTCAGCGACTCATTGGTTGTATTTCTAAGCCACTACAAGTAGCAGGTACTGAAGTTGAAGTGACCTGTAGTATTGGTTGTAGCACCTACCCAGAAGATGGCGATGATGTTACCTCCTTACTGAAGTTTGCTGATGCTGCAATGTATAGTGCTAAAGCACATGGATGCAACATCATTCAACTGTATAACGCCTCACTACGAGCAAATATTGAAGAGCGCATTCGTATCGAAACTGAACTGCGACAAGCCATTAAACGTAATCAATTACAACTGTATTACCAACCTCAAGTGGATTTGCATCGGGGGTGTGTTACCGGCGTTGAGGCTTTACTTCGCTGGCAGCATCCAGAGCTTGGTACCATTTTGCCTAACCGTTTTATTCCTATTGCTGAGGATACCGGGTTAATCAGGCAAGTCACTGAGTGGGTTTTACAAGAAGCATGTAAGCAAGGTAAAACCTGGCAAGAGTCAGGCATTGAAATGCTGCAAATTGCTGTGAATATTTCTGCAAAGCAAATCAACGATGTTGCTTTCCCTTCACTGGTCTCTCGGTGCTTGTCTGCCACTGGCTTTGACCCAGAACGATTAGAGCTTGAAATAACAGAAAGCTCCGCAATGGAGAACCCTGATTTTACGATTCCACTGATGCACTTACTCAAAGCGCTTGGTGTAAAACTATCTATTGATGACTTTGGTACGGGCTACTCCAATATGTATTATTTAAAAAGTTTTCCTGTCGATAAACTTAAATTAGATGGCTCATTTGTTCAGGAGGTGACTACAGATAAGTGTAGCCATGCAATTGTCAGTGCTATTATCACTATGGGGCAGGCACTGGGTTTATCAGTTATTGCTGAAATGACTGAAACCGAAGACCAGGTTGTGACTCTTGCGGAACAAGGTTGCGACCTGGTACAGGGGTTTTATTTTAGTAAACCGTTAACCGCTTTGGAGTGTGAAAAATTGCTTTGGAAGGGGGCAGTGGCTTTACCCAAAGCATTGCAATAAAAAATGAACAGGTTAGATAAGATAAATTTTAAGGATCACCCATAAACAATTATTAGTGTCCTACCACAGCCAATTCATACATTATCAATTTATAAAAAACATACAAGCAACATGAAAAGCCTGTTAGTATTTTTTAATGATTTCTAGGTTTTATTATCTTTATTCCTCGCCCCAATCACTTATTATTTATAGGCTCATGGGGGCAAGTCTACTGCTGTGAGACTTGCGGTAGCGACTTTAATTTATATAAAAAGTGCTACTGGAACTCGTCACTCGATGGCCGCACCTAAAAACCATTCGTATTGGGTATACATCTCTTAAAATGTAAAAATAATAAGAAAGTCTCAGATGATGGTCAGATCATCCAGTCACCTTAAACGGTAAATAAAATATGCTTTATATACCTTATACGAGAGTGTAAGCCGTTAACTGTATTAGGTTTTGTTAATGTATAATGCAATATTAGTTTAAATAATATAACTTCTTTTTGTTACATAACATTTGCGATGGTTGCTGAAAGGGTAATTGACAAATGTTATGAGGACTTTCATATTTTACTTTGCTAGTATCATATATTGTTAGTCCCTTTTGATTTATCCAAATAACGGGTGGGACTGTTTTTTTAAAGTGGCTGTGTTTTTTAAAAGTAGCTATAAGTGACGATGGAAGGTCATTGCTAGTGCAGTAGGGGAAATTATCTCTTAGTCTATTTGAAAACGCTAATTTACAAAAGTATTTTGCAGTGTGTATATTATGGCGACAAGGAGAGTTGCAATGAAAAGGACGAGGTATATCGGTAGGTATGCATTACTGATGGCGGGACTAAGTTTTCCTTTGCTTAGTTTTGGCCATAGTGCAATGTTTCCAGATGGATTTAAATTCGACGATAGCAATGAAGGAGAAAAAACCCAGCTATTGCTAGATCAAGCAACAACTCGCTGTGTTGATGGTAGCGCCAGTGGATACCCCTGTAAAAATATAGATTTACATGCCTTTTTAGCTAAAGAAAATATGGGCGGTGGCACTGCCAATTTAAATGATATATGGGGTTATACTGACCCGGTAACGGGTGCTGAAATTGCGATTGTGGGGAGAACCAATGGTACCTCATTTGTGGATATTACCGACCCTGTAAATCCTGTTTTTCTTGGCTTTTTACCTTCCCATGATAATGGTTCAGACTCTTGGCGTGATGTTAAAACCTACAATGATCATGCTTTTATTGTTGCGGATGGCAGTGGCAATAAGACCCATGGTTTACAAGTATTTGATCTAAGTACCTTACGGTACCTACCTTCACCAGGCCAAACCCTTAAAGAAACAGCGCATTTAGGTGGCTTTGGTAATGCGCATAATATTGCCATTAATGAAGATACCGGTTACGCCTATATCGTTGGCAGTAATCAGTGTAGTGGTGGCTTATATATGGTTAATATTTCTAACCCGGTTAAACCGCGCTATGCGGGTTGTTTTTCCGCAGATGGCTATACCCATGATACTCAGTGTGTGATTTATAAGGGGCAGGATGCACGCTACTTTGGTCGAGAAATTTGTGTTGGTTACAATGAAGATACCATTACCATTGTGGATGTAACCAATAAATCCAACCCTAAACAATTGTCTAGAACCCCTTATCAAGGCGCTCAATATACTCATCAGGGCTGGTTTCTGAATGATAGTCATAATATCTTAATAATGAACGATGAGTTAGATGAGAAGCGTGATGGCATTAATACCACTTCCTATATATACGACGTAAGTGTTTTAGATAATCCAGTGGAGATAGGTCGTTATGTGGGGCCCACCTCGGCTATCGATCATAATCTGTATACATACAATAACTATGTATTTGAAACCAATTATCGGGCAGGTTTACGTATTCTCAGCGCTAAAGATATTGCGGCGGGTAAACTGGCTGAGGTGGCTTATTTTGATACTATCCCTGGCTCAAATAGCGCGCAGTTTTCTGGCACCTGGAGTAATTATATTTATTTTGCCAGTGGCAATATTATCATGAGTGATATTGGTTATGGCCTATTTGTAGTTAAACCTGACTGGGATGCCATCAGTAATCCTGATCCAACGGTAGAGTATTGTGAGGCGAGCAGTAATAATGCCAGTGATGAATGGGTTAGCTCAGTAAAAATGGGTAATTTTACTAATGGCTCTGCCGCTAAACGTTACTCTGACTTTACGGCCAAGGTGATTAATCTTGCCAAAGGGAAAACTAATATTCAGTTAAAACCCGCATTTAGTGGCATAAAATATAATGAGTATTGGAAAATCTGGGTTGATTTAAATAAAGATGGTGATTTTGAAGACGGTGGAGAAGAGGTATTTAGTTCTAATTATGCAACGTCATCAACTGTCAATGGACACTTGGCGATTCCTGCAAGTGCCTCTCTGGGTAAGACACGGCTACGGGTGGTGATGCGTTATAATGCAATTCCTGATGCTTGTGGCACGTTTAATTATGGTGAAGTAGAAGATTATACTGTGAATATCACCGCAGATATGGCATTGGCTAACAATATAAGCGGCACTGTCACAAGCGAAAAAAATGAACAGGAGATCAATGTAATTGCACAACAGTTGCAAGAACAGTATTTTGCTAACCTTGGAATGCCCAATAAACGGTAAAATTCGTTATACTCTTCGCGAATGATTTTTAGGGTTTGTTGTCGTCGCGCTTCACCCCAATCACCTATTATTTATAGGCTCATGGGGGCAAGTCTACTGCTGTGAGACTTGCGGTAGCTACTTTAATTTATACAAAAAGTGCTACTGGAACTCGTTGCTCGACGGCCGTCCCTAAAAACCCTACGCTTTGAGTATACTCTCTAGAACAGGTGATATGGATAAAAAAATAATAAAGAAGATATCCAACTTTAATAAATCAGCGGTTTTAATGGTCAGTTATAGCTTGCTTTGCTTTAGTATTGAAGGCAGAGCAAGTGATCTGATAAAAAACAGTGAAATTATCAAGATAGCGAACGAGTTAATCATCGATGCGAGAAAGCAAGAACTGGCATCTATGCAGATTATTAGTCGCGCGAATCAAATACGTAAACAGGTGAATAGCCTAAGAGCAACGGCCCGAACATTAACCGAAAAAACGATTAAACAACAGTTGACGACAGCAGCAGATACCCTGGCAGAACAAATTGCCCTATGGCAGCAGCAGGGCGCTGATAACCGCCAAAAAAGTAGTGACTATTTTACTTATGGTCGACAATTATTAACCAAAGCATTCAAGGAGCAGTGGCAAGCCAAGATTAAACTGGATGGTGAAATAGCCTTAATGCCAGCAACCCAGCCGTTAATAGCCCATAATACACAAATCCGCAGTGTTCACCCAAGTATGCCAAAAACTATGCAGGATACTGGTTCGCCTGCAAGTGGAATGACGCTTTCGGTACCCTCGTTGAGTGCTCAGTCAATACCTACCCCATTGGATACAGATAGTTTTCAACTTTCCAGAGATATTAATTTTTTTTCTCATGTGGAGCCGGTAGCTGATACCAGCCAACAGCAGCCGATGGTGCCGTTAAATCAGATTCATCAATGGCGTTTAATGTTGTCAGATTTAACTGCACAGCCCATTTCAGGGAAAAACATTAATGTACGTGGTCATATGCCAGGCCATGTTCATGGCTTACCCACCCAACCCAAAGTGACCAAGGAAGTTGAGCCAGGGGTTTATCTGGTTGAAGGGATGAAGTTTCAAATGATTGGCTGGTGGGTAATTGAGTTTGATATCCCTCATCAAGGGGGAGTGGATACGATTAAATTTAATGTGGTTTTGTAACACCCTCATAAGTCAGTGGCTGTATAAGCTATCGTTCATTAGTGCATTGATATTGTGGATATCGGCCTGGCCAGCACAGGCAAATAACTCACCCTATTATTTTACTGATGATGATATTCAATTCTTAGCTCAATTTCGCTTGGCTAGCCTACCGCCATTGCCGGATTCAAAAGATAACCAGTATGCAGATTCCATTGCAGCAGCGGAGTTGGGTAAACAGATTTTTTTTGATAAACGTTTTAGTGCTAATCAGGAAGTTGCCTGTGCTAGCTGTCATGATCCCAGCCAATATTTCACTGATGGTTTAGTAACCTCTAAGGGGATTGCTGCAACACGACGGAATGCGCCTTCCATTCTGGGGGCTGCTTATAGTCCCTGGCAATTTTGGGATG
Organism: Spartinivicinus poritis; assembly: GCF_028858535.1. NCBI lineage: Bacteria > Pseudomonadati > Pseudomonadota > Gammaproteobacteria > Oceanospirillales > Zooshikellaceae > Spartinivicinus > Spartinivicinus poritis. The sequence continues at coordinate 98,292 of NZ_JAPMOU010000002.1, forward strand.
GGCGTAAGGATAGCCTTTGGTCTCAGGCATTGGCTCCATTAGAGTCTGATGTTGAACATGGCCTGAGCCGATTAGAGGTAGTTCAGTTATTGATGTGTTTTTATCAAAAAAGCTACCAGGGTGTCACTGGCAATAAAGTCAATGCTAATTATCTGTTTGAGTTAAAAGGGCCTGCCAGTCCTATTGGCAGTGAAACAGCTAAAGCGAATTGGCAACAACTGACGAGTGATGAGCAAATATTAGTCAATAAAGTTTTTTCAGATGTGGGTAAATTATTGATGGCTTATCAACGTCAACTTCAGCCATTACCCAGTCGATTTGATCGATTTGTGGCACAACTGCAGCAAGATCCAACTAATATTAGTCAACTCAAAGCCCAGTTAAAGGAAGGGGAGGTCGGTGGGCTCAGATTATTTATGGGTAAAGCCAATTGTGCTAGCTGCCATAATGGTCCGTTATTTACAAATTATGAGTTTCATAATATTGGTGCCCCTGAGCCTGATGTTGCTCAAGTGGATATGGGCCGTTATCAAGGAGTAGGGGATTTATTACAAGATGAGTTTACTTGTTTATCTGAATGGAGTGATGCAAATAAACAATATTGTCAGGAAATGTTGTATTTAAAAAAACAAGGCCAAGAGTTAGTGGGGGCTTTTAAAACACCTTCACTACGGAATATAGCGGCAACAGCCCCTTATATGCAAAGTGGCCAATTTAATACCCTGGAAGAAGTATTGGCCCATTACAATAAACCTGTTCCTCCCTATTATGATCGTAACCAACACCCATTTCGGCCTCACTTTGATATTTTACCTTTAGGCTTAAACCCAGAGGAAATACAACAAATCAAGCAGTTTTTGACAGCATTGACTGGTGATTTAGGCAAGGCCGACCAGTGGTGGCAAACGCCTAAACAATGAACAGGGTATACAACCATTTAATCTTATATTATCAAATTAGACCATCCTAACATTAAGCTATAATGTCTATAAATATCCTCAAGTCAGATGATAAAATGCCATTGTTAGTGTGGCTTACCCAGTACATATTTTGCTTTCAGCAATACAACCCCTGATAGCATTGTTAACCTAACCAAGAAGCACTTTAAGGAGTGTAAAGACTCTGGTGAAATTAAATTATTAGCAAATATATAGAATAATAAGAAAAGGGTGTGTGTTTTTTAGTCTAAATTTTTAGGTGAAACCTCTTTTAAAGAATTCCAGTATTGATTCACAAGGTCATTAAGCTCTCCTGAACGTTTGATTTTTTCCAGAACTGTATTAAAACGGTTTAAAAAATCTTGCTTATAATAATAGGCACCTTTGTCTTGGTTTGTGAAACCAAGGTGACCTTGCTCTTTAGAAATAACTGTACCTTCTTCCATAGCAGTAACAGCTGTTTTCCATTTTGACTGTTTAATTAAATTGTGCCATGACAGTAAAACTGCTTGGCGATCATTCATATAGCAATCAGTTTCTTTTGCAATAAGCATTTTGGTTAAATTGATATGATTATTTTTGTATTCTCTAACTACGATGCTCCCATTTTTAACCAGTTTCCAAAAACGAAGCCCACCTATTTGAAAACCGTGGTTATTACCAATAGTTAACCCAACATAATCATCAGGCCATTTAGGGCGGGGCTTAACTAATATATCATTTCGGCAAAATACGGAGGTCACTTCATCTAACATTGGTTTTGACACAGGCCAGATATAGGGGCGAACATCTCTTTTTAGATAAGGTGGATATAAAGCAAACGCTTTTCCTTCTTTCAATAACTTTAAACCTCGTTTCCATGGTATGGGTAGTAGGTTCACTTGATAGTGTGGCATATCCTTGATGACTCGCATGACTATCTTGGTGTAAGCACCTGTTAGAGACCCATTTTCTACAAAGCTATAAGGGTAGTAGTTATCATCCGCCAGAATAGTAACTTGAATAGGGGTTGCTGATGCAACTTTTACACTGAATAAAATAAGAGCATATACAAATAATATTCGGTAGCAACTATTCACTTATACGTACAGCCGTTTGCAAATAAATATTTAGGGCTTGCTGTTGTTTAGCATAGCTCACTATATAAAACTCAATGCAAACCTTCTTGCTCATAGACTGGTATTTAGACCATCCTAACAATAAAGCTATAATATTCAAATACAATGCTACTTTATCAGTAAAAATGCTTTCATGGTTTACATTTCAAGCATATAAGTGAGTCAAAGAAGTTAAAACAAAAAAAGCGGCTAGCTGTTGGTTATACAGCTAGCCGCGTGTAGTACTAGTTAAGAAAAGAAGGGTTATGTGTTATTTTTTCTCTAACTTAACACTATCAATATAGAAATCCACCTTAGGTTCTGGGCCAATTATATAAATATCAGCTGATTTAATGGTACCTTTGGGCTTTAGTGTAAACTCAGCAGCTAAGTCATACCATTTGTTGCCTTTAGGCAATTTCATGGAATCAATTCGCTGCCAGTGATAGCCGTCATCATCAACATAAAACAGTTGAACATCCAGCATCTGGTTTGATTTTGCGGCTTCACCTAAGCTGGCGGCTAAAGACAGTTGATAGGTTTGATCAACTTCCAGCTTATCTTTTACGGGTAGGGAAAGCCCGGCATACCAGTGATTCCGTTCAGTAGATTTAACACTCCATTGACCCTGGTGACTCATCTTATTGGTATGTTCAAGCTTGCCCATTTTAAAAGAAGCTTTCCAGCCTTGCAGGTCATTTTCAAAACCATGATCGAAGATCACATTGTCATCAGGTTTGGGATCAGGACCTGGTTTGTCATTAACAGGTACAACTTTTACTTCATCAATTAGTAGAGTCTTATCGGCTTTAGGTCCAAACAAGACAATATAAGCAGCTGTGACTTTACCAAGGGCATTGACTTTAAATTGCTTTTTCAGCTCCTTCACATTTTCGTCTACTTGGTTAATTGCTAAATATTGGTAGTAATAAGCACCCAATTCATTTTTCAATAATAGGGTGGCCATTGCTAAGTCTTTTTTCGCTCCCTTGGGTAGTTTGACTTTAGCGGTAAACTGATACGCTTTGTTTTCCTCTAATGGCTTAGCGAGTTTTTGCAGTACACCATCATAATACTGCTTCCGCTCGGTGACTTGCAGCCAATTGTCCTGGCCACAATCCCGCTGCATTTTTTCGATAGCATGCTTGATATCTTTAGTGTAAAAGCGCTTCCAGGGTTTTAGATCATTAAAATCTGGTTCTCTGATCAAATTGTCTTTAACTAAGTCAGGCTTTTTACATATTGGATCGGGTTTTGGGTCCGGCTTAGGATCGGGTTTTGGATCCGGCTTAGGATCAGGTTTTGGGTCCGGCTTAGGGTCAGGTTTTGGATCCGGCTTAGGATCGGGTTTTGGATCCGGCTTAGGATCAGGTTTTGGATCCGGCTTAGGATCGGGTTTTGGGTCCGGCTTAGGGTCAGGTTTTGGATCCGGCTTAGGATCGGGTTTTGGATCCGGCTTATTATCTACTCCATGGTTGTAAATACGCCCAGAGCAGTGTTTGTCACCGTTTCGTGTGAACCAGAAATAACTACAATGGTCGTCGTAACTATGCCGGCCCGTATTGACAGCATAACCAGATAACTTCACTTTATTTAGGTGGATGTAACGACCATTTCTTTTCAAACTGAAATGTTGGTGGGGGCCGGTAGACATGCCGCCTTGGCAAAGGGCCTGGCTTTTGTTATTAGCGTAATTGGATAGCCGCTGATTCTGCTTAACTTGCTGGCCAGTTTTTACTTGAGGGTTACTTAAATGGTAATAGGTGGTTGACCAGCCATTTTCATGAATAACTTCAATATTACAGGATGAATGTACTTTGACTGTACCTGCAGCAGAAGATACCACCCATATATTTGAAGTGTTAGAGCCCCAACGCCCACCATTATTTAAATCTAAGGAAGATTGTGGGTATTTACCTTGGCCAGTCGTGACATGACTGCCACCTATCCACCAGTTTTCGCCAACAGGGAAGGGCAGCTGGAGCATATTGTCAGGTGGAGCCGCGTCATAATAGCTAGAGTAATAGCTTTCACTGGTGCTGGCTTGCGTGTGCTTTTTTTTTGGGAATAATTGATAATAGGTCTGATAAAAATCATCTAGATTTTTATCAGTGTCAGCTAATTGACTTGTTGTATAAGCAGAAGGTTGTTGACTATTTGCTTGATTATTTTTAGATAATAATTTGCCTATCGTTAAACTAGCTTCAAATAATGACTGGTTTTTAGTTTGATCATTATATGACGATTGGTCGATATTTTGCTCTATATTCGCTGACGCTTTTGCTTGTTTTATCGCTTGATCAATAAATTGATAATGATCACGGGCAAGTTGCTCAGCAATATCTTTTACTTGATTAGAAAAGCCAATTTTTTTAGATAGTTCACCAAAAGGCTTGCGTAGTAATACTTTTGAATCAGGTGGGGTATTAATAATACCGGTTTGGTGCTCTATTAATGCAATTAATATTTTGGGGTTGATACTTGAATAGCCACTCCAGTGAGATATAGCTTCAGCAAATTTTTTTAAGTGAGGCGCATGCTGATTGATATATTCATAAACATCAAACGCTAACATCTCATCGGGTGTATAAATAAGATGATTTTCTTCGAACGGTGTGGTTTGAGCTGCTATAGCACTATCTGTATCACTATTACTGGCAAAAACAGGGTAACTTGATAATACGCTGCCAGTTAAGCATAGTGCGCTTAATGAGAGAATGCGCTTTGATAGCGTGTTGAGCGTGAACTTTGATTTATTTTTCATGATAACTAAAACACTTAATTATACTGAGTACAGTAAGGAAGGCTGACAAACTCATTTATAAGAACCTATTAAAAAATATGCATGAAGGGTAGAGTATGACCCATAAATAAGTTTGTACTGTTTTATAAGCCTGGTATGGGAGGGGATTCTGTCATTAAATAAGCAGGCTTTGTGTGTAATCTTTCAAACCAAACAAAACAAAGAAGGTAATACAAATCCTTTTTTTTAAAACTGGGTTTTTAGTAAGATAAATTTTTAGTAGTTATGCAATAACAATGTAAATTAATTGATTTTTATCTAGAAATTGGTTTGTTGCCATATTACAAACTAGCTGAATGAACAGTCGTTTATCAATACTGTGTAAGACTTAGCCTGCCTCGGCTCCTAAACTGTTGTTGGCATCCGCCTGTTAGGCTTGAGCTTGGGTTTTATACATAAGTAATCCTTGTGTTATTAGTAGTCTTAGTAATAATACTCCAGATAAGCATTATTTATGATCTCTTCAGCTTCTTTACTTTTCACTAAAGAGCCGAGAAAGGCGGTAAAATCGTGGCGAATTTTTTTGCATGGATATGAATTTGAGAAGGCATAATGGATATTCATTTTGCCCAGTGAATAGTCAGAGAGCTTAATACTTTGTAGATCAGGTTGATTGTTAAGTAGGCCAAAATAGGTTTTGTCTGCAATCAAGTAGCGGAAAATACCTTTTTTTAGGCGCCTAAAGTAAGTATTGATATCACCGTAACGGTAGTTAAAATGATGGGCAGGTATATTCGTTAACTCAATTTGGTTAATATCTAAGTTAATTGCACTGACCTTATAAAAAGAATCTTTTAGGAATTGATCAAGTGAAAGTACATTTGTGTTAAGCGCATAAATGCCGATATCTGATTTATAGTAGCTTGGCTCAACCAGGGACAATAACTTAGGAGCATTAATATTAGAAATAGGTATCAGGTTGGCTTGCTCGCTTTTAATGGATTTAATCACTTTAAAGTAAGAATGTTGTACGATAAAGTTAACCTGAATAGACATTGCGCTAAAGAACTGTGCTGCAATTTTAATGGCAGCACCTTTATAACCATTTCCAGACTTCCAATAAAGGGGAGGGTATTCATTGTAGAGTAAGATATTGACTTTTTTACAATCTGTCTTTTCAGCAGCGGTCGCTTCGACAGATAAAACCCTAATTCCAATAAATATTAATAACCAAGCCAAAATAAAGTAACTACAATGGATGTATTTCATATAAAGCCACCCTTGTAAATATAATCTTTATTAATTGGCTTGAGTGCCAGCATAACGTTCAACAATGTTATTAATTCGACCTGATGATTTCATTTTTTTTAAAATGATATCAAGCTGCATAACAAAGTCATCTTTAAATGGGAAACGTCCACCCCCTTGATTAGTGTAACCTACATGGCCCCATTCAGCACTAATTACTACGCCTTCGACGATGCGGCCGTGTTCAGCAGGTTTGTACTCGCCATTCTTTTCCATTTGCTTAAGTTCCCAGAAAATCGATAGTTTATCATTGGCATAGCAAGGAATACGGTTTTTAGCGACTTTAAGTAAGTTGAGCCTGGTACCACCTGCGCTTTCTACTTTAATCTTATCGCTAGCAACCAAGCGCCAAAAATCAACACTGAAAGTTTCAAACCCACTATTTCTGCCAATGGTTAAGCCTATATAATCATAGGGCCAGTCAGCGCGAGGGCCATTTGAAAATACTTCTTCTCGACAAACCACTACTAACTGCTCAGCTAAGATAGGAACAGAGTAGGGGCCAATAAAAGGCCGGGCTTTTTTTCTTAAATAGGGTGGATACAGTGCGAAGCCCACCCCCTGTTCAAGAAACTTTAGCCCCCGTTTCCATGGGGTTGGTCGAATTTGCACTTTATAGTCTGACATTTCTTTAAAAGCTTCTTTTAAAATATCAGTATAAATGCCTTTCATTTTTCCTTCATGAAAATAAGAATAGGGAGGGTATGAGTCATCGGCAAAGACAGTCACAGGTTGTTCTGCGTGGGCGCTAGCGGCAGCGATGACTGCCCAACACCAAGCGATAACCCTTTTCATTGTATATCTCTCAATACAGCATTGGTTTATCTATAGAGACTTGCTTTGTAAGCTTTAGCATTCAAAATAGCAAAAATGTGTCAGAACGAAAGGCGTTTAAATAGCAATAAAAACAATTTTTTGCCAGTGTAAGTAGCATGGGCAAGCCGGCAACAATCATGTTAACTGCTACAATGTTATGTAAATCTGATGTCGGTAGTAAGAACAGTTAACGGCAAGTTTGAAATAATATTAAATATTTAAAAAGGGTTTTTTAAAATAATCTCCGATATAAATGATATTAGTTATTGCTTAATCTGATAGAGATAGAGTTAGTGACTTTATGCCACAAATCATCAATACCAATGTTACTGCTCTGATTGCACAACGTACGTTGAATACCACTCAGCAAGCGGAAGATAATGCATTATCAAGGCTAGCGTCAGGATTACGCGTCAATAGTACGAAAGATGATGCAGCAGGCTTTGCTATCTCAATTCGGTTTGACTCACATATTAGAGGATCTGCTATTGCCATTCGTAATGCTAATGATGGTATATCACTAGCACAAACAGCAGAAGGTGCTTTTACCTCAGTCATTAATAATTTACAGCGAATTAGGGAACTCGCATTACAGTCGGCTAATAACAGTAATACAGAAGTAGATAGAGTCGCTCTCAATGAAGAAATACTTCAATTGATAGATGAAATTCAATCGGTCGCAGAAAATACCAACTTTAATAGCAAAAAATTGTTGGATGGCTCATTGACCAATACGTTATTTCAGACTGGAGGCAACCTAGGTGAAGTAATCCCTCTCTCCATTGCGAAAGTAACGACAGATAGCTTGGGTAGTGCTTTAGCTGATGGTATTTCATCAACACGTCCTGGGTCGTTAACAACACTTGCTAATGGAGACTTAGTCATTAACCAAGTTCCTATCGCAGCCCCAACAGGGATTGATGATAATGCTTCAACCCATGAAAATGAGCGAAGTGCCATTGCCATTGCAGCGGCTATCAATCAATCTACAGGTTTAACTGAGGTAACAGCCAGAGCCAACCCAAATGTAGTTGGTTATTCGGGTTTTTTAGCCGCCACTAATGCGACAGTAAATGGTGCAATTGTTATTAACAATATATCCATCAATGTATCAACCAATGTCAATTTAGATGCAGATGTTAATCGTGAATCTGTTGTTTCAACCATTAATAATGCCACTGGCCAAACAGGTGTCCGTGCTATTAACACTGGTAGTATCAGTACCGGGATTACCTTGATTGCAGATGACGGGCGTAATATTCGATACGACGATAATGGCTCTGGCTTATCGGCAGCAGTAGCCATTGCAGCCGCTGCTACCCAAACCTATGTAGGTAGTTATACGTTAGTAGCTAAAAACCAACAGCCAATTAGCATTGATTTTGGACGATCAGATATCGGTCGTTTTACAGGCTTAGCGTTTGGTACTTATAGTGGTGGTAATAGTGGAGTGGTAGGAAGGCGAGTAAGCACCTCTGCGCTTAGTACAGGAGACTTGGTGATTAATGGAGTAGCAGTAGGGCCTTCATTAACCGGTTTTGATACGGCTTCTTCCATTAATAACAGTGGTTCAGCTATTGCCAAAGCAGTTGCTATCAATTTAATTAAAGAGCAAACGGGGGTTACCGCCACAGCGTTACCAACGGTCGTCTATGCTCGTTCGGTGAATCCAGGTAATGATCGTAGTGAGTCAGTTGAGATTAATGGCGTAACCATTGGCCTTGTTTTTGCGGCGGCAGACTCAGAAAGCCAAATCATTGATAAAGTAGTGACTGCTGTCAATAGGAAGTCCGGTCAAACGGGTGTATCAGCTGCCGTATTTGGTGATTCTTTTCGTTTAATAGCTCCAGATGGTCGCAATGTTAATTTGGCAAATGAAACAGCCAATGCGACTGATGCTGGCTTTAATGTGCCTTCTATTGGTGCTAATACGGGTGCTTCAATTCAGTTGCTATCAGCTGGAAAAATTGAAATTAGCACTAACAATCCATTTTTATCCATTGATCGAGTTGGTTTTAGAGTCGGTACTTATGGGAACCTGGAGCAAGGGCAGTTATTGCAAAATATTGATGTGACTAGCGTTGAAGGGGCTAATTTAGCAATTAAGGCCGTTGATAATGCGATTGAGCAAATAGCGTTTCAACAATCAAAACTAGGGGCGATTCAGAACCGTTTTTTATCAGCCATCAATAACTTGCAAATTAATAACGAAAACCTTACATCAGCAAAATCGCGCATTGTTGATGCGGACTTTGCTGCTGAAACAGCTGCTTTTTCCCGTGCTCAGGTACTTCAGCAGGCGGGTATCTCAGTATTAGCCCAAGCGAACGCCAAACCTCAACAAGTATTAGCACTATTGCAGATTTAATTAAGTAATAAATTAGTTAATTTGTTTGTAATTCTAATGAAATTTCAGCGCCATCTATAGCGTCATTCAGTTTGGAGCTTTCTTTATCGACTAATAAACCACCAGAAATAACTTTTTTCTCTTTGCTGCCATCATCTTCAAATAGATCTGGCAAAACATTGGATCTTGCTAGGGGCGGCTGCTTAATTGTGTCATCAGTCAGCATGGTTTGATCAACTTTAAGGACAAGCGGCTTTCTTGCAGCGGTTTCATTAACTGACGGGCTTGCCAGAGTATTTTTTGGGTTGCTTGTTACTGATGAGTTGGGCTTTGCTAGGGTTCGTTGAACAGCATCTGATGGTAGCGTCGATTTAGTTGCTGTCGCCGTGACAGTGGTTACTTTTTTAGTCGTTGTTTGAGTTGCCTGATGACCAGAGTCACAGCCAATTAGCATTGTGGTTGAAAGGGCCATAGCCAAACTGGCTGCTTTGAGTTTGTAGCTTGTCAATGTGGTTGTCCTGACCATTGATTTATACATAAGTTATAGTACAACCAAATAAAATGAGACGCGAGTAGTTATTATGCTTTAAGAAAGAGAAAGCTGACAGCAGGGCTTGGTAATCACTTAGTTTTAGGGCTGTTGGATGATAGTTCAGATAGTCTTAATTTAACATAATATACATTATGCGAAGTTAACCATTCCAAAGTGTAGGCGGTTCCGCCTGTAGCTTGACTACCCGGTTAATCTTCACCAACAAATCAACATAGCTATCAATCAAATTCGCCTAATTGAACGAGAAGGATCAAAGTAATACCCTCTTCTCCCTCGTGCATGCTCTTTCAGTTGGAACATGCACGTCCGACAATTGCAGTCTAATAAAGATAAAAGGTGCAATCGTCGGGCACCTTGATTAACAGCCTGCCACAAATGGAGGAATTAGTTGGCGTCGACGTTTTGCATCACCTCGACGATCTTTGGGTTCGGCACCGGTCCACGCCAAGCTTGCATCCGGTCTTGGGGTAACAATGGGAAAGTCACGTGACCCTTCATCAAGCAGAGCAAAGAATAAAAAGAGTATTTCTTCATCACCATCAACTTTCACTTTGCCAGCTGAAATGGCTTCTTCCACACTTATAACACCATTAGTGATGTTTTTTAGCACCTCCAGGGTCAGCGTGGCCGCTACACGCTCTTCAGATAGTGGCACCTTTTGTTTATCAGAGTAACTCAGTGCACCATTACTGACTCTCATGAGGAATGTTTCTTTGGTATCAATGAAATTCCATTCAATGAGTAGATTTTGCTTCTCAGCTCTTGGACCATTAAGTTGTACACCCAAAGTATCAAATACCATCGGTGCTGTCATAGCATCAATAATATCGGCAGAACCACCACCTGGGTTAAGGGGAGGAATACCTTCACGTAATTCCAGAGCAGCCATGAGATAACAGTTTCGCCAGGTGCCCGCTTCTGCTTGATACCCTAACTGTTCAAAGACATCCGCCTGCATTTGTTTTGCATCACTATTATCTGGCTGCGCGTATACTAGCTTGCCTAATAGTTCTGCTGCCCAGCGGTAATCTCCATTGTTGTAAGCACTGGTTGCTTCTTCCAACAGAATATCCGCACCAATAAGAGCAACATATTTTTCAGCACTTTCTTTTGGTGGCAACGCATGTAAATTGCTAGGGTTTCCATCAAACCAGCCTAAATAACGGTCATATACAGCTTTTGTATTATGATTAACTGTCCCATAATAGCCACGGCATGCCCAGTTCTGTTGAAGGCTGGGAGGCATTTCAAATACTTCAGCGATCTCTGCACCAGTATACCCTTTGTTAAGCATCCGTAATGTTTGATCGTTTAAGTAGCGGTACATATCCCGTTGACTGCTTAAAAACTCCTTCACCTTTTCATTACCCCAAATAGGCCAATGATGTGATGCAAACATAACATCAGCATCACCAAACATATCGAGGACTTCATTAAGGTACTTGGACCATTGCAGTGCATCGCGAACCATAGCACCCCGTAAAGTCTGAATGTTATGCATATTCATGCTGGCATTTTCAGAAGCACAGAAGGCTTTGAGGTCAGGAAAATAAAAGTCAAACTCTGCAGGTGCCTCTGCACCTGGTGTCATATGGAATTCTACCTTAAGACCTGCAAGCTCCAATATTTGGTGATTTTTGTGCACCGTATGGGTTGGTGGAAGCAGCGAAACTGTGCCTGTCGATTGTGCTTTACCCAGCCCACAATCAACATGTCCTTTGTCATCGGGCTCCAGATAGGCGCCATACATGTACATACTTCGTCTGGCCATTGCCATACCGGCATAAATATTCTCACTGGCAGCATGTTCCAGAAAACCTGCTGGAGCAACAATTTTCACATCGCCATTGTTATAACTAGATTCATCTACAACACCACGCACCCCACCAAAATGATCAATATGACTATGGGTATAAATAACCGCTCGTACAGGTGCCTCGGCCAACTCAGGTTTATTTTCTCGATAAAGTTGTAAGCCTGCTTGAGCACACTCACAGGAAATCATCGGGTCAATGATAATGAGCCCATCAGGCCCCTCAACAATAGTCATGTTTGACATATCGAAACCACGAAGCTGATAGATTCCTGGCATTACTTCGAATAAACCAGTGATATTATTGAGTCTGGTTTGCCGCCAAAGACTAGGATTCACTGTATCCGGTGGAGAGGAGCCAACCGTTTGATTGATATAAGGGCGAAGTGTCCAGACGATTCGTCGATCATGATCTCCACTGTCGCCGCTAGCAATGGTAAGGTTTGGCCAAGTAGCCATTTGACCTCGATAGGCATTATCGAATGACTCCGTGTCAGAAAAATTTAATGCTTCTGCCATTAACTGGTTGGCATCTATAGTATGTTGAGTGGCGTCCTTACGCGATGTATTCAATGGTTTCCCTCACCTGTCTTATGGTTGTTTTATCCTTTCGGAAGATAAGAGAAAATAGTTAAGCCCTTAAGTCAAATAATTGCATTAAAAATTACTAAAATTCATATGATTAAGAAAACAATAACGCTTGAACGCATCCAGGTTAAACAGTATTTGATAAATTAAATACCACCCCATAAAAAATATTTTCGAAGAATCTGAAAATATAAAAACAGCCCAGTTATTATATTGATTAAGTTATTATTTCACTATCCTTACTGTATATCGATATTATTGAATTCTGTATTAACCTTTTACGTCACTCCACTTATTTCTAATAAGATTTCTTCGACTTACAGCGTCTAACCAGCTAGGCTTAAACTCGCGACTCATATATATACATCGCAACCTGAATAGGAAGGTATGCCCAAATGGAACATTTTGGTTTTCCCATCGAGACAATAGTTATCCTCTTTACTGTTGTTTTTGTTTCTGTATCGATGGATTTATTTAGTCATCGTAATAAGGAAGAAGTTACTTTCAAGGATGCGGCTGGTTGGTCGATATTTTGGATTGCATTAGCAATTGCGTTTTATTACTACTTAAAAGTGCGCTTTAACCCTGAATACGCCAGTTTATTTATGGCTGGTTACGCTTTGGAAAAGGCACTTAGTATCGACAATATGATGGTATTTGTGGCGATTTTCTCTAGCTTTGGAATTAAAGGCATTGCCCAGCACCGTATTTTGTATTACGGGATTGCTGGTGCACTTATTTTTAGAGCGATATTTGTAGCGGCGGGAACGACTCTGTTTGGTATTGCTTCTTGGGTAGAACTGCTATTTGCGTTGATAGTTGCTTGGTCTGGATGGGCGCTTTGGCATGGCAGTGGTGATGATGATGACATTGATGATTATTCCCAGCATTGGAGTGTTAACCTCACTAAAAAATATATGCCAGTGTTGCCGCGCCTGGTAGGAAAAGCATTTTTTGTTCGGCGTGAGCAAGTTGAACAAATGAAACGAGAAGACCCTAGCCTCACGTTTAGCGATACAGCAAGACATGGTGCCTGGTTTGCGACACCAATGTTTCTATGCCTGATTTGTATTGAGGTGTCTGATATTGTCTTTAGCTTCGATTCAGTGCCTGCAATCATTGCGGTAACGCGGGAACCCTTACTGGTATATGCTGCGGTTATATTTGCTATTTTAGGCTTGCGTAACTTGTATTTTCTGCTAGCGGTCGCAGCAAAGTATCTCTGCCACTTAGAGCGAGCAGTAGCATTTGTGCTGGTGTTTATTGCGATTAAGCTAGGGGCTTCAGCAGTGGAGAAAACCTTTGGTATAGAAACGTTTCATATTCCTCATGATGTCAGTCTGTATGTGGTACTTGGACTTATTTTGGCAGGTGTGATTGCGAGTATATTGTTTCCTGTCGCTGAATCTGGATCGTCTGACATTAAGGAACAACCGGCTTCGGCACAAGCGCGCGCTGATGATGAGCCCCCTCCTTCCTCTTCGTCATAAGGTGCTAGCTATACCCATCGTGAAATTTGGAGCACTTAAAATGATTCGTGATGGGTAGTCAATTGCTGATTGGCTATTTCTGACCTAGGCTAAAATTAGTGAGTTTCGTTTTTTTTAAGTCAATTGTTATTTAGTTATTAAAGATATATTCATGAAACCAAAGCAGTCAGTATTAGGCCAACTCTTAGTTTCTATTGATGATTCTTTAATCATTTGTGATGCTAAATCCTGTATTCACTCTGCCAGCCGTGCATTTTGCAAGCAATGTGGTACAAGTGAACAAGCCATTATTGACCATCCATTATCACAGTTTATTTCGCAGTCAGAGTTAGAAAATAATATTGACCCTTTGAAGCAAGTCTTTAAAAACAACGCTTCCTGGAGCGGTCGACTCTTAGTAGGAACCAGTGGTCACCGGGTACCCAAGTCGGTAGAGATTTCTCCTATTTTTACTAATAAGCATCAACCCAAATTGTGGTTGTTAAAAATTATTTCCGATGATCAATATACGACAACTACTAAAGGGAATAACAAAACCAATATTGATGAGCTCACTGGGCTACCGAATCAGGTCCTACTAAAAGACCGGATTCAACAAAGTATGATCAATGCAAAACGAGCGGGTAAATCGGTTGCTGTATTACTGTTTTCAATCGATCGTTTCTCCGATATAAAAGCAGGTTTTGGTCAACGGTTTAGTGATGAACTTATTTGCCAAGTCACTGGTCGCCTGCATAACTGTATCCGTAAAAGTGACACGATTGCCCGATTAATGGAAGATACATTTGCCTTTGTTTTACAAGTTACCGCTTCAGATGATAGCTCAATTGTTTCACGAAAATTACTGCACTCAACAGAGGCTGCTTTTGCTATTGACCAACAAACGGTGCATATTCGCGCCTCTGTTGGTATCAGCTTGTACCCAAGTGATAGCGAAACCCCGGAAGGCTTGATTGAGCTGGCATTTAGTGCACTGAATCATGCCAGGCAAGAGGGGGGAAATTGTTACGACTATTTTTCTACCGAGATGAATCGTCGAGCGAAAGCGCGTATTGAAATGGAAGCCCGTTTACGCCATGGTATCGCAAAAAATGAGTTTCAACTGTTTTACCAGCCGAAAGTCCGAGCGGATGATGGGCGTATCGTTGGCATGGAAGGCTTAATTCGCTGGTTTGAAAATGGAACCGCTATGGTGTCGCCTGGTGAGTTTATTCCCGTTGCAGAAGAAACAGGGCTGATTGAGCCAATAGGCATGTGGGTGTTAGAGGAAGCCTGCAGACAAAATAAACAGTGGCAACAGCAAGGTTTAGGGCCAGTTAAGTTTTCAATTAATGTATCTGGTCGGCAATTGAATAACCCTGACTTTGTTCAGCATGTACAAGATGTGATTAACCGTGTTCATATAAACCCAGAGTTTTTAGAACTGGAAATTACTGAAAGCATGTTGGCGCATAATATTGAGCAAACCATTAATAAATTACAGAAGATTCGAGAACTTGGGTGCTATTTATCAATTGATGACTTTGGCACAGGGTATTCCAGTTTAAGTTATCTTACACGTTATCCGATCACTGCCTTAAAAATTGATCGTGCGTTTATTCATGATATTGAAGTGAATGAAAATACTGCCGAAGTAGCCAAAGCCATTATCGGTTTATCTCAAGGACTTAACCTAGAAGTCATTGCAGAAGGTGCGGAGAATGTTCATCACATTGATTTCTTACGTGCTCATCATTGTGATGCCGTCCAAGGTTTTTACTACAGTCGGCCACTCCCCGCTAATGAATTTGAGTCTCTATTAAAAACAGGCTACATAAAAGTAGCTTGATGTTAGTTGTCAGGATCTATAATCACATCCTTAAAATGATGCACCACACAATTAATATAATCCCCTGGTTTTAAGGCCGTATATGGGGTTTGATAATTAACGAGTTTACACGCATAGCTTTTTCCTGTGGGAGTATTGGGATCCCAACGCCAGTCTTGTTCCCAATAAATTGCAAGCGCACCACTACCTTGGTTATCAAATCGTTGCATATTGGCACAGCCTAACACTTCACTATCAGCAATTGACAGATTTAAGTACTGAGTAAAATGCTTATAATAACTGATTCTGTTTAATGACTGTTTATGTTCTTGCGCTGCCCCACACTCTACCCCACCATTGATAATGTGGGTGGTGACACCAAAGCCAGGTAATAACCCTTTGGCCTGATCATGTTGATTAGGTTGCCAGGTGCCTTCTACCACATGTAGCATACTGGGCTTAGGTGGCTGTGGGTACACAAAGAAAAATACCGCACTGGCCAGATTTAACCAAGTATCAGCTACTTTTTCTGGATGGTCTAGCAATGTGCGAATAGTACCAAACATCGCATCAGAAAATGGGCCATAATTGTAGTTATAACTCAATTGTTTTGCACCACGGCCAAAATAACTCTTAAATGCACCATCGTTAAATTTACCACAAGGCCAGGTTTGACCCTGCCAGGTATCCGGATTACATTCGCTGTTATACCCTCCCCGCATGGTTTCATTCCAACCCATTTCCCTTACCCAAAATAATCCCTGACGCCATTCTGGAACGTCTTCATAGGGATTATGTCCACCAGTTTCCTGAGTAAAGTGGGCAAACATAGTGGCTAATGATTTACGGCAAATGCCATTAGCATCACGTTTATCTGAATAATCCCCACAAAAAGCTGGAAATTTTCCGATCGCTTTTAAAAAGTTGTTATAGGTATAAACTGGGTTTCGCTTTGGAAATAAAAATGCCCAGTTTTCATTGCTAATAATAGATTCAACTCTTTTTACATTAGTAGGATTTGTTTTACGCTTAGGGGCAATATTCTCAACAGTTTGGTTATCTAACGTACTAATTGAATACTTAACCTGCCGCATAAGTTCAGAGTTAGTGAGTTTCGCTTCTGTCTTTTTAAGCTGGCTTAGTGGTATGGTATAAGACTGGTTATATGGAAATCTCCCCTGTTGATCAAGTCCTGTAGGTGCACTGACTGCTAATGATGAACTCAGTGGAATACAATATAAGGAAAATAAGAGGCGAGTTTTCATTATCATCTCCTTATGATAACGTTAATTCATTATGCTCTTTTGTATTGGTTGTCGTGAAAGCTGGCTTGTAAATGGGTGTTGTTTGGTTTGATGGTGAGCAACCTTTGTAATACCTCTAATTAGTAGAGGTACCCTTAAATTAACTGTAGCAGCTAATATTTATCGGCTAACAAAATAGGTGCGAATAAATTAAATGAGTAAATAAACTAAAGTAATAGGTGAGCGCCTGGCAATAAGATCCCTTTTTAATAGCAAGGCGCATGAGTTGAGTTGTAAAAGGTGGCTACTTAACAGGGCTCACAAATAACGTAGCCTGTTTCTGGGTCGACATTTTTAACTAGCCATTTTTCGTGGATAGAATCAGTGATGGAAGCAACATTACTACTACCATTGTTAGCTTGTCTGGCAGGAATAACATCACCTATTGTAGGTAATTGAGTAAAGCTATAAGGGATACACACATCCTTTTGGTCAAGCATTAAATAAACGGTTGCTTTTACCATATAAGTAATCCTCATTAACTGCTGTCACACACGTTTATTATAATACCTTTCCGTTAAGGATTTCTCTTACAGTTTTTTGACGTAAAAGCGCAATATAAATTAAATCACTAACAAAACTCGCGAATAGACTATGATAAAAGGAAATAGAAAACCAATAGTATCAAATGAGGTTTTTTAACATGTTCTTAAAAGAAAAAAATAATGGTCACCTGGTTGAAATTTTGAGCTTAACTGAGCTATTTGATTTATATCAACAAGAAGTGGTTGGCCGATATCACTATGGCGAAGAAATTCAAGACCCAGAAAAATTCAGTAAGCAAAATTTAATTTTTCAATCAGGTGAACCCCTCCCCCGTTGTTGGATTGATCCTCATTATAGAGAAGCCGAGTTAAAACGATAGAAGAAAAGTTACTCATGGGTGGGTGAGTTGAGTCGATCAGTTAGCCACTGGTTATCTGCCCCCAGTGTACGGCCAATATGTTGATAATGGGCTTTAGCATTAGAAAACTTAATAGGACAAGCTATTTGACGTTGTTTACCTTGATCAGCACCAACGTCGACAATCATTTGTCGAGATACAAAATGTGGATGCTCACAAGCTTCAGCGTAGGTTAACACCGGATCAATACAGATATCGGCTGCCGCAAATCGCTGCTGCCAATAAGCTAAATCCTCCGTTAGAAATAATCCAGTCAACATTGCTTTCACTTGCTGTTGGGCGGCAGGTTGAGGGTTACTGGCAAGACTCATTAATTCTGGCTTGTCAATAAGCTGGCAAAAGGATTGTAAGAATTTAGGTTCTAAACAACCTAATGCTAAAAATCGTCCATCACGGGTTTGGTAATAGTCATAAAAACTTCCACCATTAAGCACTTGTTGCTCAGGTTTAGGTTCAATACCTGCGCCTAAAAAGCCTGAGCCGGCTAAAGCATTCAAGGCAAAAGCACAGTCGGCCATACTGATATCAATGTGTTGGCCCAACCCTGTGGTTTGTCGCGCCACTACTGCGGCCAAAATACCAATTATGCTATGTAATGAGCCTCCTGCAACATCTGCAATTTGCACACTAGCTGGTGTTGGTGGTTGATCTTTACGGCGAGAAGCGTCGGCAATGCCGGCCAGTGCTAAATAGTTAATGTCATGCCCTGCCCTTTGCTGATAAGGACTGGATTGACCATAACCTGTAATAGAGCAATAAATCAGTTGTGGGTTAACCATTGTTAATTGCTCATAATCAAGCCCTAACCGGGCCATGACACCTGGTCGAAACTGTTCAATTAAAATATCGTAATCCATAATTAATTGCTTAATTGTTTTAATGGCATCAGGTAGTTTTAAATCTAAGGTAACTGATTTTTTATTGCGATTAATATAGGCATGTAAAGCAGATACCTCTCCAGTAAAAGGAGGCATTATTCGTGCTAAATCTGGCCGGTCTGGCGATTCGATATGCAGTACTTCTGCCCCTAAATCAGCAAGTAACATGGATCCATAGGGGCCGGGTAATAAAGTCGAAAAATCCAATATTTTCAATGATTGTAGTGGTAAAATAGGAGCGGTTTCGGGCATGTCAGTTATTCCTTCCGGATTATTGGATAACAACTCAAGTTATCCAATAATAGCTTTCCATGTCAGTAGTTTAAGCCATTTAAGACCATCACTTGTTATTATTCATACGTACTGAATATCTTTAGTTTCCTAAAAAGATTGGTTCTTGTAAATAGACGGTTATTGTCTTAGAGTTTCGAGTGTTAACGTAAACATTTATCAAGGTAGTGAAAAATAATGATAAGAGCCATTGTATTTTTTTTAGGAATATTTCCGCTAGTTGCTTTTGCTGGAAAACAAGTAAATATTCACCAAATAATCAGTTTTGGTGATAGTTTATCAGATGCGAATAATAAGCACCTGATTAGTTTATATATGAACCAGTCATCAAACAATTTAATTAGTGTTCGGGCTCTGCCACCCAATGTGAGTGGGCGTTTTAGTAATGGATTTACCTGGGTTGATCAGTTACATATAAGCTTTTGGCGGCAACCCTCTGTTCCTGCATTGAAAGCTATTAATTCAACAATGGTGATCGAGAAGGCTGGAGAAAATCAATCTTTTCAATTACAGGTTAACCCTTTAACTGGCAGTAATTGGTCAGTGGGGGGAGCTATGACGGGGGATGGCTATTTAGCAGATGAAACAGTTGCAGATGGTTCAACGGTTATATCAGGCACAAAAGTCCTGCCCAATGTTGGTCAACAGATAAGTGACTACTTGGCGCAGCATAAACAGTTTACACCAACCGATTTGGTTCTTATTCAAGGCGGTACCAACAACTTGTGGTTTACTTTGTTTGCTAACCAAGGTGATACGGGTACCTCAACAGCACTCAAGCTGGTTGAGCATATAAAACAGTTGCAACAGCATGGTGCTCAGCATATTTTAGTGATGAATATCCCTCCATTATATCTTGGTGCTTGGTTAAGCCCGTTCCATGATCAGGCCAAAGATTTTGTTGATGAATTTAACCAAACGTTAGCAAATGAGCTAGGCCAACTAATACAACCGCAGTCATCCACTAATATTTATTTAATGGATGCCGATGCCTTCCTCGCTAAGGTGGTTAAACAAATTCAAACTAAAGGCGAGTATTATCACCACCCAACGGCTACTCGTTTGAGTAATGTGAATGACTCAGCTTGGAATTGGGTATCAAACGAAGTGGTAGACAAACCTAACCAGTATATTTTTTGGGATGGTTTACATCCAACAGCAGCTGTACATCGTCTGCTTGCTTATCACGCAGAACAGTTATTGGAACAACATGGAATCATTCCAGCAGGTATCGCAAAATAGCTTATCTTATGTGCTGTAAAGACTGAAGAACCTTTAATGGTTCTTCATGACGGGATCTTGCACTGTGTTGGCTTGCGCAGAGGCCATAAACAATTAGTAGAGGTGCCCTAAACTGCTTCAACCCTTTCATTAAAAAAAGAAATTTCCAGTTTTATAGGTATCTAATAATAGTGCTGGTGGTTGGAATCGCTCCCCGTATTTTTCTGCCAATTCTGTTGCTCTATTAATCAATGCCTGAAGCCCATAATAATTTATATACTGCAGTACTCCACCAGTCCAAACAGGGAAGCCAAGACCAAATAAAGAACCAATATTGGCATCGGCCACACTTTCAAGCACACTTTCTTCTAGACAACGAAGTGACTCGATTGACTGGATAAACAATAGTCTTTCTGCAATATCTGCCTTAGCAACAGTGGTTGTGTTTGGAAATAGTTGGACTAAGTTTGGCCATAACTGTTTCTTCCCCTGTTGTGGATAATCATAAAAGCCCTTCCCCGCTGCTCGACCTTTTCGATCATACTCAATGAGTAGTTTATCGAGCACGTCATAGCCTGTTGCAGGGGTAAACGGGATGCCTGCTTGTTCACAGTCAGCTTTTTCCTGATCACGAATACGGGCTATTAAACGTAAACTAACCTCATCAATTACTGCTAATGGTCCTACGGGCATGCCTGCTTTAACCGCTTCTCTTTCAAGCAACGCAGGCGCAACCCCTTCTTGGAGTAATGCAAGTCCTTCTAAACAATAGCGACCAAATACCCGGGAGGTAAAAAAACCACGGCTATCATTAACAACAATGGGGGTTTTGCGAAGTTGCTTAACAAAATCAAATGCTTTGGCTAAAGTCGTTTCACTGGTTTGCTTGCCTCGAATAATTTCGACTAATGGCATTTTGTCAACTGGCGAGAAAAAGTGTAACCCGATAAATTGCTGTTGTTGTTTGATTACTTGAGCAAGTCCAGTGATTGGTAGTGTTGATGTATTAGAAGCAATCACGGCTGTTGTTGCTAATTGCTGAGCGGCTGCTTGAGTGACCTGAGCTTTTAACTGTCGATCTTCAAATACTGCTTCAATGACTAAGTCACAACCGTGAAAATCCGTGTTAACAGTTGTACACTGAATTTTTTCAAGAATGTTTGCTGCAACCTCAGCGCTTAATCGCCCTTGTTGTACCTGCTTTTTCAATAGTCGACGACTGTAGTCTTTACCCTGTTCTGCTTTATCAATGGAGATATCTTTTAATACGACAGGAATACCTGCTTTGGCGGTCACATAAGCAATACCAGCCCCCATCATACCTGCACCAATAATACCGACCTTTTCAGTCTTCGTGGTTGCAATTGACTGAGGGCGAGACTGACCACTATTGATGTGATTCAACTGATGCCATAAAGCTGTGATCATGTTTTTAGCCACTGACCCTGTAGCTAAAGAGACAAAATGGCGACTTTCAATATCGTAAGCAGTATCAAAATCTACTTGAGCACCTTCTACCGCGGCACAGAGAATTTTTTCTGGTGCGGGCAAGCAGCCTTTGGTTTTTGCTATTAACATTGCGGGTGCAATCATGAGCTTTTGGGCCAACTGCGGTGAGCTGGGAATACCCCCTGGTATTTTATAGCCTGGTTTATCCCAAGGTTGAGTTGCTTCAGGGTTAGCTTTTATCCAGGACTTAGCTTGATTGACGAGTGCTACTGGTGAGTCGGCTAGTTCATGAATGACCCCTATTTGTTGACCTTGCTGCGGATTAAATTTTTTTCCTTGTTGGATATAAGGCAGAGCAGCTTCAATACCTAAAAGTCTTACCATTCTGGTAATACCACCTGCGGCGGGTAATAACCCCAACGTGACCTCTGGCAACCCTAGTTGGATACTGGGTTGGTTAAGGCATATTCGATAATGGGCGCTTAGTGCCAGCTCAAATCCCCCTCCCAGGGCAGCACCATTAATAGCTGCTACCACAGGTTTTCCTAGGGTTTCCAGCTGTCGCAGCGGCTGTTTGATATCATTAACCATCTGATAAAAAGTACTGGCCGCTACCTGCTCACTCAGTTCGTTAAGATCTCCTCCTGCGCAAAAGGTCTCTTTGGCTGAGGTAATAATGATACCTGCAATATTATCAAGATTATTTTCCAATCGAATAATTGTATTTTTCATTGCCTCTCGATAGGCAGCATTCATTGTATTAGTGGCTTGACCAGGTATATCAAGAGTAAGGGTAACTATCTTATCTGCATCCTGTTGGTAGTGAATAACATGATTCATATAGTAACTACCCCTGTACTCTTTCTATTACTGTTGCTATTCCCATTCCACCACCCACACACAATGTGATAACACCATAACGCAACTGTCGGCGTTCTAACTCATCAAGCAAGGTACCTAATAGCATCGCCCCTGTCGCACCTAATGGGTGCCCCATAGCAATGGCTCCACCATTAACATTAATTTTTTCCAAGGGTATCGCTAGATCCTGGGCAAACTTTAAAACCACCGCAGCAAAGGCTTCATTCACTTCAAATAAATCAATGTCAGCAATCGATAAACCCGCTTTGGCAAGGGCTTTTTGAGTGGCAGGGGCAGGTCCAGTTAACATTAAGGTAGGGTCGGTGCTGGTAACAGCGGTTGAAACAATACGACCTCTTGGGGGTAAACCAATTTGATTTGCAATGGCTTCGCTTCCTATCAATACGACAGCTGCACCATCCACAATACCCGAAGCACTACCAGCGGTGTGTAGATGATGAATTCTTTCAAGTTGGGAATAAACATTCAAAGCCACTTCATCAAAGCCCAGCTCGCCAAGTTGGGCAAACGCAGGCTTTAGTCCTGCTAATACATCAAGTGTTGTATCTGGTTTAATATGTTCATCTTTTTCCAGCAGCAGTAAACCATTTTGATCAGTGACAGGAATAACCGATTGATGAAAATAACCTTGCTCCCACGCGTAGATTGCTTTTTGTTGGGAGCTGACAGCATATTCGTCAAGCTGGGTACGACTAAATCCTTCCAATGAGGCAATCAGGTCAGCACTGATCCCCTGGGGAACAAATGCCGTATGAATATTGGTTTCTGGATCCAGTGCCCAAGCGCCACCATCAGACCCCATGGGTACCCGAGACATAGACTCTACACCACCACAAACCACTAATTGCTCCCAACCAGAAGCCACTTTCATCGCTGCCATATTGACTGCTTCCAACCCAGAGGCACAAAACCGGTTAATTTGTACACCTGCAACGGAAATATCCCAGTCAGCCAGGCTGGTTGCTGTTTTTGCAATATTGCCTCCTTGGTCACCAATGGGAGTGACACAACCTAAAACCACATCATCAACCTGAGCGGTATCTAAATGATGCCGCTGTTGTAGTGCTGACAGTAGATTGCTAACTAATCGTACGGGCTTAACAGAATATAAAGCACCACTGGGCTTACCTTTGCCCCGAGGCGTGCGAATGGCATCGAAAATATAAGCCTGTTGTGTCATAAGATCCTTCTAGCGGTTGTGTAATTATTACCCTTTATTCTGTGGGCATTATTGTTTATTTTTAACACATAATAATGAACGGTAACTGGTGTATACTAATCACAAATGTAAGAGTAAAAGGATATAATACTGAAGTAAAAGACTAAACTTTGACTTATCGGGCGAGGTTGTTATTCGCGGGGGTTGTATTTAAAAGCTGTAGAAAACATATCAAGTTCAAGACAGTAGCTATAAAAAATTACTGACTAAATATGGATTTGACACGCTGATTATAGCACCAGGGCGAGTAGAACAGTCTTTTGCACCACCCGCCCGACAAGTTAATATCGATTAAACCACTCAACAATTTTAGATGGCGACTCCTCAAACCAGCTATGCCCTTTTGTTAGTTTAATCCATTGCTCCGTCTCAATTCCTTGATGAGTTAAACGGCGGTAATAACGTTTCATGGTCCATAGCGGTACTGTTATATCCAACTGTCCATGAAGAAATAAAGTCGGTGGATGATCAATCGGTAAATTCAGGGGAACATGACAAACAGGGCCAAGGCAGGTGGCGTACGAAGCTGATTGAATGGCTAAGGCACGAAATTCACCCGGAAATGACACTGCCATCCGACTAGTGTTGTATCCCCCACTGGAAATTCCGGTAGCAAATTGGCGTTGATCATCTAATGGCCCAAACAAACCTTGTTTAATGCTGGTTAATAACCGATTGATAAATTGATAGTCAGTCGATAAGTAATAAGGGGTCGCATTGGCTAATAGATTCGTTTGCCAGGCTAAGTTGATAGCGGCTCTGGGAGCAAGCACTGCATAGCCCGCTTCTAATAGCTGCTTGATTAACACAGCCTCATTAAAGCCACCAAATGGATCGTCTTTTAAACGGCGAAATTCCACTGGAAAAAAGCTCCCCTGGTAAATGATCACCACTGGCCAGCCTTGGGCAGGTGGCTCCCCTATTGGCAGTTGATATTTTACTTCTCGCTTAATACCTGCATTAGCTTCAATATACAGCGAGTGGTAACTACAACTCACTGCCCTGACCTCGTTTAAAACGGAATAGTCAAAATCGCAGCGGCGGGTAAGATTATTATTTTCAGTATAAGCCATTGAGTTAGCCAACACTCTGTTCTCTAGCAATAAGAACACTAAGCATAACGCAGCTAAAAAAGTCACTTTTTGTTTGAGGTGCATGGTTATCCTTTTCCTTTTATTAATTTTTTTAATCGGATACTTCCTAAAACGCTATTATTTTCTTTATCCCAAAGAAAATGTTAGCCAAAAACCTCAAAATATCGATTAGTTACAATGGGTACGAATAAATAGTCGTTACATTTTTTTACTTACCTGTTTGGCCATGCTTTTAGTTTGACACTGCCTTTAAATAGCAGGTTTACATTCCCCATCAGCTCTATATCGGGTACAACAAGGGCTCCATTTGAGAAATACAACTGTATTGCTCGACTGCTTCCACTTTCTTGGATAACTGGCTGAGATTTAAGGCTTATATTCTGGATTTGGAAATAACTTGCTCTTTCCTTCGCTTCACACCAACGATGGCCTTGAGGTAATCCGGTATCAGCACACCATTGGTCAATACTTTGTTTTACACAATTGTTTTTAATTATTGTTGGCTGTATTTGGTTATCCGAGAAACGGTAACGTACCAAAATTTGTCGTTGCTTTGAGCCAGAGTAAAGACTGTAGTGACGGCCAAACTGGTTCATACCAACCTCGATAAGTTGCTCTAATATATTGTCGACATTAGTCTTAATTGGAAACTCTAGTTCCATACGCTGCATGACATGGAACAGTTTATCCTTTTCATTACAGTTTGGTTGCTTACACTTCCGTTGCTCAACTGAGCGTAAGCGTTCAAGAGGAAGATATTTACCTTTTTGTTTTTCTACCATAACCTGCACATCATTAATAATCGTGTCTAGTTGCTTGCTTGCATCAACAATATTAAAGCTATGAGTACTTATACCGCCGACAATCAAAGCTTTATCAGGGTTTAAATTTACTTTACAGGTGCCATGTATATAAAGCTTATGGCTAGGATAGATATATTCGATAGGACTACGGCTGACACTACTTACCAAGTCGCGAGCCATACTGGTTTGTCCCAAGTGTAAGCTGGCAAGCAGTGATAATAAAATGAGCTGAACAGGCATCTTATTCATAAACTAGTAACCTACGATAAAATAATGGATAGTGAACTAGGTGAAGAATAGACTCTGGTCAACTAATGTTATAGCCAAAGCAAAGGGTGAAAAATGATCAAATTTGATGTTGTATTTTTATGACATTTTATCATGCTAACCATGACAAATGCTAAAAGACAAACCTTCAACTCACAACAACTAATGTACTTGGCTTCTGCATAATCAGAAATTACGCCTGTACTTCCTGGTCTACATTAAAACTCTAAAATAGCTTGCATTGATATAATTTTTAGCAGCTGGTTTGTTAATTGATATTTAATTTAGATTATTCATTACTGTGTAAAGTAGCAACTCGAAATTAGTAAGCTTGGTCTTTAACAATAAAACACCGAAGTTTCACTAGCTGTGTATTAATTTTGCTTCATAGTATTTATTAGTCTCGTATAATTGGGTTACATTAAATATAAAGTACCTTTATAAATAATGAATTAAATAATACATGGCAGGTAACACATGAGTTGGTTTAGCCAGTTTTTTACAAATAATATCACGAGCATTCTCTCTTCTATTACCAACACCGTTGATCAGTTTCACTTAAGTAAGGAGGAAAAACACCAGTTTCAATTAGCAATGGAAAAAATAATCCAGGATAAGTTTTCTGAAACTGAAAAAACGATTCGACAAGAGTTGTCTTCCAGAGAAAAAATATTAGTCGCCGAGCTAAACCAGGGAGATACCTATACCAAACGGGCTCGGCCTACAGTTGTTTATTTTGGATTGTTGATGATTGGGTGTAATTATTTGATTGTTCCATTAGCAACTCAGCTACTGGGCATACAAATGCAAACAATAACATTACCAACAGAGTTTTGGGTGGCGTGGGGAGGTGTCGTAAGTACTTGGAGTGTAGGCAGGAGCTTTGAAAAAGGTAGGGTCAGTAACAAGTTTTCGCAAGCAGCTGCGGGTAAACAATAATCGCTTTTGGATTTATAGTGAGCTCTTTACTAATCAGCGTAGTAATGAAAAACCCCTGCAGTTGAGAAATTGCAGGGGTTTTCTTTAGGCTTTATAGTAGATAGGTTTTACCTGCTAAGCTATTTCTTTTTATCTAGTTTGATATTATCCAGATAAAAATCATTGCCAGGTTCTGGACCAAAGATATAAAGTTGAGCAAACTTTACGTTGCCTTTGGCTTGGTAGTTAAACTCACCACTAATTGACATCCATTGTTTATTGGCAGGCACTGTTTCTGTTTTTATCCGTTTCCAGTGATAACCCTCGTCATCCACATAAAACAGTTGCATATCAATATATTGTGGTTTGCTAACTTTATCGGCTAAGCGGGCATCAAAGCTAAACTGATAATTTTTACCGCTTTCCACCAGCCCTTTTACATCTAATGCTGGGCCAGAGTACCAATGATCACGCCCCATGGCCATTAGACTATATTTGCCGTCTTTCGCCATTTTATTGGTGCGTTCGACTTTATCAATACCAAAGAATGGTATCCAGCCGTGGTTGTCTCCTTCGAAGCTATGATCAATTAATGGACCAAGATCTGGTTTTTCGCCAGCTTTTCGTAAGATCACTTCATCTGCATAGAAAGCAGCATTCTTTTCTGGACCAAAGATTAATAACTGCACTTTGCGAATTTTACCAAAATGGTCAATTTTAAATTGGCCTGTTACCGTTGACATTTCATTATTAGTAATCGAGCTATGGGCTACATACTGATAATGAACGCCTAAGTCATCGGTAATTTGTAGGGCAATACGCGCGTTATCCCGCTTTTGCTCTTTAGTCGCCAGTTGCATTTTAGCGCTGACTTCAAGCTCAGTGTTTTTGAGGTCAGATATATTAATCACTTTATTCGTGATATCTTGCGCCACCCCATCATAATAGGCCATTCGATTAGTGACTTTTAAAATATTATCTCGACCACACTTGGTTGTTTTTGACTCTGTGTTAATAGTTACCACATTATTATAAAAGCTATTCCAACCACTTAAACTATTAAAATCACCGGACTGAATCATGTTCTTCGACATGTGTGGTTTTTTACAGACATCACCCGGATCAGGGTTTGGATTCGGATTTGGCTTGTCTGGCCAGTCTGGACCATCATCATCACCTGGGTCTGGATTGGGGTTTGGATTCGGCTTATCGGGCCAATCTGGGCCATCATCACCGGGATCTGGGTTCGGATTCGGGTTGGGATTCGGCTTATCGGGCCAATCCGGACCATCATCACCTGGGTCTGGATTCGGTTTTGGATTAGGATTGGGGTTAGGTTTTGGGTTATCTGGCTGCTTTGAAGGCATAAAGGCTTCTAATTGGGAAGCCACTGCATTGATATTTCTAACACTATCAGTGTAATTAGCTTTTCCACAGGGGCGGTTTTTACACTGGTTTACATTCGGGTTTGAAAAATACTGCACATTGCGTGCACCATAAGCAGAACCATAAGCCATTACGGTTGCAAATAAACCGCGCTCACCATGGCCTCGTGCCCAAGACCAAATCCCCCCTTTACTATTCTGGGCAGCCGAGTGCCCCAGGGCCATGTTGTGGCCTAATTCATGTGCAAATGCCACGTTTCCACAATTGGTGGCAACCACGCTGTACGCTTGGCTGCTTTGGACACGGCCTTGGGGTACCCAAGCAACACCACAGGTGCCACCAGAGCGCGGCGCAAAATAGCTGACAAAATCAGCCCCATATTGTTGTCTGAGTCTGGCAATGCTTCTATCATTGGTCACTCGATCTAATGCGGTACCATTGGTATTGCCATGAAAGGTATTGATTGGCACAACCCCTACCAGCCTTAACTGCACTTTGGCCAGGCTATTTTTATAAGCCTGGTTAGCCCAGTTAACATAAGAGGCAGCCAGCGCTTTGACATCTTGGCTACCACTTTTGCCTTGGGGATAAACCACTAATACATCTAACATTGAGTTGGCAAGTGCTGAGGTGCTGTAAGCGGCAATTGCCAAGCTTAAACTGGAAATCTTAAAAAAATGACTGCGCATAGAATCAGCTCTTGATTGCTTCAGGTATAGTTCAACATTTGTTGTTTTGTTAAATAGTGGGCTTCGTGAAAAATATTATTGGGCGAGTCTTCTACTAAAAATTGAAGATGCTTCACTTACTAATAATTTTAAAAATGACTGATAAAACAAGTGTGTCTATTCACTCAGTCAGCGATAAAGCCCAGATAAAAACAAGTGCTGCAATAAAGTTAATGTCTCTGACGATAAAATAAAGCGATATATTGCACATTCATTCGTTCAAAAAATGTTTTTTCTTATAGATGAAGTTTTTTTCACGAGCCACTAGTTAAATAAGTAAGGAAGAGACGTGATTATTTATAATAAATTATTGATCGCAGTGAAATTAATATTTGTTGAAGGTTTGTACCAGTTGAGATGAAAAATACACTATTATTGAGGAATAATATTAAAATACTCTCTCTTGGTTGAATACTATTTAAATTGGAAAGATTGATAAAAAATCTAGGCATTATTAGTGAATGGCATAAAGCTGCTAATCCTGCTAGCAGCTTTAAATACGTAGTGTTGGTGCCTAAACTGTCTTTGATAAACAGCCCTTTAAAAGGGGGAATCAGTAGTTATTGAGGGTCTGTAAGCAAATAATCCATAATCAATTTTATATTTATTTAATCCTAATTATTTTATTATGCTAACTAGTCTTCCGTAGCGGGCTCTGTTTGCTTCTCGTCCTGCTTAGGTGGCTCAGGGGTAGCTGATACAGGCCCAATTAGATTGGTATACTCTTCAATTACCCGCATAATGCCTTCAGGTGGTTCGATCGCTTGAAACTCCATATCAATTTCAATTTCATCAGCATAACGCCCATCGCCTTTGCCTCGTTTGTTGGACTGAAAAGAGACGGTGAATCCACCTCTTCGCATTTGCTCCGCATTATCGGCAGACGTGGCTTTTTTCAGCTCAATTTCTTCCATTTTAACTGACATTGCGACTTTCATTCGGTCCATCACAATGCCTTTGGGAGCTACCATTGAAATTAACGGCACATACATTGAGTGGTTATCCCCTAGTTTTATTTCAACCATTTTAGCTTTCAGGGGAGAGTCAGGATCTTTAGGGTCTTCTCGGTCAAAAAACTGTTCAAATAATCTGACATACTGCTGCGCCACCATACTGGTTGTGGTCATGGCTGCATGGTGCATGCCGCGAGTTATATTCGTTAAAGTAACACTATTAATGGGTTCTTTATTTTTTTTGAATACCATTTTTATTCCCCCTCAATGACAGCCACAAGTAAGTAAGACATAAGACGCTTTTGTGACGGTTATCACCCATAAATAAGCGCCCCTACCCGCTTTACTCAGAGGATAGGGGCAAATAATCACTGCTTAAGTATTAAGAGCCAGTTTTCTTTTCATCTGCCTGAGGTGCAGGCAATACATCATCTTTAGGTAATGCATCAGTGTTTTCTGGCTTAGCATTTGGTAATACAACCGGTTTGGTGGCTGCATCAGTAAGATAGTCAATCACCCGCATTAGCGCTTCTGGAGGATTTTGACGTTTAACAGTGGTAGAAATACTGTACTTAGCCCGAGTGTCTGTTTTGCGAGTTTGTTCTGACTTATGAGAAACACGACCATTGATAGTGACGCTGAAAGGTCCCCAACCTACTTTGGCTTCCAATGATGCTTCGGCTTCAGTAGATGAGTGGGTTTCTTCAGACTGGCTGACTTCTAGTTCGAAATCAATTTTACCTTCATCAACAGTAATATTAGGATGGCTAATCGCTGCTAATAAAGGTATCCGCATGGTTTTGGTTAAGGTACCTTGATATCTACCTTCAGAGTTTACCAAGGTCTCATCGTATTCAAACTCAACCGCAATAGCTTTACCATCTTTAATACAGACGGTTAACAAGAAGTCTGCATAAGCTTTACTTGCTTGTACTTGGGCTTTGATCATTGCATTTAAAGGAGCAGAGATCATGCGATCCAAGGGTAAGGCATTAATGACTGAGCCTATCAGTCCAGTGTCGATTGCCATAGTTTTTCTTCCTTGAGTGTTTTCTTATAGAGTAGGGTCTGGTGCAGGGTAAGATGACTGCACCTTATGAATACAGTCAGTTTTTAGAAAAACAATAATAGCCTGATAACCAGGCTAATAACGGACTGTGCCAAAAAACATAGTTAAGGAGTAGCCAATCAGCAAGTATTTATTTCACCAGTCCAGGCCGGCTATTGGATATTTTGGTCATTAAATCTTCAACATAAGGATTAACGGTTTCACGCCAGCTGGGGTTTAACTGGAGAATGGTTTGGAAGGTACGTTTCGCATCATGCCAGCGCCCTTTGTGATAAAACGCTAAAGCCAAATACCAATGACACCATGTATCGTTAGGGTAGTTTTCTACTCGCTGCTCACTGATTTTTTGTAGTTGATCCAGCTTATTTTGTTCTAGAAACTCGTCAGCTTGTTCTCTAAACAGTTTACGCTTTTGGACTGCGTCAATATGAACTAGCCAGCGCTTAGCTTTGATGACCAACATTGCTAGCACAGTCGCACTAGCCAACCATAAGAAAATAAGAGTCACTAATAGCCATTTGATTGTCCCCCACTCACCAGTGAGCTGACTCATCAATAAAGTGCTAGATTCCATTACATTCTCCTTTATATTGATCGAGGCTGTTTTATAAGTGGAGTGTGATTGGAATTATCAAAGCAATTAGCAAGCCAGTACCCAACAAGTGATGTTTATTATATGAGGTAATAAATAAGTGAACACATCTATAAAGAAGGGCGATAAAAAGCATATATGAGTGGGCTGTTGTAACTACAAGCGCTAAACAACAGTAGACTTATTGCTATGCTGGGTTATATTTCAAACACTGTAATCATTCTGTAAAAGAGCAACTGTTGTGCTTTTTTACAACGAACTCAGGTACCTGTAAAAGCTTGATGGTGCTTGATTTCACTAGACTACATGGAAATTTCATGTGGTTTGATGAAATACTCGGGCTAGCCCGTTACAATGCCGCGGTCTTTTTGGAAACGTTGATAGCCCCCTAGTATTAGATGTTATGAAGCAAGCTACCGTCACAGCAGTTAGTTACTCGCCCAATAGCCTGGATTATTTTCTTGCATTGCGCCATATGCCCTTCCCTGCCTGGCTGGATAGTACTAATGGAAAGCACGTTGATGGTCGCTTTGATATTATTACCGCCAACCCACGCTATTTTTTACACTATCAGAAAGGGAGCTGTACCCTACAAAACCTGCTTTCAGGAGAATCCAAGCTACTTCAAGAAAATCCCTTTGTTTTACAGCAACAATTATTTGAGCAGTTTGAACCGATTGCCTGTCATTGGCCTTTTGTAGGTGGTTGGCTGGGCTATTGGGGTTACGATTTAAAAGCCGTTACCGAACCCCAGCGCTTCAATCATCAGGATGATGAATGGCCTTGCTTAATGGCTGGGCTTTATTTATGGGCGGTTGTGGTTGATCATCAGCAACAGCAGGCGGTTTTAGTGGCTCACCCGTCTCTTTCCCGTGAGGAATATCAACAATTACAAGAATGCCTAACCAAATTGGCACCCGCGCAACCTCCTCAATCATTTAAGCTGACTAAACCGTTTCAGCCAGTGCTTTCCCAAGCCCAATATCAAGCAGCTTTTAAGCAAATACAGCACTATATCCAAGCGGGTGATTGTTATCAGGTTAATTTTACCCAACGGTTTGACAGCCAGTTTTGCGGAGATTTGCTAACGGCCTATAGCCATTTGCGTAAGACCAGCCCTGCTCCTTTTTCGGCCTATCTTGGATTTGGAGAGATCACTGTATTAAGTCATTCGCCAGAGCGCTTTATTAAAGCTGATCAATATTTCGTCGAAACTAAGCCTATTAAGGGTACTCGAGCACGCAGTACTGACCCTGAAATAGACCGTTTACAAGCAGAAGCCCTGTTAAATAGTGAAAAAGACCGGGCAGAAAACTTAATGATTGTGGATTTATTACGAAATGACTTGAGCAAGCACTGTAGCCAGGTAAAAGTACCACACCTGTTTGAGCTGGAAAGTTTTGCTAATGTCCATCATCTGGTGACGACGGTGACAGGCCAGTTACACAGCAGTGCTAACTATTTTGATTTATTAACGGGGGCATTTCCTGGGGGCTCAATTACTGGTGCACCTAAAATTCGAGCGATGGAAATTATTCAGCAACTGGAGCCTGTCTCTCGCAGTGTTTATTGTGGTGCTATTGGCTACATCAGTTTTAATCAACAAATGGATACTAATATTGCGATTCGTACCCTGGTTGCTAAAGGTCAAGGGCTTTATTGCTGGGGCGGCGGCGGTATTGTCGCTGATTCTAAGTGTGAGGATGAGTATCAAGAAGCATGGGCAAAAGTTAGCAACTTAATGAATGCCCTCAATCAACTAAAATAAGTATCAGCTGCCTTATTTTAGCCGCTGATACGCTTTTATCACCTATAGAGTATAGGGGCAAGTTACCAAGTAGCAGCGGTCATTTTGGCCATAATGGCGTCTAATAAGGGCTGGTAAGCTTGCTCCTGTTTCAACTTATCGATCACCTGATCAAACTCATCTACTAATACTCGGTCATAAAGGTTGGACTGTTTGGACAGTAGCAAAGTGAATTTCATTTCACCATAGACTTTCGGCAAAATGATCAGCTTTTTTGTCAGCTTTAATCGAGACAGCTCAGCAGAACCCACAGCTAAAGGCTGAATCATCAAGTCAGCACGCCCTTTGGCAATCAACAATAAACAATTGCTGACCTTGGGTACTGCTTGAAAACTCACATTATGCTGTTGCCAAAAACGATACCCCCAGCCATTACCAATAATTTCGCAAACCTTAAATGTATTTAATCCATAAACGGTTTTCACTCGGTTTATCTGGTCAATAAAAACCTTGTTTTGCCGAGTTATTCCCTGCATTTTAAGGGTATAAACAATATTACGAGAACGTAGTGCATATTCCAGCCGTGGCTTGGTGGGAACCGTAATAAAAGCATCCATCAACCCTGCTTTGGCTTCAGATTGCACCCGCTTCCAAGGATAACCATAGTTGATCGTTTTAATACCTAGTTGCTCAATAAATAGGTGATCCAGTAAGTCAACTAAAATACCTTTGACTATTCCATCTGTTTTATCGGTATATGAATAGGGAGGCCAGTCGCTGTTATAAGCTATTTTGATTTCCTTGGCTATTAATGGGCAAATGAACATACCCGACATACCAAGGCAAAGTAAGGTGTAACGTTTTAGCATAGACCTTAGTATAGATAACCGCTGAGTATTGGCTCATCCTTAATAAGGTGAGTTGTTATACCCTCTCTACATATAATTAGATAAAGATTTTATTTATCCCTTATAGCTATAGCTTGTTATTATAAGTAAGTTTTATAACTGATAATTTTAATACCTGGACTTGTTAACACTACATGTCCTAACCGTGATAATAAGTGAAAACAGGCTGTCGCAAATATTATGCAGGCAACCTGACAGTGTGAGGATAGGTAACGATTGTGACTAAGCCGCTCAACACCCTCCAATTGCAGCTGGAATACAGTGAGCGGGATCCTGAAGCGATTCTCGAGCTGGCCTTTAATACCTTTGAAAATATTGCTATCTCATTTAGTGGTGCCGAAGACGTAGTACTTATCGAGCTGGCTACTCGTGTCACTGATAATATTTCTGTATTTACCCTGGATACCGGGCGTCTGCACCCTGAAACCTACCGTTTTATTGATCAAGTTCGGGAACATTATGGCATTGAGATAGAGGTGTTAGCCCCTGATCCTGCTGAGCTAGAACCTTTTGTAAAAACCAAAGGTTTTTTTAGCTTTTATCAAGATGGTCATCAGGAATGTTGTGGTATTCGTAAAGTAGCTCCCCTACGACGTAAGTTGAGTCAATTGGATGCCTGGATTACCGGACAGCGAAAAGATCAAAGCCCTAATACTCGTGCCCATATTCCAGTGATTGAGCAAGACCTAAGCTTTGGTAGTCAGGAAAACCCGCTATATAAATTTAACCCCCTCGCTAACTGGCGTTCTGCACAAGTATGGGAAACCATCCATGAATATGATGTGCCTTTTAATGAATTACATCGTAAAGGCTTTGTCAGTATTGGTTGTGAACCTTGTACCCGTCCAGTGTTACCTAATCAACATGAGCGGGCAGGTCGCTGGTGGTGGGAAGAAGCAACGCAGAAAGAGTGTGGGCTACATGCAAGCAACTCCAAATAAGGACACTTAAAAGTAATTATTTTTAAGTGTCCATCAATGACTTAAAGAAGAAATCATGACTGTAAAAATAACGTTGGTAAAGAAAGTATTGGCTGATGGCTCACCCTGTAAAAAGTGTGCCGATGTGTTGCATCGGCTGGAAAAGTCGGGGCATATAAAGCACATTGAGCGTATTGTTGAAGCGCATGAGAATGATCCAAATAGTGAAGGTATGCAGTTAGCCCAAAGTTTACAGGTGGATAAAGCGCCCTTCTTTATTGTCGATCACTCTGATGGCCAGCAGGTAGTGTATACCGTTTACTTCAAGTTAGTGCAGGAAGTGCTTAAGCACCTCTCGTAAGAAGAAGCCTATAAGAATAAAGTTGAAACGCTGTAAGCTGCTTTGTGGTGAGTGGCTACAGTGAAACAGGCTGACTAATATGCTTCAAGTCAGCCCTGGTTATACACTTCAGTAGATGGGTAGTTGTACTGTGTCAAATAATTCTTCCAGTTCAGCTCGGTTATGCCGTTGTGAGGCATCATTTACGATATCTTTATTGAGGTGAGGTGCAAATTGCTCAATAAATTCGTACATAAAGCCGCGTAAAAATGTACCTTTCCTAAAGCCTATTTTCGTAATACTGGATTCAAACAGATGGCTGGCATCCAGTGCGACTAAGTCTTGATCCAAGTCTTGGTTATAGGCCATTTTGGCTACAATACCTACCCCCAAGCCAAGCCTGACATAGGTTTTAATAACATCGGCGTCAGCGGCGGTAAATACAACCTTAGGGGTCAGTCCTTTACTCATAAAAGACTCATCCAATTTTGAGCGACCTGTAAAGCCAAATACATAAGTGACGATCGGGTATTTAGCTACATCTTCCAGCTCTAATCGGCTATTTTGTGCTAACGCATGATCCTTAGGCACTAACACACAACGATTCCAGCGATAGCATGGCATCATAATTAAATCGTTAAAGTGCTCCATTGCTTCTGTGGCGATAGCAAAATCGACGGTGCCATCCGCAGCCATCTCTGCAATTTGCATAGGCGTGCCCTGGTGCATGTGCAAAGAGACCTCTGGATACTGCTGTATGAATTTTTTAATGACAGTGGGCAGCGCATAGCGTGCCTGCGTGTGAGTGGTGGCAATAGATAAGCTACCTTTTTGTTCATTACTGAACTCCTGCGCCACCTGTTTAATACTTTCTACTTTACGTAGAATTTCTCCAGCGGTTTTGATTATTGCTTCACCGGCTGGTGTCACCCGAGTTAAATGCTTGCCACTGCGAGCAAAAACTTCAACCCCAAGCTCATCCTCTAATAAGCGGATTTGCTTGCTAATACCAGGCTGTGATGTATAAAGGCTTTGTGCGGTAGCCGAAACATTTAAATCGTGATGCGCTACTTCCCAGATATAGCGCAACTGTTGCAACTTCATAACCCCTCCATTCGGCATTTATATGCATAAAGCATAAAAATATAAATAAATATTCTTTTCAAGAATAGATGGAAACCGCTAAATTTCCAAGCATTATGGTTATATTCTCTAATTCATAGCTTTTCTATCACCATTTATAACTTTAGACCATATTTGATGGAAGTTTTGCTTTATATTTTGGCAGGCGCCACAGTTGGACTTGCCGTTGGGTTAACAGGGGTAGGTGGAGGGTCACTGATGACTCCTCTATTGTTGTTGTTTGGTTTTCCCCCACATATTGCCATTGGCACTGACCTGATATATGCATCCATTACCAAAGCCAGTGGTGTTTCGTTACACCACAAGCGCCGGACAATTAACTGGCGTTTAGTAGGACTGCTTGGAGCCGGTAGCTTACCAGCAGCGGGCTTAACGGTGTTGCTTCTTAACTACTACTTCAAAGATAGTTCAGAATATAGCCACCTACTAACAAGCAGTTTAGGTTTTATGCTGATCATGACAGCTGTTGTATTGTTAGCAAGGTCTCGCCTTGCATTAGACAGTAGTCACCCTTCTGTTATACAACAGTTTATTACCCGACACATCGCGACTATTACGCTTGTCATGGGTGCTTTATTAGGCGCTCTGGTAACGCTTTCATCTGTGGGGGCTGGAGCAATTGGCACGGCGTTACTGATGGTGCTTTATCCGAAGCTCACTGGAGTAAAAGTAGTAGGGACTGATCTGGCTCATGCCGTGCCACTCACCTTTATTGCGGGTGTAGGACATATCTGGTTAGGTAATGTGGATTTTGGACTTTTGGCTAGCCTGCTGGTTGGCTCACTGCCTGCTATTTATATTGGTTCTCGGCTGGGCGCTCGGCTTCCAGAAAAAGTCATGCACCCAGTACTTGCCAGTACCCTCTTTGCACTAGGCGTTAAGTATGCTTTCTTTTAGTTTTTGAGTTCTTCTTGATTATTGGTCACGCCATGAGGGACATGCCCTGTTGCTACATGCTCCCTGGCTGAATCACAGTGCCCGACTTGATCATCAAAGAAGACATCTGCGCCAAAAGACTTTAAAAAAGGCCCTTTGGCCAACCCGCCTAAGAATAGTGAC
Source organism: Spartinivicinus poritis (assembly GCF_028858535.1). Lineage (NCBI taxonomy): Bacteria > Pseudomonadati > Pseudomonadota > Gammaproteobacteria > Oceanospirillales > Zooshikellaceae > Spartinivicinus > Spartinivicinus poritis. The sequence continues at coordinate 135,867 of NZ_JAPMOU010000002.1, forward strand.
TCATCTAAGCGAATCCCCCACTCTCTTAACGTGCGAATGACTCGCTCATGGGCAGGCGCTGATCGAGCAGTGACGAGCGCCGTTCGAATAGGGCTTTGCTTGGTTGGGAGTTCACTTTGCAGCTTATGTAATGCAGCTAAAAACGGTTTAAATGGGCCACCTGATAAGGGTAATTTGGCTGCAGCGCGCTCACTGGCTGCAAATGCTTCCAACCCTTCAGCCTGGTAAATCTGTTCTGCTTCATCAGAAAACACCACCGCATCCCCATCAAATGCAAACCGTAATGTATCATCACTGGGCTCATCAGCGGACTTGGCTGAAGGCATAATCATGGCAGCAGCAAAGCCTGAACTGAGGGCATTGGTTACATCTTCTATATGAGTAGATAAAAATAAATGGCAATTAAATGAAGCAATATAGCGGTAAGGGCTCTGCCCTCCACAAAAAGCCGCTCGAACAATATTTAAACCATAATGTTCAATGGAATTAAAAATACGCAACCCAGTGTCTGCTGAGTTGCGTGATAATAGAATCACTTCCACCCTATCTTGCCCAAGCCGTTCATTTAGTTTCAATAATTTAGCGACTAAAGGAAAGGCATCACCAGGCGCTAATATTTCATTTTCATGGGCAATCTGGTACTCCTGGTAAGCATCTAGGCCCTCTTCTTCATAAATACGGTGACTTTCTTCCAGGTCAAATAACGCTCTCGATGAAATGGCAATGACTAATTTGTCAGTTAACTGCGCTGGCATAAAACCTCCAGAATGGATGGAGTATTAAAAGTTGTTGCACAAGTACTCCTAACTTAAGTTCTTTCTCCACTCTGGGGAAAAGGTTAGGATGAGGGGGCTAGTCTGCTATGGCAAGACTAGTGATAGCAACTCTAATTGACAAAAATTATCTCTTCATTCAAAGCTGCTTAGTGTTTGATGTGGAATAGCAGAATATTCTTCCGCCGTTCTAGTTCCCCCCTTTGATGAAGGGGGGCTAGTCTGCTACGCAAGACTAGTGACAGCAGCACTAATTAGAAATAAAAAAAGCTGGCTGTGCCGCGTAGGGGTACTTCACCCTCACCCCAGCACTCTCCCAGAGGGAGAGGGAGCTAAATATAACTTTTGCGACGGCTTCCAAAGGGGGAAGTTGGGTTGCGCCATAGCTTTATTCCCCTCCTTTATTCATACACAATGCTTTCTATTATTAGAAATCCACTTTAACTAAACACTATAACTAGTTGACTATTATCAAAAAATATTAAAAATCTAGAATTTACATTAAGTTAAAAAAATATTCCACGATATAACTAATAAACAAGTTTAAGATTATTCATTAACTATATGATATTTAAGTAAAAACTGCTTTTTAGCCTGATAAAGTGCAACCCCTACTATCAACACTTCAATCAAAAAGCTCCAATGCAAAAGGAAGTTAAGTGGCCACCAGGCAAACTGAGCAGGCACTTCTACTAAACCGAAGCTTTGCTTAACAACAGGGTATAGCCACAATATTTCAGCGGCGATGCTGTCTAGTAACAGATGTAGCATAACATTCATTAATAACACGACTATTGTTGTCAGCAGCATTCGTTGCTTAAACAGCAAAGCGACAACACAAGGCAAGAGAAAAATAGCTAGCCAAAAAGCTGGGGTGTGGGTCCAATAGCTATGGTGGTTATGCTGTCGCTGATCAAACCAGTAGAAGTACAACAGATCAAAATCTGGTAATACACTAGCAAACAGACCTATGCCAATTAACCAAGAGCTGTGCTTTTTAGTATCAGGGCGAAGCCTATGCTTGATGAGTAATTGTGTTACCAAATAGCCAGCTGGTAGGTGGGCAATAAACATAAATCAGTAACAACCTCTTAAGTGTAGTTTGGTTTGTTACTGATTTAGCCATAGAACGGTGGCAATCAGCGGGGTTGATTATGGCAAATGTAGGCAAATGCATTTCATCCTCTTACAATACCCCTTAATTTAATTAGCCAACGATTGTCCTGTGACAAAAGCACTGTTTGATATTTCTGGTTTAGAAAGCGCCTTAAAACAAGGGGAGTTGATTCTTACCCCCAACCGGCGGATGACGGCGAAAATTCAGGCGGCTTATGCCGCACAGCAAACGGCTGCTCATCACCAGGCTTGGCCTACTCCCAGAGTCATGGCCATCGAGCACTGGCTGCAAAGCTTGTGGCAGCGATTGGCTGACAGCAATTTTCAGCCAGCGGCTGATCATATTGTGTTATCAGAGTTAAGGGAACAACTGTTGTGGGAACAAATTATCCAGCAACACAGCGGCGATCACTTAGTTAAAACTGCTTCAGCAGCACAAACTGCCAAGAAGGCATTTGATTTATTGTTACTATGGCAACTGGATTGGCGAGAGTCGGCTTTAGCAACAACCCATGACAGTGAGTGTTTTCAGCAGTGGCTAAAGCAGTTTTTAGCCACTTGTCAGGTTAAACATTATTTAACCAAAACCCACACCGCCCACTTTATTTTAAAAGCTTGTGAAAGAAGCTGGCTTACTCAATACCCCCATATTCATTTGGTGGGGTTTGATAATTTGAGTCCGTTACATCAAGCCATTATTGAGGGGTTGGCAGAACAAGCCCATCACTATCGACCACGGGTCGACCAGCCTTATTGTCAGCGTACAGAACTCAATAACTTTGCAGATGAGCTGCAGGCAGCAGCCAACTGGGCCCATGGTGTGTTAGCAAACAATGCAGAGGCTATGATTGGGATTATCGTGCCCGACTTGCACTTACACCGGCAACAAGTCGAAACTACGTTTCAACAAGTCTTTGAGCCCCAAGTCAATTTGCCAGAATGCCCACGTTATACCCTGCCCTTTAACTTTTCAGCCGGACAGCCCTTGTCGCAACAACCCATCATCGCCACTGCCCTGGCAATGATTGAATTAAACAAGCCAGAGCTGGAGGTTGAACAACTTTGTCAGTGGCTGACATCTCCCTTTTATCACCTTGATGCCTTACCTCTAGATTTTTCTGCGCTGCTTAGTGAGCAGATCATTCGTAGTCAGCAGTTGATGATTTCCCCTAGTCGACTACGACAGATGAGTCAGCAGCTATTTGATAAACAGCAACAAGAGTTGTCTACTGACTTGCAGCAGGATTTATTTAATCAGGCCAGCTGCCCTTTTACTCAGGCATTACAATCAATTGAACAACTAAAAATCAAAGCGCAGGCGGGTTACCAAAATCGTCGTCATTATCCAAGCCATTGGATAAAACTGTTTTATCAGCAGTGGCAGTGTTTAGGCTGGCCAGGTGAGCGCCGGTTGGATAGTGTGGAATACCAGCAAGTGACCCGATTTTATGAAGAAATTAAAGCCTTTGCTGGGCTAGATGAAATTGTTGGGCAAATTCCTTTAATTGAAGCCAGCCGGTTACTCTATAAACAATTACAACAGGTGACGTTTCAGGCCCAGACTAAAGACTCCCCGATTCAGATTCTGGGCTCATTAGAAGGGGCAGGGTTGCGGTTTTCCCATTGCTGGTTAATGGGCTTTGATGACAGTACCTGGCCAGCTATTCCCAAGCCTAACCCGTTTATTCCCATTGATATTCAAGTGGCTAATATGATGCCCCATGCTTCAGTTGAGCGGGAGTTGGCTTTTACCAAAGAAATTATCGACACCTATAAACATAATGCTGAGCAAATTATTTTTAGTTATGCTCGGATGAGTGGGGATAAAGAGCAGCACTTATGCCCACTACTAGATGATTTGCCAACTGTTGAAGCTAGCCCGTGGTTAGCTTCACAGACCCAGATATCATCAGCGACCGTTGCCTTGGAAACTTATTCAACCCAGCAGTCTCAACCAGTTAACGCAGAGACTACAACAATCAAAGGCGGCAGTCAGATTTTAAAAAGCCAAGCCAACTGCCCATTTCAAGCTTTTGCAAAACATCGTTTGGAGGTCAGTGCCCTACCCTTACCACTGATTGGTTTGCCAGCGTGGGCACGGGGCCAGTGTTTACATCATGGTTTAGAAGTCATTTGGCGTGAATTAAAAAATCATGACACGCTGATCAATACATCAGATGATGCATTACAAGCACTCATTCAGCGTGCTACAACCCATGGGTTAAAACGACTACTGCCACAGTTCCCCAATGTGCTATCGATCCGTTATCAGCAATTGGAACAGCTTCGATTAAAACAATGGTTAACTGCCTGGCTAGGCATTGAAAAGGAGCGGCCACCTTTTCAAGTGGTAGCTATTGAACAAGGCAAGCGTTGTACGATTGCCGGGTTACCTTTAAGCCTGCGGGTTGACCGAATCGACCAGCTTGCTGATGGCTCCTATTTATTAATTGATTACAAGATGACACCGGCCACCGATGCCGCTTGGGCCTCGGAGCGATTGGATGATCCCCAGCTACCGTTGTATTGCACCGTAGCCAACAGCCATATTGGTGCGATTTGCTTTGCCAATTTATCACCCAAAGGTCGTGGTTTTCGTGGTTTAAGTGAAACGGATACGGGCATTCCACAAATTATACCGATTGAAAAAAATAAGCGGGAATTACCCAATGAGTGGGAAGCGACTTTAGCTCAATGGCAACAGCAGCTAGGCCAGTTAGCTACTGCATTTTTAGAAGGCGATAGTCGTATTGATCCTAAGTCAACGCAAAGCTGCCGTTATTGTGATTTAGCCAGTTTATGTCGAATCAACCACCAGGGTGGCCGCTATGAGTGAGATTAGTCGACCAGCTGATTGGCAAGCCCGCCAGCAGGCGCTGGATCCAACAGGTTCGTTTGCTGTAACCGCTCCTGCGGGCTCTGGAAAAACCGGCCTGCTGACCCAGCGAGTATTGACTCTATTAGCAACAGTAAAGCGGCCAGAGGAAATACTCTGTATTACGTTTACCCGTAAAGCGGCGGCAGAAATGCATAGCCGAATTTTAAACGCCATTCGTCGTGCCCAAACAGAAAGCGAGCCCGCTAATGAATATGAACGGCAAACCTGGTTATTAGCAAAACAGGTGTTAGCCCAAGATACGCACTATGATTGGCAGCTATTGGTTAACCCTAACCGGTTACGAATTCAAACCATCGACAGTTTATGTGCATATTTAGTGCGCCACTTTCCACTCCAAACTGGCTTTGGTGGGATGCCAGATATTCTGGATGATGCCAGTGAATGCTATCAACAAGCGGTAAGAAAGTTTCTTGGGTTACTCCGCCAGTCGTCTCCTGAAGCTGACTTATTGAGTAAGCTGCTACTGCATCTGGATAATGATTTAAATAAACTATCGTTATTACTGGAAGGGCTGTTGAGTCGTCGTGACCAGTGGTTACCTTATGTGGTTGCCGCTGATACTCAACAACTATTGCAGCATATTGAACAAGGTCTGGTTGCGGTAATAGTTGACAGTTTAACTACGGCTGCTCGTGCCATTCATTATCATGGCAGTGAGTTGGTTCAGCTGGCGGACTTTGCTGGACAACAGCTCGCCGAGGAAAATCCTGATCACCCCTTAAATCATTGTATTGGCTTAACGGGTTTACCCAATACCACTCCTGATGCCTTCCCCCAATGGTTAGCATTGGTTGAATTATTGGTCACGAAAGACGGCAGTTGGCGTAAATCGGTGACAAAAACGATTGGCTTCCCAACCGGTAAAACCAAAGCAGAAAAGCTCTATTTTAAAGAAATGAAGCAACGGATGCTGGGGTTAATTGATGTCCTGGCAACCCAGCCCGGTTTAGCTCAGCAACTGGCGTATTTACGGTTATTACCACCCGTACATTATCAAACCAAACAAGGTGAGTTACTCATTGCCCTTTGTCAGCTGCTGCCATTGCTAGTGGCCCAGCTAATGGTGACCTTTACTGAGCAAGGCAAGGTGGACCATACTGAAATTAACCGAGCAGCACTGGCTGCACTTGGCTCAGAGGATGCCCCTACGGATTTGGCGCTGGTTTTGGACTATCGAATTAACCATATTCTGGTGGATGAGTTTCAGGATACCGCTAAGCCCCAATTAGCCTTATTAGAAAAGCTGACAGCAGGCTGGCAAACAGACGATGGCCGTAGCCTATTTATTGTTGGAGATGGTATGCAATCCTGTTATGGGTTCCGAGATGCTAATGTAGGGATTTTCCTGAATGCCCGCCAGCATGGAATTGGTTCGGTTGCCCTGACACCGCTTGCATTAACCGTTAATTTTCGTTCCCAGGCTAAGGTGATTGACTGGGTGAATAATACCTTTCAACAGAGCTTTCCCCAACAAGAAAATATTCCCTTAGGGGCCGTCAGTTATGCTCAATCAACGGCCTTTAATTCAGCGCTGGCTGGTACTGCAGTTGAGTGTATTGGCTTTCATGATGAAACAGGTCGACAGTTGGAGGCTGCAAAAACCGTTGATTTAGTAAACCAGCATTTAGCCATGTCAGCCACGGATACCATTGCTATCCTGGTACGTAGCCGCGGTCATTTACGTGACATTATTGCTGCGTTACAGGCTGCAGGCATTAAATGGCAGGCGACTGAAATTGATCCGCTGGTCAGCCGAGCGGTGATTCAAGACTTATTATCCCTGACCAAAGCGCTGCTAAATCCAGCAGATAAGCTAGCCTGGCTGGCAACCTTGCGTGCTCCTTGGTGTGGTTTAAGTAATGATGACCTGGAAATACTGGCGCAAACCCAGTCAGCATCAACTGTCTTAAGTCGCATACAAGATGAGACTGTCTTAGCCCAATTATCTCCCCATGGTCAACAGCGATTGTCGTTATTAACCCCCACTTTTCAGCAAGTGGCTAATCAGCGGCAGCGAAAGCCCTTTGCTCAAGTGTTAGCAGGTTGCTGGCAGCAAATAGGGGGTGAGGCGTCTCTTGATCATGAGCTGAGCCGACAAGAAGCAGAGGTATTTTTCGCAACCCTTCGAGAATATGCCACACCTTTTGCTGGGCTTGATCTAGCGGCTTTTGAAAATAAGCTGAATCGTTTATACGCTCAGCCTGACCTGGATGCTAATCCGCAAGTGCAGATTATGACAGTTCATAAAGCCAAAGGGTTAGAGTTTGATGTGGTGATTTTACCTGGCCTGGATAAACAGCCGCGAGCGGATGATAAATCCCTGTTGGTTTGGCAGCAATTTTTAAGCACAACTGGTGATGACCATTTATTGTTAAGCCCTGTGCATGCTTACGAAGCACAAAGTGATGCGATTTATGATTTTATTCGACATCAGCAACAGCAAAAACAGCGACTGGAAAATACCCGGCTATTATATGTAGCGGCTACCCGAGCAATCAAAAAATTATATTTATTATTTAATGGCAAGCAACAAGAAACGTCTGGTGAGGTTAAAGCCCCAGTGGCTTCATCGTTGTTAGCAACCATCTGGCCGGCGATCAAAGATCAGGTCAGTTGGCAAACGACACCCGTTACCCTTCCCTCACAACCAACAGGGCCCGGTATGGATTTATCGACCGGCTGGCGATTACCCAGCCATTATCAACCACCCGCACAACCCTATGGGCAATTATTAAAAGCCTACCGGGGTGAAGAGTTTAATGATGAAGAAAATTTACCCGATATGGTGTGGGATGAAGTGCCCCGCCACGTAGGTACGGTTGTGCATCGAGCGTTATACCACATTACCTTATTAGGTATTGAGCAGGTTGCCAGCCAGCCCCAGCAATATTGTCAGCAGCGCTATACCATTTGGCGCAACCAATTACGTCAGTTAGGGATTGCTCAAGATGAGCTCACTAGTGCCTGCCATCAGGTAAAACATGCTATAGAAAACACCTTGGCTGATCCTAAAGCGCAATGGTTTTTAAATCATCAACACCCAGCCAGCCAGTGCGAATATCCGTTAACTCTGCAAATGCGTGATAAAACCATCCACTATGTAGTAGACCGGACTTTTATTGACACTGATACTAAAATCCGCTGGATTATTGATTATAAAACAGTGCAGTTAGCGCAAACGACCGTTAATTCGATTGAAGAAAAGATTGCAGCAGAAGTACAACAGTATCGTGCGCAATTAAAAGGGTATGTGCAAACCTTCCAAGTGCTGGGTAATGAACCTATTCGCGCAGCTCTTTACTTTACGGATATCCAACACTTGGAAGCGGTTAGTGTCCTGAATGACTGACTATAGCGTACTGCTAACGAATCACCAAATACAAGGCTGCCCCGTTTCGATTGATATATAGCAATACTGAAGACTGACTTTTTTGCAGTGCCCGATGAAAAGATTCCAGACTAAAAATGCGTTGCTTGTTAGCCCCAATAATAATATCACCCGGCCTTAATCCACTATAGGCAGCTGCTGAGTTAGGCATTAAAGACGCCACAAGAATACCTTCACCATCTGGATTGTTTTTAAACTGAGCACCTGCAAGTAATGGATGTAGTTGGTCACTGCTGACAGCAAGACCTTCTGGACTGGCTACAGTAACGGCTACATTCTTTTGCTTACCTTCGCGTAAAATGGCAAGCTTTACTTGATCGCCAATGGGTTTAATCCCTAACTGGCTACGGAGTTGCCCCGTGGATGAGGTGGTTTTACCATCCACCGCTAAAATAACATCGCCAGACTTGAGCCCCGCTGTTTCAGCAGGTGAGCCTTGTGCCACATGGGTGATTAATACGCCCAACTGACCATTGGCTAAATTAAATGCTTCCCGCAAACCTGGGGTTATATCCTGTATACCTACTCCAATTTGGCCTCGTCTCACTTCTCCATGTTTAATAATTTGCATCATACTGGCTTTTGCCATGTTAATAGGGATAGCAAAACCAATACCTACATTACCACCAGCTGGCGCAATGATGGCGGTATTTATTCCGACTAATTCTCCTTTTAAGTTAACCAAGGCACCGCCAGAGTTACCTGGATTAATGGATGCATCGGTTTGAATAAAGTTTTCATAGCCTTCGATCCCTAAACCGCTTCGCCCTAGTGCACTGACCACACCTGTCGTCACGGTTTGTCCTAAACCAAAAGGGTTTCCAATCGCCACAACAAAATCGCCCACTTCCAGGTTATTGGAGTCTGTCATTACCACTTCGGTTAAATTACGAGCGTCTATTTTTAGTACGGCTATATCCAAATCAGGATCTGAGCCAATGACTTTCGCTTGATAGCTACGGCCATCAATTAAGGCTACTTGCACTTCATCAGCATCTTTAACCACATGGTAGTTGGTTAATACAACCCCTTTTTTGGCGTTGACAATCACCCCAGAGCCAGCACTCTGCTGTTGTTTTTTGGGCTGTTGACGATACCGCTTTTGATCAGGAATATTAAAAAAATGTCGGAAAAAAGGATCATTTAATAGCGGATTATACCGGTACTGCAGAGTAGAATAAGTTGCTATGTTGACGACTGCCGGATTCACTTGTTTTAGCATCGGTGCCAGAGAGGGATAAGGCTTCCCTGAAGCATCTACACTAGGAATAGCTCCCAAGGCTAATGGGCTGTAGATAATAGTGAGTAAAATATTGACACTTAAAATAGCCAGTATTCTCATAAGCAGTTTTCCAAATAGCAATAAAGAATCGATACAAAATAATCAGATGAACTTGCAATGAAAATTTCTATGAACATTCCATTGTGTTTATTTACATAGTGCTTTAGAAAGTCGTTTTCAACAACTGATGGCGAACTTTTCTTAAGATCCTTCCTATAAACAGCTAGCAAATGCAGCAGGTAGTCATAAACACAGTCAAAATTGGCTAACAAATGTGCTCATAAATAGAATTTATCTGTCTCATAACAAAATATTTTTGTCAAACAGCTGATTTTCTTGCAACTTCTCTTACAATAGAAACTGTTGAGGAGTGAATTATAAAACTGCATCAACACACGCAATCACAAATAAGGGACGTGCACGAAATAACTTGCTAGATTTTTGTTCCAAAACCGTAAGTTATTTCGTGCACGTTCCTAAGGTTCTTGTTACCCGTTGATCGGGTAGTTTGTATTTAGTAGGAATTAAAATGTCGGACATTATCATTGATAACCTGAATGTAGAATCTCAAGATCTACTGGTTACCCCGGAAGAGCTCAAACAGTCAATAGCACTGTCTGAGCAGGCCGCTCATGTTGTCTCCACAGGCCGTGAAACCATCCAAAATATTTTGGATCGCAAGGATCACCGACTATTTATTGTCGTGGGCCCCTGCTCTATTCATGATGTAGACGCAGCTAAGGACTATGCTGCTCGCCTGAAAAAACTGGCAGAAGCTGTACAAGATACCCTTTATATTGTGATGCGTGTGTATTTTGAAAAACCAAGAACAACAACGGGTTGGAAAGGACTCATTAACGACCCTTATTTAAATGACTCGTTTAAAATTCAAGATGGCCTTCGAATTGGTCGGCAACTGTTGTTAGATATTGCAGAAATCGGCTTGCCAACTGCAACAGAAGCATTAGACCCTATTTCACCACAGTACTTACAAGATTTGATTAGCTGGTCAGCCATCGGGGCACGAACCACAGAGTCGCAAACCCACCGGGAAATGGCCAGTGGATTGTCTTCGTCTGTTGGTTTTAAAAATGGTACTGATGGCAGCTTAACCGTGGCAATTAATGCACTGGAATCTGTCTCCAGCCCGCACCGTTTTCTGGGAATTAATCGCCAGGGGCAGGTGGCTATTATTCATACTAAAGGTAACCCTTATGGGCATGTCGTGCTTCGGGGTGGAAATGGTCGGCCTAACTATGACTCAGTCAATGTAGCACTTTGTGAGCAAGAGTTACTGAGCCATAAATTACCAGCCAATATTATGATCGACTGTAGTCATGCTAACTCTAATAAGGATCCTGCATTACAGCCGTTGGTACTGGATAATGTGGCCAATCAGATTATCGAAGGCAATAAATCCATTATTGGCTTGATGGTTGAGAGTAATATTGGCTGGGGTAATCAAAAAATTTCTGATGACATGCAATACGGTGTCTCAGTGACTGATGCCTGTATTGATTGGTCAACCACCGAAAACATTATTCTTGAAATGAGAAATAAGCTAAAAGGTGTGTTAGAAAAGCGCGGTACCTTACCAGCCAGTGCAGAGTAAGACTACAGCCAAAGTAGCTAGCCCAGCTATTTGATTAAATACTTGGGCTAGCCAGTTAAGTCGTTTGTCTAGTGCAGTTGATAAAAAGTGAGCAGGCCAAAGGAAATAGTTTAAAAGTCAAATGCCAGCTGTTGTGGCTCTAAAGCCTCTTCCAGGTCGGCTTTTCGACTAGAGGCTGATTTACTGCGTGGCATATTACTAATTCGGCGATCTAATATTGCCTTACAAATGGGGCAAACCTTCCCGATCTGAGCACCAGTGAGCACATCCACATAATGTGAATGTTGTAATACTTCAGTGCACAGGGTGCGATCCATCGAGGCTTCTATATCATAGTTAGCCTCCATGAGATGCTTCACGTTATTGGTTAAATCCTGCACTATAAAGTAATCGGATAAAATGGATTGTTTATAGCGTTTCACAGTGGCTACTTCGATCCTGCAAAAAAGGTCTGTAAGATACACTAATTAGGTTTCGTTGAATACATTTTTTTAACCAGCGTCAATGGCTTTAAACGAATACAATACCCAAAGTGTAGGGTTTTTAGGGAAGATGATCGAATGACAAACTCCTATAAACCTTAACATCAGCCTTGAAGGGTATAAATACAACAGATAGGTTTGGCTACAGGATATACATTATGAGTCGTTACCGCCCTCCTCAGCCGCCAAGCAATCATTATATTACACCTAGTGGTCATGCTCGATTAAAGGAGGAATTGGACTATTTATGGCGAGTTAAACGCCCTCAAGTCACGCAAACAGTGAGTGAGGCCGCAGCCTTAGGTGATCGCTCTGAAAATGCGGAATACATCTATGGTAAAAAGCAGCTACGTGAAATTGATCGCCGGGTACGCTATTTAAGAAAACGGCTCGATAAACTGGTGGTGGTTGATCAATTACCCAGCGATATCAATAAAGTCTATTTTGGTGCTTGGATACAATTAGAAAATGAAGCTGGTGAGGCATTCACCTATCGAATCGTTGGTCCTGATGAATTTGATTTAAAACAAGGGTTAATTAGTATGGATGCGCCTTTAGCACGTGCTTTGTTAGGTAAACAATTGGATGACGAAGTGGTCGTGAACACACCCGAAGGTGAACAAACTTACTGGATCATTAATGTTTGGTATCCTCAGCAAGAATAAACTTTCAGTAAAGTAAGAAACTTGTGTAGTGTTGTTTGGGTCAAATAAAATATTCAGTGAAGTGTCTGATATGGAGTAAGCTTTTTGCGAAACTCTAATTAGAACAGAAATACCCCTGCGGAAAGTTGTCGTAAAAGCTGCTTTTAGCCCCCTCTCCCTCTGGGAGCGGGTTGGGGTGAGGGTATAATAAAAAGAGCGAAGTATGAAAACTATTTTAACCAGTATTATCTTGATCAGTTTCACTGCAACCAGTTATGCGGGTGAACCGTCTGTACCAGCGGCAGCTGCTAAAACCAGTCCTGCAGGCTCTTCCCCGGTTGTGGCTCAAGATGACCGGATAGTCGAAATGTTAAAAAAATCCGGCAAAATATCTCCCGATGCCACCAAGGAAGAAATACAACAAGCGGTACACCAGTACTTAGAAAAAAGAGCTAAATTAAATCAAGCTAGAAAAAATAAACCGCCTAAAAATTCACCATAGGATGGCGGTTAATAGATCAGGTCTTATTTGGCTGCTTGTCCTTTCGTATTTTAGGTGTGTCGTAATAAGACCTAGTCCCAGGTTTTTACCCATTAACCATTGCTATTGATAACTTCTAACCTAGCTTTTTCAGGTAATTTAAGCCGAACCGGCCATTTTCTAATCGTTTAGACAGCACTTCATACCGCAGCTAACGCAATGGTGGCTACGGTATCTACATCCCCCGTATAGTCAATACATTGCTTTAAAATAGCGGATAACCCTTGATGACTGACAATAGCTGTTACAACAGGATGAACAGCATCAACTCCCTTACCTTTCCATGGTGATACGAATATGGCTGATAACAGCCAGTCTGAGTCTAGTTCCAGCACGACAGATACATCCAAGCGTCCTGGTTATGGTGGATTATTAGTCAGTGCGTATGATACCACTGAAACCATTGTACTTTATTGTTTGCAAATAATCACAAATAAACACGAAAAGCCAACATATAAATTTAAATACGACACTAGACTTATAAGTCCTTACGTCAGTACTAAATAAGATTAAATAAATGAAATTATCTAAATTGTTATTAACCAGCGCTATAACGCTAAGCACTATTTCTACTGCTGATGCTAAAACCTCTACAAGCAAAGTCTACTGTGGCAAAGTTGATGGTAGTGATTGGTACTGGTTATATAATGAAGACGGTAGTCATCAGACCGTTACTGGTGAGTGGCATATTGATAAAGTCTCTGCATTTGCAGAAAAGCACTATCTCACTATAGAGTTTGATGAATACATAGGTTTTCAAAGCCAATGTAAATCAGGTTACTATGCTCATCCAGGCTGGCACTCATTAAGTGCATGGCATCGATTTAAAGTTAACATAACAGGTTCTGTTAATGATGATTTTTTCTATGCATCAGGCAGAGAGAGTCTAATGTGGCCTTTTAATCCAAGCGATATCCGCCTAAAGCAAAACATTCAGCCTTTACAAGACAACTTAGATAAAGTCAGTCGTCTACATGGCTATAGCTATTCATGGCGTCCTGACAGTATTCAAGGCCATTTGGCTGGCCAGTATGAATATGGTGTTATTGCACAAGAAATTCAAGCTGAATTTCCAGCGTTAGTAAAGCAAGATGCTCAAGGCTATTTGCGCGTTGATTACCGTGGTTTAGTTCCCGTTCTACTTGAGTCTATCAAAGCGCTCAAAGCACGAGTTGAAGCTCTAGAAGCTATACACTAGTAGCCCTATACAGCGGAAAGGACTCTGCTGTATTTACTGCTTAATACGACTTTCAAGCAGCCTGTCGAGCTTGTTATTATTAGCGCTAACCGCCTAATGATTCATAAGGAATACTGCTAAACTTTCTTGTAAGTAAGGACCGATGAAAGTGTTTTCTAATGCGACAGCTAATCGCTCTAGTTTTGTTAGTGGTATGTACCTTATCTGCGTCTGAAGAACAAGTTTTGAAAATTTCAACAGGCGAATATCCACCTTGGTCATCAAAAGACTTTAAACATGGTGGGTTTGTACACCACATCATTTCAGAAGCATTTAAACGTAAAGGGTACAAGGTTGCTTTCATCTACCATAAATGGGCTAGAAGCTACAAAGAAGGCTTGTTAGGCCATGTTCATGCAACAGCTTATTGGATGTGTGTTGCCAAACGAAAAAAGCATTTTTACTGTAGCGACCCCCTTTATGAAGAGGACTATGTATTCTTCCATCTTAAATCAACAGAATTTACCAGCTGGAAAACATTAAGCAGCCTTGGCCAATACAGAATTGGTGCTACTCGAGGTTACACTTACACTGAAGCCTTTTGGGATGCAGAAAAGACAGGACGTTTAAATATCATTGTTAACAATACTGATGAAATTAGCTTTAATATGCTGTTGAGAAATCGTTTAGATATATTTGTTACAGGCTCAGTGGCTGGTTATTCTCTTCTTCACAAGAAGTTCCCCACTTCATTTTCTAAACAAATTACCTATAATTCGAAACCTCTAGTTTCTAATACACAACATTTGCTATTCCCTAAAAATAAAGCTAGTTCAATCAGGCTACTTGAGATATTCAACGATGCTTTAAAGTCTATGAAAGAAGATGGCTCCTTTGAAAAATACTATGATCAATTAATAGAAGGTTACTATGAGAAACCCTAACCTACTATTTAGTTAATCTCTCTAGCACCTTATCAAGTTTACTATTGATAAGCTTGACGCTGCCTAACAACAACGTAAGACTGGACTACACTAGATAGTGTATTAATAATTGTTGTAATCATATAGTTATAAGTTGGTTATGAGAACTTTCCTGCTAGCTATCTGTATTAGCCTCCTCCCCCTTGCATCATATGCAATAAATAAAGAATTCGATTATTTATTTGCCACTGACTCATGGCCTCCCTATTACGGTGCAACACTTAAAGATGGAGGCTTTTTTTCTGTCATTGTTAAAGAGGCCTATCGTATACAAGGCAAAAAAGTGAGGATTTTATATACATCATGGAAGCGCGCATTTGAACTCACTAAGCAGGGTAAGTATGAAGGTATTCTTGGCATTTACTATCTGCCTGAAAGAGAAAAGTACTTCCTTTACTCATCCGCAATAACACATAGTAAGCAATATCTATTCAGCAAAATATCAAGCAATATTAGCTTTAAAACATTACAAGACCTAAGCCCTTATAGAATAGGTATAGTAAGAGGATATCACTACTCTGATGAGTTTGATAAAGCTGATTATCTAAGCAAGCATGAAGAAGTCAGCACAAAGAAAGTCATTAAACTTCTATTATTAGGTAGACTAGAATTAATCGCCGCAGATAGACGCGTAATGAAATACTATGTTTCTACTAAATACCACGAATTAGTTAATAAATATAAAGAGCATCCTCTGATGCTTAAGAGCATAACTGTACATCTTGCGATCTCTAAGGCTATTCCCAACGTTGAACAACTTCACCAAGAGTTCGAAGCTGGTTTTGCTATTATGAAAAAGCAAGGTTTAGATAAAGCTATCATGCTTAAGTATGGTTTTAGTCCTTGATTTACTTTTCATTAGAGTTTGAAGGCCCCATGTGCTAGCTGATGGGTAACAATTCCTTTATTTTGCATACACATTATTAACTAGGTCATCGAAGTAGTATTTTTCATATTTCCCTGAATCTATAAACTTACTAAGCCCTTTATTAAACAAACTCATTATCTCTTTATTTTTTTCTATTTTATTAGACAGCAACAAATATGCTCCTTGTTTTTTTAATGGTTGATTATGATTAGTAAATAACTGAACCATTGTCTTTGGAAAAAATTTATTTATCTCAAAATATCCCACACTTAAGTCATGAGGGAAAATATCGATCCTATTTTTTAGTAACATTTTTAAGTTTTGCAGGTCAGACTTTACTCTAACCACTTGCAAGCTACCATTAGATTCAGCATCCATGAATTCCTGACCATAGTTATAGCCAATCGTAGCGCCTATTCTCAACCCATGTAAATCATTAAAGCTGTTCCAATCAAACTGACGATTTTTCAAGTGAAAAAATACAAATGTTATATAGCCTATAGGTTGATTGCTGAATAAAAACTCCTTTTCTCTTTCTGCCGTTTTAAACCATAGAAAAGTTCCATGCACTCTGCCCTTCTTAGCATCCTCTATAGACCTAGCCCAAACTTGAAACCTGTAATTGACTTTTACTCCAACTGAGGCAAACACATCGGTGATTAACCTAGGTGTTACTCCATTATATTTTAGTTTCTCAGAAACATAAGGTGGCCACTCACCACCAGACAAAGTGATGTTTAGTTCAGCATTAGCTTGGATAGAAAGCATAGTTAATACTATGTAAAAAAACTTCATTACTGACTTAACCAGCATTAGTTACCTAGGTTTATCTATAGTAGATTAGATGACAGTCTTCCACTTTTACCTATCTGACCACCCTCCAACGTCAAAATTAGGACAGGTTTTCTTAGAGTCTAAGTCTCGATGCCTGCATATCTCGGCCAGCGGGAGCTTGTTTTTCCATTTGGTTAATATGTGTAGTTGATCCGGTGTAAACGCTTCACGACCAACCAAGTAAACACCTAAGCTATGGCTGTTATGCCCACCTGGTCAGAACTCTGGACAGCCATTCTCGATCGCCGTATAACCTTGTGGTAGCCGATCCCCGACCAGTTCCGTAGGTGTATACCAGCAGCTGTCATGTCATGGTCGTCTGGCGTATCTGAGCAATGGACGACAAGTTTTGTTATTTTCATGATTTTTTAGGTATATAAAAAGCCCCTAAAGAGGGGCTTAAGTAGTGATTATTTATAACTGAAAGAGTTGTCTTTTGTAAATTTATCAATAAGCTACATTAGGCAGGACGCTTGCCATCAGAGCATATAAGTGTAGGACAAATCCCACCATTATTAGATAGAATACCAGGTCTTGTAGGATCATTATCACATGTCAAGCTAGGGCAAAACTTTTCAGAGGCAATCTTAATTGGTTGAGAAACTATACCAGGCCGACCGTTACCGCGACCCACTGCAATGTTAGCAAAGCTATCTAACTCTTTAATCTTCAAGTCAAGTGTTCCACCACAACTCGTTATTCTGTCCAAGCAATCTGCATTTACAGTAGTTACTGTTGTTATAGCTAAGGCAAGTAAAACCTTTTTCAGCATGTTTTGTTACTCCGTACATTATTTTTTGAGCAATTGCTCCACTACATTTTGAGATATATGATTGTCAATGTCAACTATATGCTCTTTCATTTACTAAAGAATCAAAACGCGGTGGCTAACAGTTTTTTCATAATTGCTTCTTTTGTTTTGATGTAAGGAGCGCGGATTATACGACTTAGAATGTATATATAAATATGACAACCAAGATGCCAATTATATATTCAGGGATATAAATAGCCCCAACATTGTAGGACTATTTATTAATTAACAATTTCTACATCTTTTCTAAGTACCAAAGTTGATCAAATCGCCCATGACAATTTAGTGCATAAATTTTACCACTATTTCTACCAATATTTAGACACTGGCCTGCCATCGATTGAATAACATACATCTGACGTCCATTATGCTGTGAGTGCTCCCTTAATACCCACTGATACTTTGGTACTGTGTGAGGACAATTAATTTCCAAAGGAGCATATTTACTTGACTCTGCATCAACTAAGCATCCATAGTTCACGCTTGAGTAAATATTTACAACCTCTTTATTGTCAGGTGTAACATCTCCCGTTGGCTGAATATCCCATGTAAAATTTGATATCGAATTAAAAGAACAAGTATTTTTCCCTATAACACCAGAGCCAGACCCACGGTACTCCAAACAAAGATTCCGGTGCTTTGACTTAATTTGATATAGCTCTGAGTAGGCAGAGGGAGCTACCAGTATCGCTACAAAAGTAGAAATGGTTGTTAAGCGTTTTAAATTCACTCTTACTCCTTAATATATTTATAGTTCCAAAAAGAAGCCAAGTGTACAAGAATTCAAATCAATTATCCTAATAAAAAAGCGCCACTAGTTTTTATTAACTTGATATTGGATCATCGATAAACAGCTATTCAAGTCAGGGTATATGTTTCCTAAGAACTGTAAGCCATTTACCCATAGCTTGTGGTAAGAGATAATTACATCTTCTTCTGTAATGAATTTCAGGGCATTGAATAGTGCAAGCTCTTGTAAAGAATATAAAACTGTTTGTGATATATTAATGGCCTATGTTTCGCTTTAGCAGTAAGATAACAATGTGAGACTGCATTTATACATTTTAATTTAGCTAACTGACGTGGAACATTGCCTTGGCTCCTATTAAATAATACACATAAGCTGTGCGATAATAGCTTGTGGGTCATTCGATTAGTCAAGCTCCATAGTGTTCTGCCTTTGGTTCGCTGAATAGTAAACCTTTCTACTAGCTGATCAATCATGTTATCTCTAAAACGGTGTTTCTAGCTATCCCTGTTTTCGCAAAACTTAGGATGGGGTTAGGGCTTGTCATTTCAAGTTAATAAAAGTCGAGCATCGCGTAAATTTCTAGCTAGCAGTATCCATTCAGACTACATAGTCGTATTTAACGATTCCTTTTTATTTACTTTTAGCGTCAGCTTATTTAAAACAATGTAATGACACGCTCAGCAAAACGCTGCTTATGGTCATGAAGTAAACAATGATTAGAGGTGCACTAAAGAATAACAAAACAGTTGTAAGCAACAGGGTGTTGTGTGTTGTTCCCTTCCGATAAAAAACCCATTGAAGGGTATAAATTCCTAATAATGAATAACAATAAATAAATAAGGAGCTTGAATGTTCAGACTGTCGTCTATTTCGCTATTAGCGAGTAGTCTAATGGTGGGGGCTACTTGTGCTGCCAGCCCTACTTTACCCCACTCAACTGCCGATTTAGCTATTGCTGACGAAGTGGGTATCACTAAACTATTAAAAAAAACCGGGCGTTTACATCAGGATGCAAGCCCTTCAGAAGCGTCAAAAGCCGTATTAGCTTATTTAAAAGAAACAGAATCAAAAACCTTGCAAATGATACCTGGCGAATTGGATCGACAAGCATTAACACGTCATAAGCAACGGTTAAAACAAGCTCAGCAATTTCAGTATCAACAAGCCGGGCAATTGCCTACTTACCCTGGACAATTAAATAACCAACAACAAACCCAACAATATCAAGGTAAAAAAACTCAAGATAAAGTGTTGGCATTATTAATTGAGTTTCCAGATTATAAACATAATGAAGTGGGGCCTGAGGATACTGAGCGCTATTATCCTGATTATAATATTCCCCATTACACCCGACTGTTATTTTCTGATTCAGGTTATTCTGGACCAAACCAAGAAAAACTGATTTCCATGCGTCAATATTATGAGCAGCAATCAGGCAACAGTTATAGCGTTGATGGCCAAGTCGTTGGTTGGTATATGGCCAAAAATCCCGCTAAATACTATGGTGAAGGTCGCCCTGACCCGAAAGTACCTGACTTGGTTAGGGAAGCGCTTGCTGCGGCTGCTCTAGACCCTAGCATTGATTTAACTCAGTTTGACCAAGAAGATCGCTATGACTATGACAATGATGGCGATTTACGTGAGCCCGATGGCATTATTGATCATTTGATGGTCTTTCACTCCAGTGTGGGGCAAGAAAGTGGCGGTGGTGATTTAGGGGAAAATGCTATTTGGTCACATCGTTCGAATTTACGTCAGGTTTATAAAATCCCTGGCTCTGAAATGTCTGCCTATGATTACACTATTCAACCCATTGATGCTGCTGCTGGAGTATGTGCCCATGAATACGCCCATGACTTAGGTTTACCCGATGAATACGACACCCATCGTGATAGTAAGGGTGAGCCCATTGCTTATTGGTCAATTATGTCCAGTGGTAGCCATGGTGGTAAAATCAGAGGTACAGAGCCTACTGGGTTTAGTCCCTGGGCACGGCAGTATTTACAAGCGAATTTAGGAGGTAATTGGCTATCTGGTACTAGTGTTAACATGGATGAACTCAATAGTCGTGGTTTAACCTTTTTATTAGACCAGGCTAATGAAAAAGCGGAGTATCTTGATGTCGTAAGGGTAAATCTCCCCCCTGAAAAAGTCGTGGTTAATCAACCCTATCAAGGGGAAAAAGAATACTTCAGTGGTCGTGGTGATGAATTAAATCAGCTAATGAGTATTGAATTGGATTTAACTACAGCTCAGGCCCCTGTACTGGAGTTTAAAGCCTGGTATCAAATCGAGCAGGATTATGACTATGCAAGGATCTTGGTTAATGGCACCCCTATTCCTGGTAATTTAACGACTCATGAAGACCCTCATGAGATTGGTCATGGTTGGGGCATTACTGGACATTCTGATGGCTGGGTGGATGTCAGTTTTGATTTATCCAAATTCAGAGGCCATAAAATAACCTTAAGCTTTAACTATTTGACCGATGTAGGCACATCTGAAGCTGGTTTTTACGTAGATAATATTACCATCATTGATAATGACCAACTGTTATTGGAGGATAATGCTGAGGGTGACAGTGTCTTTACTATGCAGGGATTTGCAGTAGATCCTGGATATTTTATGGCTGATCAATACTATTTATTAGAGTGGCGTAACCATGAAGGCGTTGACCAAGGTTTAAAGCATATTAGTTTCAATAATGAATTAATGACTTACGATCCTGGACTAGTGGTTTGGTTTGCCAATGATAAATACACGAATAATTGGGTGGGTGTACATCCTGGTGAAGGCTTTTTAGGTGTCGTTGATGCTGACCAGTCTGTATTGCGCTGGGAAAAAGAGTCTGATGCGCAAGTGGCTTCTACTCGTTTTCAAATGAGAGACGCTGCCCTTAGTTTAACCTGGCAGCAGTCACCACTTAATCTTACCTCAAGTGATGGTTATACATTACAAGACCATCAGCTTTATAACACGGCTACCTTCTTTGACTTATTTGATTATATGAATAAAGAAATACCTGATGCTGGTCGTATTTTACCGAAATATGGGTTATTGATAGAAGTCATTGATCAAGCAGAAGATATGAGTGCAGCCGCTATTAGAGTCAGTTATGGATTAGACGATAATACAGCCCAACAAAATCAGCAAGAAACCCAACAACAATTATCACTATAAAGCAACTAATTTGAGAGTTTAAAAGCCAGTAGTAAAACAAAGCAGCCTAATAGGCTGCTTTGTTTTTTCTAAATTTTAAATATCTAAAATAAAGTGCGACCAAATAGTCATAATAGTTTTCTTTTTAAGCGATTTTAAAAAGAGCACATATTTTTTGTAGCATACTTTACTACTTTAGGTTAATTGACTGAGGCTACTTTTAATTAATTTAAGTATCTCCTTACCGTTAGCATAAAGAGTATAAATATTCAGAAATAATTCGTTACGATTGCCCGACAATAGTTACTTAGTGTAAGTTCATGTTACTTTTTGCTTGAGTTTTATTGCTTTATTTTGCTATAACCTAACAGGTCGGTCAAAGCGACTGTTTAAACTGTGGTATAACCAACAGTAAAGGGTATAGCACCATAAAAATATCAACCTAAATGGGTGAGTACCTGTTTCCTACTGTATACCACACGTAGTTTCTACCCTACCGATATACAATAAAAAACACATTAGGAGGTTTTAACGTGTCTTATAAGCGAGTATTTGCTGCTTCGGCAGTAGGCACGCTATTGGCTAGCTCGTTGAGTTTTGCCGCGCCCTTTGACAATGGTCAACCATTTGATATGCCGCTGGCTAATGAGGAAAAGCTCATTAGCATGTTAAAAAAATCAGGTAAAATCGATCAAACAGCCACTAACCAAGAAGCAAAAGCTGTTTTAAAAAACTATTTACAACAACGACAAGCGCAGCATACTACTCAATCGGGAGAACTGGCTCAACAGGCGGCACAATTACAGCAACAGCAAAAACATCATCTGCAGGTGTTTGACTTTAAGGATTTTCACCAACATTTCCCAAGCAAAAATTTACACTCTATTCAGCTGGAACAATATAAAGGGGGCACTCGCACTGATAAAGTATTAGCGGTTCTGGTAGAGTTTCCTGACTATAAACATAATGCCGTAGGCCCAGAAGATACGGATATGTATTATGAGGACTACACTGGTGAGCATTATCAGCAGTTACTGTTTTCTGGTACTGGTTATACAGGCCCTAATGGTAAAAATTTAATTTCCATGCGCCAGTTTTATGAGCAGCAATCAGGTGGCAGTTATAGTGTTAAAGGTAATGTAGCTGGCTGGTATATGGCGAAAGAGTCAGCCCGTTATTATGGGGATAATGAAAACGAGCCACTAGTGCGAGAGCTAGTGAGAGAAGCATTAGAAGCGGCAGCAAAAGACCCTAATATTGATCTGAGTGAGTTCGACCAAGAAGACCGTTACGATTACGATAATGATGGTAATTATCGGGAGCCTGATGGAGTCGTAGATCATTTAATGATTTTCCATTCCAGTGTGGGTGAAGAAGCTGGCGGTGGTGATTTAGGCGAAGATGCTATTTGGTCACATCGCTGGAATTTAGGTAAGATTTTTAAAATTCCAGGTACCTCTAGTGACGTAGACCGATTTGAAGGAATGATGGCTGCTTATGATTACACCATTCAGCCGATTGATGCTGCTGCTGGTGTATGTGCCCATGAATATGGCCATGACTTGGGCTTACCTGATGAATACGACACTCGCTATACCGGTAAAGGAGAACCTGTGTCTTATTGGTCAGTTATGTCCAGTGGCAGTTGGGCAGGATTAATTCCCGGTACAGAGCCTACTGGTTTCAGTGCATGGGCAAAACAGTTTTTACAAGCTAACATGCCCATGAGCAATTGGTTGCATGGTAAAAAGGTTGATTTGGATGATATATCTGTTTGGGGAAATGCCTATTATTTAGATCAGGCTAATGATAAAGGCTCCAATAATGATGTGGTGCGAATTAATCTTCCGCAAAAAAAGGTGCTGGTGAACAAACCGGCTGAAGGTCAGTATGAATACTTTGGTGGTAAAGCAGATGATCTGAATAATCTAATGACAGTTGAGTTGGATCTAACCAAAACCAAAGCACCTGTTTTATTATTTAAAACCTGGTATCAAATTGAAGAAGATTACGACTATGGTCGGGTATTGGTTAATGGTAAGCCAATTCCTGGTAATCTAACCACGTTTGAAGACCCTAACGAAATTGGTCATGGCCATGGAATTACAGGGCAGTCTGATGGCTGGGTAAATGCTAAATTTGACTTGCGTGAATTTGCCGGTCAAACCATTAGTCTTAGCTTCAACTATCTAACGGATGCAGGCACAACTGAAGCTGGTTTTTATATTGACCAAATCGACGTTAAAGATGGGGGTAGATTATTATTCAGTGACAATGCTGAAGGTGATGTACCCTTTACTTTAGCAGGCTTTACTGTCGACCCAGGTTATCTAATGGCTGACCACTATTACTTATTAGAGTGGCGTAACCATGCAGGTGTTGATGTTGGTTTAAAACACATTAACCGTAAAGATAATCTGATGGTATTTGATCCTGGTTTGATCGTTTGGTATGTCGATGATAGTTATACGGATAACTGGGTAGGTATTCACCCCGGTGAAGGTTTCCTGGGAGTAGTAGACTCTGACCAAACTCCCGTGCGTTGGGATGACAATGAAATCGCCGAAACCCGCTATCAAGTCAGAGACGCTGCATTCAGTATGAACTGGTATCAAACGCCGCTAAAAATTGAAATTGATGACCGGGTGCTTACTGATAGTCAGTTATATAATGTCAGTACTTTCTTTGATTTATTTAACTATGTACACGATGATATTCCTGATGCAGGCCGGAAACTGCCAAAGCATGGGTTATTAATTGAAGTGAATGGACAAAGTGAAGATATGACTGTCGGTCGAGTATTAGTGTCTACTCCCTTTAGAGGGGCTGGACAAGATCCTTTTCAGTGGTTAGGAAAAGGCTGGTTAGAACAGTTCTCAGATTAACCTTCCATGGTAATTAAAAAACCACCTACGGGTGGTTTTTTAATGGAAAAAGGAAATTAGATTGTCATGTTTTATAAAAAAGATGCTTTTATATTGAAAAAATGACCTGTTTTATTATGAGGTGATTGGTTGCATAGGGCGGCTTCGGTAACTACAGTTAAGCTAGAGTCAAATAGTCACAACCGCCAATGAACCGTCAATAAGCATTACTACCATGAGCAGTTTTACTTGTGATAGCTTTACCTCACTTGACCAAGAAGTTATTGATGACTTCTACACCTGCTTTCGTGAAACTATAGAAGAAATAGAAGCTTGCTGTGGTCGCTTAGACACTGATAATGACTCTTCCGATGTTCATGATTTATTCCGGTCCATGCACTCATTGAAAGGGAATTGCCGGATGGTGTTTTTGGATCCACTGGTTGATGCTACCCATAAGCTAGAAGAAATTGTTTCTGATATTCGTGATGACCTTTACCCCTATGAACCCCTGTTTGGTGAGTTTATTCTTGTTATTGTTGGAAAAATAGACCTATTAATTCAGCAGTTACTCAATCAAGGAGAAGCAGACCAAGAATTACTGGATAATGTGGAAGACTACATTATTCAAGTGAAAGAGGCAGAAACCACTGAGCGTATTGACATAGTTAATTCAATTTTGAATAAACTGGCTGGTGCCCAAGTTGAAGGACCAAGCGAAGAACCTGGTGGAGCAGCAGCTGAAACATCAGTTGTAGCCGAAGCTCCTCCACCACAGCCAACTAAATTGAGTGACCTTGATTTTTTCTATAGTTTGGCAGTGAAATTAGATGCTTTAAATTTATTTAATCGGGATCGAGTCGCTGAAGTCGCTAAACTGTGCGAGCAAATAAACCAGGAATTAAACAGCCCTGTTGATAGTAAACAATTAACTGCTGCAGTGTATTTACATGACTTGGGTATGGCCTTTGTGCCTAAACAAATTCTTCACAAACAAGGCGTATATACTAAAGTGGAACAAGCACAATTTCTTGATCATGTGAGAATTGGTGCAGAAGTGCTAAGCCGAGTGCCTAACTGGGAGCAAGCGGCTAATATGGTAGAGCAACATCACTGCCACTTTGATGGTACGGGACACCCAGTAGGCTTATCAGGGGAAGATATTTGCCCTGGTGCTCGAATTATATTTGTTGTAGATACTTACGAAACCGTCATTAATGAGCATCGTGACGATAAAAGCTTCAGGCGTACTTTATTGCGAGCCGTGACAGAAATAAATAGCAACAGCGGCTCGTTATTTGATCCTAAAGTTGTCGAAGCCTTTAATGTGGTCGTTAGACAGCGTTATGTCGCTTAAACAATTTATCATTGTTGCCAGCGTGGAAATAGGTCAATTGGATTAGCGGCCGAGTTCAGGTGTCAGCTCTTGTTGCTCTTCTACGGTTGATTGTTTACCAAACAGCCAGGCGAATAGAACAATTAAGAAGTCAAGCCCTGCGGTTAACAACATGCCAATAATACTTTGTATCGAGTCGTATTTCTCTGCGTAAATGTAAAGTCCAATATTAGCAATGCCAAATAGTAGCCAGGTGGTCTTGCTTACCCCTTCCCCACTACGGTTTTTCAACACAACCCAAAGCTGTAAAAAAGTCGCGACCGGGAAAACTATTGCGGGTAACCATCCAGCTATTTCTAAGATAAATGATGGCATTCTCAACCTCTGTAACTGACAAAATTGATACAACTATGTTGTTATCGTGTTTTTAACTATTCACAAGCAGCGACCATTATATAACAGATGCCCCGAAAGTTGTCCATATAGTCAGATTGCGTTTGTGAAATATAAGTGACTAGGGCCTGTTAGTTATTACATATTGTTTTATTGGCAAGGCTGATGCTATATTCTCTGAACAATAAAAACAGCCTCTGTATTGGCTAGGCTAAACCATCGTCTTCAATAAAAATAATAACCAATGAAAAGACTTTATCTACTTAACCGTGGTTATGGCTGGGGAGTGCTTATTATTGCGCTTGCTGCCATTTGGCAACTCCTAATTTCTCAACAACCATCTCGTGCTCCACAGGCAGTAGTACCTGATCCTTCAGACACTATTCCTCACACTAAAGCAGCAGCTTTCAAGCATCCATCTACTCTGACTTTGTTTGCTGAAGCGAATCTTCCCCGCTCTTTGCAGCATACTGCTATTGATGGCTATTTCCCTGTGGATGAAAAGGGGCATTTAATCGCTACTCAAGCAGTGAAAGAGCGGTTTGATTATTTTTTATCAATACTTGGGGAGGAAGGATTTGATCAAGTAATCAATAGGATTAAAGCTGATATAACTCAACAGTTGGTATCACCTGCTAAGGAAGAGGCTTTGCATTTACTGAGTCGTTACCTGGATTATAAAACGGCTCTAGCAGATTATGAGCAGTTATTAACCAGTAATTTGGTAGACCAACGGCCAATACTGCAACTGTTTCAA
The DNA here is from genome assembly GCF_028858535.1 of Spartinivicinus poritis. Lineage (NCBI taxonomy): Bacteria > Pseudomonadati > Pseudomonadota > Gammaproteobacteria > Oceanospirillales > Zooshikellaceae > Spartinivicinus > Spartinivicinus poritis. The sequence goes on from NZ_JAPMOU010000002.1 coordinate 162,537, forward strand.
GAGCATCAAGCAATGCTCAACTCCCTTAGACAGCAATTTTTTTCACCTGCAACAGTTGATGCATTTTTTGGTTTTGACCAGCAATACAGTGATTGGGTTTATCAACGGCTATCCATTAATAGTGATACCACGCTGTCAACACGAGAAAAAGCAGTGGCGTTGGAACAGCTGAATACATCACTTGCAACAGACTCTCAGGTGATATTTACCCCAGATTTACAAGAAACCCAGCTACAGTCAATAACTGACGAATTACGCCAGCAAGGAGCGACTGCTGATATAATTTATACCGCAAGAGCCGAAATAATGGGCGAAGCCGCTGCTGCTCGGTTAGCTAGACTGGATCAAACAAAAATGCACTGGCAACAACGACTACAGCAATTTCGACAAGCTTACCAAACGATTGCAACCCAGCAACATTCTCAGGCAGACATTCAACTCGCTGTTAAAAATTTATTAAATCAACAGTTCTCACCTCAAGAACAGCTACGCATAAAAACCCTTGAGAAACTACCTGATACACTATTTACTACACCAACTAACTCAAGAAATCCGTTAAGTGATTAAAATTAGTCACCGTTTTTATATAAAATAAATTGTTGACTATATTTATTCACTAAATAGTGAAATATTCGATTTATCCAAAAGTATTAAAAATTTAGCTAGTCAACTAGCTTATGATGGACTAGTATCAAGTTGCTATTATAACACTAACAATACTGTCACCACTAAAAAATAAAATCTTTGGTGATACATAAAAAATATATAATAATAACTATGAATAATATTGATACTCACGGCTGCTTTTCTCACCTCTTGTATTTGACCTCCTGCTTATTTCGGCGTGCCATTTATCACTGTCAAACTGAATAGACTATTAATTGTTTTTGGTTAAACAATTGACAAAGACTAACAAGTTAATATTTGTGGGTTAAGTGTTACACCTACAAAGTGCTTGGTTTATTTAGTGCACTAAAACCCGGTACTGGTTATTTTTTTGCAGCCTGTTTTGCAGAAAAGTTATTGGTATTTTTGGGTTAAAAATTATAAGAAAAAAATAATAAGGAATGATAATGAAAAAAATAATTCCTCTGTTGAGTTGCGCTGCTATTTTGTCACTTGCCCCTACCAGCAACGTGATGGCAAAAAAAAATACGGGTTATACAGCAACACACTATCCCATTGTATTAGTACACGGCATGTTAGGTTTTGATAAAACGTTGGGCATCGATTATTGGTATGGGGTTGCAGAAGCACTGCGTAAAGATGGAGCTAGAGTGCATGTCGCCAAACTAACGGCCTTGGATAGTAATGAGGCAAGAGGTGAACAGTTAATTGAACAGCTGGAATATTGGCAAGCATTATACAACGCAAAGGGATTTAATTTAATTGCCCATTCACAAGGCGGCCCTACCAGCCGTTATGCTATGTACCATCTTAATTATGATCGTAAACAGCCATTAATTAAATCAGTAACGACCATTGGCTCCCCTCATAAAGGCAGCCCAGTAGCGGATGTTATTCTCAGTAAACCTGTTGGCGATACCGCACACAAGGTGTTTACGAGTGTCATGAATGGTTTGGCAAGCATTATTGATAAGTTTTCCAGTAACCCGCAGCAGCATATACAAAGTTTCACCCGGAGTATAAGTGCTTCCAGTACACCTAAAATGCGGCAATTTAATCAATATTATCCAGCGGGTCTGCCAAGCTCAGGCTGTGGCGAAGGTCAATATACTGTTGATGGTGTGCGGTTTTACTCTTGGTCAGGTACACAGGTTACTACTAATGTTTTAGACCCAACCGATTGGGGACTTTCATTATTAGCAAAAGCATTTAAGGAAAAAAATGATGGCTTAGTTGGTCGTTGCAGCTCCCATTTTGGGCAAGTTATTCGCGATAATTATCAAATGAACCATGTTGACCAGATAAACCACTTATTTGGTTTACATCATTTGCTGGAAACTGACCCTATTACCCTATTCCGTCAACACGCTAACCGCTTAAAAAATGAGGGCTTATAATATTTAACCTGAATATTCTTCCAGGTCTAGGCCCCTGCTATGCGCAAAGTTATTATCTTATTTTGCGTATGGGGTACTCAAAATTTTATACACTGTTCAGTAATAAAGCTTACATTGTTTTTACATCTATGACAGCTTGGGTTTGGCCTTTTTCGTCTTGAGACATTACTTATCAACTCAAGCAAGTTCTTACAGGAAAGCCTATCCGTGCAGGGGCCTAGACATCGCGGGTTTAATGGTTTTTCTGTTGGTAAGTCAGTGCAGCTTAAAACAGCTGTTTGAGATATTCTTTAAAAAAGTTTTGTTTACTATTTGTCATTTGGTGTTCATTTAGATTACGATAAGCGCATATCAATAATAAGAAAATGTAATATGCAGTCTATAACACCAGAACTACAATCCTTTCCTATGAATATACAAACAATGAAGCTGAAAGTATGCCAAGCAGCAACGCTACTCAAAGCAATCAGTAATGAAAATCGGTTGCTGATTCTGTACCACTTAGTAACAGATGGCGAAATGTCTGTAGGGGCGTTAAATGATGTCCTGGATTTAAGCCAGTCTGCCCTTTCCCAACATCTGGCGGTATTACGCAAAGATGGCCTGGTAAAAACCCGCAAGCAGGCACAAACTGTTTACTATTCTCTCACCTGCGATAATACCCGGCAGGTGTTAAGTTTGCTTCACGAATTATATGGAGATCAACAGCAGCCTGCTCATTAATAACGACGTTTTTTTGTAGAAAACAAGCACTCTCAATAATTATTCATGGCCTTATTGTAAGGAGGCTGCCTAACAAAGCTGGGCAAAAGGCCATGAATAGTTAACCCAATAACATGGTATGAACGTAATTATTTTCAAACCATGCTAGCGGTAATAAGCATTATCTCTGAAACTATGGTCAGTGACGTCTTTTACCCCGCTAAGCTCAGGGATTTTTTCCATCAGTGTTCGCTCAATTCCATCTTTTAATGTTACATCTACCATGCCACAGCCTTGGCAACCGCCACCAAATTGTAGTATTGCGATATTGTTTTCAGTAATTTCAACTAACGAAACCTGTCCTCCATGTGATGCTAGACCTGGGTTAATTTCTGCTTGCAGATAATAATTAATCTTGGCATCTAATGGGCTGTCTTCACCAATCTGCGGTACTTTCGCATTGGGGGCTTTGATGGTGAGTTGACCACCCATTTGGTCTTTGGCGTAATCGACTAACGCATTTTCTAAATAACTTTCACTGACTGCTTCGATATAAGCAGAAAAACCATTCAAAGGCATCTCAATATCGTCGTCTTGTGACTCACCTGGTTTGCAATAAGCAATACAGGTTTCCGCATAAGGAGTACCTGGTTGAGTAATAAAAATGCGAATGCCAATTCCATCCACATTTTGCTTAGCCAACAGATCGGCTAAGTAAACTTGTGCTTCATCAGTTACCGTTAAACTCATGGTAGGCTATCACCTTGTTATGAGGTTCTGCTGAGCGAACCTAGGTTACATTAACTGTTTTGATTGTACGCCAAGTCTCGCTTGATATAAATCCCTACCAAAATAATCAAGTATTGGCTGTCATTTATAAAGTAGCTGCCCCTCTTCAAGCCAGGACTAATATCTTAAGCTGTTATCAATCAACAACTTATTTCTGCTATGATTGCCCAGCAACTTATTTTCGTAATGACTAATCGCTTCAGGAAACCTGCATGGCTTTGGAAAATCCACGTATAGCACAACTCAAACAAGCCCTGGCTGATCGAATTTTAATTCTTGATGGTGCAATGGGCACGATGATTCAGTCTCACCAACTGGAAGAAGCTGATTATCGTGGAGACAGGTTTGCTGACTTAACTCAGGAAGTAAAAGGTAATAACGACCTGTTATCCATCACCCAGCCTGAAATTATCAAGTCTATTCACCTCGCTTATTTGGAAGCTGGTGCTGATATCATAGAAACCAACACCTTTAATGCTACTCAGGTTTCCCAAGCTGATTACCAGCTGGAGCCGTTAGTCCAAGAAATTAATGAAAGCTCTGCCAGGTTGGCCCGCCAAGCGGCCGATGAAATGACGACCAAAACACCGGATAAACCACGATTTGTTGCTGGCGTCTTAGGCCCAACCAGCCGGACAGCGACAATTTCCCCTGATGTTAACAACCCAGGCTTTCGTAATGTCACCTTTGATCAGTTAGTCGAAAATTATTGTGAAGCCACCGAAGCCTTGATCAGAGGTGGAGCTGATATCATTTTGATCGAAACTGTATTTGATACCCTCAACTGTAAAGCAGCTATCTTTGCAGTGCAGCAGACCTTTGATCAGCTGGGTCTTGAGCTGCCTATTATGATTTCAGGCACCATCACCGACGCTTCAGGAAGAACCTTATCTGGCCAAACCACCGAGGCATTCTGGAACTCCATCGCCCATGCCAATCCAATCAGCGTCGGCTTAAACTGTGCGTTAGGTGCCAAAGAGTTACGCCCCTATGTCGAAGAGCTAGCCAATAAAGCCAATACCTATGTTAGTGCTCATCCCAATGCAGGGCTGCCTAACGAGTTTGGCGAATATGATGAAACTCCTGAAGATATGAGCCAGATTGTTGAGGAGTTTGCGCAAAGTGGTTTTCTGAATATTATCGGTGGTTGCTGTGGCACCACACCGGCTCACATCAAGGCCATTGCTGATACCATGGCCAAGTACCCTCCTCGCCGTATTCCCGACCTACCTGTGGCCTGCCGATTAAGTGGTTTGGAACCATTAACCATCAGCTCTGAGTCACTGTTTGTGAATGTGGGAGAGCGAACCAATATTACCGGCTCAGCCCGGTTTGCCCGGTTAATTCGCGAAGAAGACTATGAAACGGCATTAGAAGTGGCTCGTCAGCAGGTTGAAAATGGTGCGCAAATCATTGATGTCAACATGGATGAAGGGATGCTGGATTCTAAGCAGGCGATGATTACCTTCATGAATTTAATTGCCTCTGAGCCAGATATCAGCCGGGTGCCGATCATGGTGGATTCCTCTAAGTGGGAAGTCATTGAAGCAGGCCTGAAATGTATTCAGGGCAAACCCGTGGTTAACTCGATCAGTTTAAAAGAAGGCGAAGCTGACTTTATCGAAAAAGCCACTCTCTGTCGGCGCTATGGTGCCGCCGTGGTCGTGATGGCTTTTGATGAAACTGGCCAGGCAGATACCGCTGAGCGAAAAAAAGAAATCTGTAAGCGCTCATACGATGTGCTGGTGGATAAAGTGGGCTTCCCTCCCCAGGATATTATTTTTGACCCGAATATTTTTGCCATCGCGACTGGCATAGAAGAACACAATAACTACGCCGTCGACTTTTTTGAAGCCACTCAATACATCAAACAGAACCTGCCCCATGCCATGATTTCTGGTGGTGTTAGTAATGTGTCATTCTCATTCCGGGGTAACAATCCGGTGCGGGAAGCTATCCATGCAGTCTTTCTTTACCATGCGATTAAAGCCGGCTTAACCATGGGGATTGTAAATGCAGGTCAGCTGGCGATTTATGAAGATATTCCTACTGAGCTAAAAGCAAAAGTAGAAGATGTGGTACTTAATAAGCACCCTGATGCGACAGAAGCCTTATTAACTGTTGCTGAGCAATTCAAGGGCGATGGAGCTGCTAAGCAAGAAGAAAATTTAGCCTGGCGCAGTTGGCCAGTGGCTAAACGGTTAGAACATGCTCTGGTAAAAGGCATCAACCAGTTTATTGTTGAAGACACTGAAGAAGCCCGCCAAGCAGCTAGTCGCCCCATTGAAGTGATTGAAGGCCCCTTAATGGATGGTATGGGCGTGGTGGGAGACCTGTTTGGTGAAGGAAAAATGTTCCTGCCTCAAGTAGTAAAAAGTGCTCGTGTCATGAAGCAAGCGGTTGCCCACCTAGTGCCATTTATTGAAGCGGAAAAAGGCGATACAGCCAAGTCTAAAGGCAAAGTGTTAATGGCTACGGTTAAAGGCGATGTTCATGATATCGGCAAAAATATTGTCGGTGTAGTGCTGCAGTGTAATAACTACGATGTCATCGACTTAGGAGTAATGGTGCCCTGTGAAAAAATCCTCCAAACAGCTCAACAAGAACAAGTAGACATGATTGGGTTAAGTGGTCTGATTACCCCTTCCTTGGATGAAATGGTCCATGTTGCCAAGGAAATGCAGCGCCAAGGCTTTACCATTCCATTATTGATTGGTGGTGCTACTACTTCCAAAGCTCATACCGCTGTTAAAATTGAACCTCAATATGAAGGGGCAACGGTGTATGTGCCGGATGCTTCCCGTTGTGTCAATGTAGCCACTCATCTACTGAGCAATGAGTTAAATCCAGCCTTTGTCCAAGCACGGCGCGAAGAATACACCACCATTAGAGAGCGTAATGCTAATCGCAAGCCAAAAGCAGGCCCGGTTCCCTATGCGCAATTACCAGAACGAAAGTTAACATTAGACTGGCAAAACTATACGCCCCCTACCCCTAGTTTTACGGGCGCTAAAATCTTTGATGATTATCCGCTGGAAAAGCTGGTGGACTTTATTGATTGGACCCCATTTTTTATTGGTTGGGATCTCGCAGGTAAATACCCAAAAATCCTCAGTGACGAAGTAGTGGGCGAAGCAGCAACCAATTTATTTAATGATGCACAGAAAATGCTTAAGCAAATCATTGAGCAAAAATTAATTAAAGCTAGGGCCGTTATAGGCTTTTGGCCAGCTAATCAGGTTAATCATGATGATGTTGCACTCTACACGGATATCAATAAGCAAGATCAGTTGGCTTCCCTCCACCACTTACGTCAGCAGGTAGATAAAATCCCTGGCAAGCCCAACATGTGTTTAGCGGATTACGTTGCCCCAGCAGACAGTGGAGTCACTGATTATGTGGGTGGTTTTGTGGTTACGGCAGGGATTGGTGCAGAAGAGCTAGCCAAGTCCTATGAAGAAAAGCATGACGACTACAACAGTATTATGGTGAAAATCCTCGCTGACCGGCTGGCAGAAGCCTTTGCTGAGCATATGCACCAACGGGTTCGGGAGGAATTTTGGGGCTATAGCTCAGCCGAACGTTTTTCTAATGAAGAGCTGATAAAAGAACGCTATCAAGGTATTCGCCCTGCCCCTGGCTATCCTGCCTGCCCTGACCACACTGAAAAAGCTACGCTATTCAAGCTGTTAGACGCAGAAGCCAACATTGATGTGAGGTTAACAGAGCATTATGCCATGTTCCCTGCTGCTGCCGTCAGTGGCTGGTATTTCTCCCATCCAGACTCAAAATATTTTGCGGTGGGTAAAATTGACCAGGACCAAGTGGCCAGTTACGCCGAACGTAAAGGCATGACCATTTCTGAAGTGGAACGCTGGTTAGCCCCCAATCTGAGCTATGACCCTAAATAAGGGTTTTAGCCTATGAGTCCATCTCGATTGAAGGCATTGCTGGCGCTGGGCCTACCCATTATGGGGGCAATGATGTCACAAAGCCTTCTGAACCTAGTGGATGCTGCCATGGTGGGCTCACTGGGTGAGGTTGCCCTGGCTGGTGTTGGCTTTGGCAGTTATGTCAACTTTATCTGTGTCGCTTGCTTAATCGGCTTATCTTCAGGGGTGCAAACCCTGGTAGCGCGTCGGGTTGGAGAAGGCGCGGTAAAAAGCACCCCAAGCCCTGTAATGGCAGGCTTATGGTTGTCACTGCTGGTAGCTCTTCCAGTGAGCTTGCTGCTATTTCTATTAGGCCCATTTTTTATTCACTGGTTAAATGCAGATACCACTGTAGCCGAAGCAGCTACCCCCTATTTTCAAGCCAGGGTATTGGGGATGTTTGGGGTTGCCTTAAATTTCTGCTTTCGAGGCTTTTGGAATGGCATCAGTCAGTCCATGGTGTATTTGCAAGCCTTACTGGTGATGCATGTACTGAATGTTGTCATTAGCTATTGCCTGATTTTTGGGGTAGCAGGCTTACCCGCTATGGGGGTGACTGGTGCTGGGCTTGGCACTACGCTATCCCTCTATATTGGCAGTGCTATTTATGCCTGGCTGTGTTGGCGAGGCCGACAAGGTTACCACTGGCAACTGCGCTGGCCTGATCCAGTCGCCATTCGCCAAATAATTAGCTTATCTTGGCCCCACTCACTACAACAAGTGTTGTTTGCTTTAGGTGTAACGGTCTTATTTTGGATTATTAGTTTGGTGGGTACCCATCAGCTTGCTGTAGCCCATGTATTAATCAGTCTGGCGCTGTTTTTAATTTTACCGGGAGTAGGCTTGGGAATGGCGGCTACTTCATTGGTCAGCCAGGCCATTGGTCGCAAAGCAAAAGAGGATGCCTATCAATGGGGGTGGGATGTGGTCAAAGTATCAGCTGGCATCTTAATTTTATTAGGTGCCCCCTTTATTATTTGGCCTGAGCTTATTTTACGTATTTTTCTTAAAGCCCCTGAAGTTATTGCAATGGGAGTAACCCCATTACAAATTACCGGAATCATGATGGTTGTTGATGCCGCTGCCTTGGTTTTATCCCAGGCATTAATTGGAGCGGGCGCCAACAAAACAGTCATGGCGGTTAACCTGTCCAGTCAGTGGTTAATATTTCTACCCCTGGCGGCCATCATAGGCCCTTTTCTTGGCTATGGTTTAGTGGGTATTTGGTGTTTACAAGCGTTCCAACGGTTAATGAACTCATCAATTTATGGCTGGATTTGGTATCAGCGGAAGTGGCAAAAAATCAGGCTTTAGCAAGCAACGCTGGCTATTAAGTGCAATCACTGGCCTATCGTTACCTTTATTGTTATTGCTGACCGGATGTAGCGAGTTTCGCTATTACCAACAGGCCTGGCAAGGCCAGTGGCAACTGATTAACCACCGTGAGCCAGTGGCTGAGCTGGTTGATAATGAACAGACGCCCCTAGTGCTCAAACGACAGTTGCAGTTAGCACAACAGTTAACCTCATTTGCCAAAAATAACCTGAAGCTCCCAGTTAATGGTAATTTTCAAACATATACCGATACTCAGCGTCCTTTTGTGGTGTGGAATGTATTTGCTGCCCCATCATTTTCTACGCAACCTTATCAATGGTGTTATCCCTGGTTAGGTTGTCTGAGTTATCGCGGCTATTTTTCTGAGCAAGCCGCCCAACAAGAAGCCAAGCAGCTTGATACAGAAGGCTATGATACGTATGTCGCAGGGATTAAAGCCTATTCTACGTTAGGCTTGTTTGATGATCCTTTACTCAATACTTTCATTTATTATCCAGAGCTAGAGCTGGCTAACTTGATTTTCCATGAGCTTACCCATCGCTGGTTGTATGTTAAGGATGATGTGGATTTTAATGAAAGCCTAGCAACCACCATGGCTATTGTCGGTGTTGAGCGGTGGTTTATGGATCGTCAGCCGCAAGCTGTAGACCGCTTAAGACAACGTTATCGGTTTGATCTTGAGTTTAGCCGCTGGTTATTGAAATACCGTGACCAACTTGAGCAATTGTATCAACAGCCGTTGTCTGCTTCGGTAATGACAAATAAAAAGCAGCAACTGTTGGCTAAGTTAAAAGCAGATTATCAGCAAAAAAGGCAACAACAATGGCATAACCAACCTTATTATGACCATTGGATAAGCAGTCAGTTAAATAATGCCAAACTGGCAACAGTTGCCACCTATTACCGTTGGGTGCCTGCTTTACTCTCATTGTATGAACAGCACCAACGTGATCTTGGGGCATTTATGTCAGCCTGTCAGCAACTGGCCCAACAATCCTACCAGCAGCGGCAAAATAAACTACTGGCTTTAGCCCCTTCTGCTTCATCATCAAACAACCCAATCGAATAATTACACTTTTATTATGCTAAATCTTTCTAAAGGATTACTGGTCATTTAAAAGCTCTACTTTTATGATGATAAAACAATAACTATTAATTTCATTAATAAATCAATAAAACTTATCACATAAACATAATTTAAGAGCGATAGAGGATAATTATAATGCCATCACCTCTGAAGCACGTTCTCTACCTAAGCTGTATTCTGTTTTCCTGCTTCAGCTTCGCAATTGACCGTAATGCCATCACTATAGCGACCGGTGAATGGAAGCCCTATGTAACAAACACTGTCGAAGGTAAAGGCTACGTTACTGAAATCATTACAGAAACCTTATCTAAAATTGGCATTAGGCCCATATATAAATTTATGCCCTGGCGTCGTTGTGAGGCTCTGTTGCGCTATAGTAAAGTTAAAGCGATTTTTCCCTATGGGCATACTAAAAAGCGTGATCGATACTATACCTATTCTGATCCTGTCGCAGAATCTAAAAATGTTTTCTTTTACCTTAGGAGTAAGCAGAAGCAACCCCCTCACCAGTGGCAAAAGCTATCTGACTTAAGTCAATATACATTTATTATCCCCAATGGCTATGCGGATGAAAAAACCCTGCGTAATGCAGGCTTAAATGTCAAACTAGCAAAAGATGAAAAAGAGGCTGTTCGTGAAATAAAAAAAGGCAATTATGATTTCCTCCCGTTAGCGGAGCTGGTGACATGGGATCTGATTAAAAGTGAATTTCCCAGCGATGTTGATAAATTTGCATCGTTGAAGAAACCTTTATCCTCTCGCAAACTTCATTTATTAATCAATAAAAATGATCATCGCGGTAAAGAAATGCTGGATGATTTTAATCAAGCTCTGTCAGAGTTTAAACAAACTCCTCGCTACACAGAAATATTACAAAAATATAATATTCCTCTATAACAATGGCTATTGAGTTAAGGTGAAAGCTGGTAGCGTAACAACTATTGATCGTTTAAGTTATAAGCAGCAATAATTTCTTGATATCTGCCATTTTCTTTTGTTTTTTGAAAGCCTTGGTTAAATACTTCTGTGAGCGACGCACTTCCTTAATGGTGTCTATCTCTTTTTTCAGCTGCTGCGATGTTGTCGAATATTAGCAACAACTGACTCTAAAGCACGATCAAACGTTGGTTGATTATCCAGTATTTTGGCAAACCCATTTTGAATGTCCACCAATAAATCAGCCCTAGACCGCTCAAATAATTTAAAGCCATGATTATCAGTAAAAATATATTTTTCAAGACTGGCTGAATGGAAAGCGACCTTACAGCGAGTAAACTCCCCTTTGATCATGTAATTCATCCGAGTGCCCGTACGCACTTTATTAACCAGACTAATGCTTTCTGCCATTGACAAACGATCAGGCGTTTCTTCAGTGACAGGCGATGCGGCAACGTCAGGCTTTTGGCTGTTTACTGACTGGGTTGGGGTAAATGAAAACTCAAGAGGCTCATCAGAACTTGTTTCTGTTGTTTTCTCTTCTTCATCAACTTTAGGTTCTTCAGTAGCAACAACTGATTCTGCCTCAATGGAAGAAAGGCTCTCCTCTATAGCCTCTAAGGCTTCATTGCTTGTTTGTACTACATTTGTAGCTTGATTGAGTTGTTGATAATCATGTCCAACGGCTTGTTGTATTTTCTCTGCTAGTTTTGCTCGTTTTTGCTGCTGCTTCAGCTTTTCCTGAGCGGCTTGCTCTTCAGCAAGTTGAGTAATAATTTCTTTTGCTTGCACATTACTTTCAGAAACATCCGTTTCTTCTGTTGTTTTATTCGATGAGCTAATAAACTGCCCATCTGCTTTTTTAATAAATGATAAGTGAATATCTTTAAGTTGCTCCATAAAATGGCTTTGAATCAGCTCATCAATTTGGCAGTCAGTGAAGACTTTTTCAATCCCCTTAACAATCTTTGGCAACGCACGCATTAGTTCACTTTTTTGTAGCGTGCTTTCACCTGCTCCCGTTGACCAAAGAATTTTATTAAAGATCTCAACAACTTCTGCTCTTTCATCACTCAACGGTAAGTATTTTATAAAAGAGGTATATAAAACTTTCGACCATACTTTTTCTAGCAATAAGTGAAAAAACATTGGCTTTTTCATTTTACTGATAGGGGTAGCAACAAGCTCCTTAACCGCTGCTTCTGCTTCTCTGACGCGCTCTTCTTGCTCAGTCTCTATACGCGCTTGCTCAGTAAGGGATAATTCCTGAGCGCTTGCTGATTCAACCAAATGTGTAAGAAAGTCAGATGTTTTACTGGCTAATGATGTCATCTGTTCTTTATTGGTAGTAAAATTATGAGTGAGCTCATTAACACAATCATTGATAATATTGAATGCCTCTGAGTCAGGGGATGTTACTCGATAACTGATTTCAGTTAAATTATTCAGCAAGGTTTTAGCAGGATGCTCTTGATCAATAAATAAGTCTGCATCTGACAAAGCCAAACGCATATAGGGAATTTGCAACTGCATGAGCAGTGCTGACACAATGGCAGGAATACCTTGATCATTTTGAATAAAATCAAACATTAATGCTGCCAGATTAATAATATTTTCACCCGAGTGACTCATAACACTATACTGGGTGTCAGATGAACTACGTTGAAGATTTTCCGCCAAGGTTTGATGGATATCTGGCATGTCAGCACTGTCTTTGAGTTTTGTTGTGTTTTGAATCACCTCCAGCATATTATCTACGTCTTTATTTGAGATGGTAATAATTGATTTATCGTCACCTATGCCAGCCGGTACATTGGATAAACTGGGCTTTTCAAAATTATCGCTCCCCAGCAATGAAGTAATGTCCGTTGATTGGAGTAGTTCTAGTATGTTCAAGTCAAAGTCTTCTGGTACTTCTATCAGTCGACTTCCAGTTGATGCCCCCTGCTCTCCTGATAGTGATTCTTCGCGCTCTCGAGCAGGCGCTTCTTCAAGGATGAAACCACTATTTTCTAACTGTTTTCTAATACCAATATACAAATGCTTAAAGTTAGGTAATAGCTTATCACGAAACTGTTTTCGTAAGATTTGATCGAGAGTGCTACTTAATTTGGCTTTTGTCAGGCTTTCTTGCAAACACTCTCCAACACATTGAGGGAAAAATGGGATTTGGGCTTGGGTAATATCCGCATCAGGCATGGCTTGGGAAAAGCCACTGGTAATGGGTATCATGACAAAATTGAATGCACTTAAGCTGTTTGCAATCAGCCGTTGCACAACCAGCTTCTCTTCTAGGTCATCATCACTGACTAAACTGAAGCTATTCCCTTTTAATGGCTGGCTGTACGCTTGCGTTGGTTGAATTAGCTCTTTTTCAAAGACTTGCCAGCGGGCTGAAAAGGCACTAACCATCGTCGGGCGTTTTTTACAGAGTTCATCCGCTAGTTGCAAATAGTCGTCGGAGTCTTGCCCCAGCTGATCAAGTTGCTCCTGCACAGCATCCAATACGGTATTATATTGGCGGAAAATTTCTTTTTTGGCAGCACTCAGTAGTTTTGTAATCAACGCAGGTACTGTACTGCCCTCAGAAGGATGCTTCATGGGTGATTTACAATTAATTTAACTAATACCTTATTATAGACCGTCGATTGTCAGGGCTAACATCGTTTATTTGTTGGATTTTACGTATTTAGGTTAAGTCAATATATAAAAAGTCATAACCACCTACTAAAAATAGACTGCACAATAACAGAGTGATAATCATGGCTGGGGTGCCTTTACGAACCCATAATCCTGGCGTGATAGCCAGCTCAGGATTGCCTGTCTCCCGAGCCAGTCGTTCCGAAATAGTGACAATGTAAACATTAGCCGTTGAGCCTATATGAGAGCCATTCCCCCCCATTCCAACACCCATGGCTAATGCCCACCACATAACGCTGACATTCACTCCTTCGGTTTGTAACCCAGCTAAGACAGGAATCATTGCGGCCGTAAAAGGAATGTTATCGATTAATGCTGACAAAATAGCCGCTACCCACAGTAATATTAAGGCAGCCACTAATGGAGATTCGATTATTAATGGCTTAAAGGTTTGTCCAACCACTTCCAGTAAGCCACTTTTTTCAACGCCACCAATCACTATAAAAAGGGAAATAAAAAAGATCAGTAACGGGGTTTCTAAATAATTGGTTACTTGCTCCAGCTCAATGTGTTTGGCTAAAAACAAGAGCAGTGTTAAGCAGGCAGCGGCTACCAACCAAGGCTCCCAGCCGATGGTGTGGTGAAGAATAAATAACACCACCATCACGCCCATGACAAAAATACATTTTTGCCAAAGAGCTTGATTTTTATATTTCACTGCATGATCGAACTGATGCTTAACGTTAGCCGAAAGCTCTTTGGCAAATAAATAGCGAAGTGCGATTAAAATGCCCACCCATGCCAATAACACAGGAGGCCCCATATGGATAATAAAGGTGTTAAAGCTAATCCCCGCAGCGGAGCCAATCATTAAATTAGGAGGATCACCGACAAGTGTAGCCACACCACCGGTATCGGATAACAAGGCGGCGGCTAATAAGTACGGAATGGGAGAAACATCCATTGTACGAGAGATAAGAATAATCAGTGGGCCAAAAATAATAACGGTGGTTACATTATCCAATAATAGTGAAATTACGGTAACGGCGGTACCCAGCATAATTACCAATCGAAACTGGGAGCCTTTACTTTGTTGCGCCAAGTAGTGTGCTAAATATTCAAAGCCGCCAGTACTGATCATGATTGCCACAATAATCATCATGATGGCTAACAAAAACACCACATTCCAATCAATGGCTTGAACGGCTAGTTGTGGTGAGTAAAAGCCATAAAATTGCCCAGCAATAATAATGCTCCCCGCGCCCGCCATCGCAAACTTGGCTCGCTCAATACCATGAAAGTTTTCAGTGAAAATCCCAAAAAAAGTCAGTATTAAAATAAACCCTGAAACCAGCATTGGTTCAGTCAAGTGATCAATCATAAGAGCTATCCATCGCTTAAGTGACTTCCATTGTTTTTATTATTTTACCATTGACTCTAGAGTTCACTCCAGGGTTTACACTGAATATATCAGTTAAAGTAATGAGTGAATGTGTTTGTAGGTATTGAAATGAGTCATCACTGTCATCACGACCATGCCAGCGGGTCAGGTTTTCGGGTATTGCTTGTTGCGTTTTTAATTACCACCAGCTTTATGGTTGTTGAGGTCATTGGGGGTTTAATTTCTGGCTCATTGGCGTTGATTGCTGATGCGGGCCATATGCTAACAGATAGTTTTGCTTTAGCCCTGGCATTAGCTGCCATTCGCCTGGCGAAGCGAACACCTGATAATAAACGGAGCTTTGGTTATCAACGTTTTACAACGTTAGCCGCTTTTATTAATGCAGCCAGCCTGTTACTGATTGTGGGCTGGATTTTCATTGAAGCTGTGCAACGATTTATTGAGCCAGAGCCTGTCATGGGCCCCACTATGCTGGTTATCGCTATTGTAGGGTTTGCTGTCAACCTCTTTGCCTTTTGGCTATTACACCGCGGTCAGCAAGATAATATCAATATTCGTGCTGCTACTTTACATGTGCTTGGCGACTTATTGGGCTCTGCAGCTGCCATTGTTGCTGCCATTATTATCATTCTCACCGACTGGACTCCCATTGATCCAATCTTATCTGTTGTTGTCTCCTTGCTTGTATTGCGTGGTGCTTGGTCACTATTAAAAGAAACCAGCCATGAGCTACTAGAGGGAGTACCCAATAGTGTAGATACAGAGCAAATTGCTCAGCAAATGCCCAAGGAGCTCACTGGGGTCATTAATGTTCATCATATTCATGCTTGGCAGCTGGGCAGCCAGCAAATAGTTGTGACCTTACATGTGCATGCTGATGGCAGCCAGTCTCATGATAAGTTACTTGCCTCGATCCATCGCTGGCTTTACCAGCAGTTTGGCATTCAACATGCTACCGTTCAGCTGGAGTACGATCAGTGCGAGCAGTTTGATTGTGAGCCTCACCCAAGCCACTCGCACTAGGGGGCCTGTTAGCAGGCCCTAGTCCGCATGCCCCTTGGCCATCTGCTTTAGCATATTTTCTTCAAGTCGTTGCTCTAGGTGTTCGCATCGCTCTTCTAAAAAGTGAAGCTGACCTTTAACTTGGGCATAAGCAATTTCGGCTTGTTGGGCTTTTGCCCTTTCATTAGCCACCTGTTGGCTGAGCTTTTCCTGCTGATTAAATAAGTGGTCTTCACGGTGTTGTGAGGCTTCGAGGGTTTCTTTAGCTACCACCAGCTCTGCTTGAGCTCGAACTAATTGGTTACCCATTTCTTGAAGTTGTTTTGCTAACTCCCCTACTTCAGTGCGCAGTTTGGTCTGCTCATCACCCGACTTTTTCTCTAGTTGCTTATAAGCCAGGCGCTGATCATCCAGCTGCTGGTAAAGCTTATTCTCGTTGCCTTCATAAATCTGACTGATTCGAGTAACTTCGCCCTTCAGTCGTTCTTCCTGGGCTTTTAAGTCTCCTTCATGTTTTTCAACCAGCTGCCCGACTTCTTCTCGCAACACATTGCGCTTGTCTTGCTCTTGTTCCAGTTGCTGCTTAAGTTCCAGTCGTTCTGTGCGCAACTGGCTTAGTTCGGTGCGTTTGCGATCAATGTGTCGCTCCCGCTCAGCGACCGTATCACGTAAATCACTGAGTTGATTGGTTAATTTTTCTACCTGTTGTTGTAATGTATCTTTTTCATCAGCGATGCTTTGCAATTGGCTTTTTAGAGACTCAATTTCTTCTTGATAATCATCAACTTTCTTTTCAGCAGCTTGCTGATATTTATGCTTTAGCTGCTGACACCAGTTATTGAGACCCGCCAAGAGTTCGTGGTCTAAATGCTCAAGACCCGAGAGCCGTCCATCGAGCACTCGCCATTCCTGAATCCACGGACCTATTTTTGAGAAAGAGCCCCCGGTGATGGCTTGAACATCTGCTTGCCTCACTTGACCTTGTTCAGTCTGTAGCTGACGACAGGCGGCAAAGACCGCTTCTTTTGTTACAACACTGGCCACTTATATTTACCTTTATTTCTTAAGTCAGTTTAGCCTGAATATCTCAGTACGTTATGCCTAAAGTCTATTGAGCACTTGTCTGCCGCTAGTCTTGAGGCCTGCTGCAGAGGCTTCTTCACCGCTTAGATGACTTTTAACTCTCTCTATCTTTTGCAGCTATCCAGGTAGCTGTCATTCATCAGCTGTTGTTCAGTCCTCATTTACTTTCCTTCTAAGTGCTTTGTTATTGCTGGTAGATGAGCCTTAGAACAGCGATAGCCACCAAATTTTGTGAATTATCTATCATTTTTTGTGTTTTGTACAGAATACGATAATATCAAATACCATAATACGTAATACTATAATTGATATTATAATACGAAGGAAATCCAAATATCTCCGATAACATTAGTTATCGGAGATATTTGGATTGGGTTATGGGTTAAATGAGCTGGGGAGCAGCAGGTAATAGCTGAATGACTTCACGCTTAAAGCTGGATAGTGCCTATCAGCCATAGATATAACGAACAGCATTTTTTTATTTTTTCAGGCGATAGGGGCCGTTTTTGCCAAGTTATGGCGAAAAGGACAGGTATCCATGTCATTAGGATTGAATGGCTTTAGTAGCCCTTGGTCATCTACTCTGTTAAGTACAAGCTGGGCTGGATGAATACGGGTTAATGAATACGCTCATGATAGCCAACAACACTAAACAGATTTACTTAACGATACTCCTTTACTGTGTATTATCTTATAGTGCCTTAGGTGCTGAAAAAGTAGACATTTTTGCTGTTCAGATTGATGGTTTGCATCAGGCTGATGGGAATGGGCGATATGATAAGATTATTTCGCTAATAAAGACTGAAATCCCTTTTGAGATGAAAGTATACCCACCTAAAAGAGTTTATAGTCTATTTGATAAATGCTTAATTTGCTGTGTTTCTCCAGTCAATAAAAATACCGATTTTTATCAATACACAGGAGACAATTATTTGCAGAGCCAGCCAATGAATATAGCTAAAATATATATTTTTACTAAGCCAAATACCAACGTCATAAGCACACTCAGTGAATTACAAACATTACGCGTTGGCGCCAGAAGCGGTATGCCCTATGGAAAAAAAATAGCAAATTCAGGTATTAATTTTACGTTTTTACCAACAATTAAAAACAGTATTATAATGGTTTTAAATAATAGGCTAGATGCTTTTATCGCCTATGTACCAGATGCCTATAAAATATTTGACCAATTAGAGTTGAGCCCTTTTCCTCACGATATTACTAACCCCGTTTCTGTACACGAGGACAGCATTCTATGCAAAAAAAATAATAGCACAGTTGAACTCATCAAAGATGCCAATGTAGTAATATCTAATATAAATTAGGTAACTTGTTCTTCTTGCTACTGCCCTTCCTACACCAGACCAGCAAACTTCTTCAACTCAACAACATTGATATATGATTTTTCATATATACTATTTACCGTATATAGTTTTAGCCTTACTATTGCAGCCATAAGTTAACCAATAAAGCACTGTGTTATGAATCCTGTTCAGTTTTATAAGTGTTTGTCAGATGAAACACGCCTTCGCTGCTTAATGCTCATTGCGCAAGAAGGCGAACTATGCGTCTGTGAGCTGACAGAAGCCTTACAGGAAATTCAGCCAAAGGTATCTCGTCACCTGGCGCAACTCCGCCAGTGCAACCTGTTGCTTGATCGCCGCCAAGGGCTTTGGGTGTTTTATCGGATTAACCCTGACTTGCCTAGTTGGGCAAAGGTTGTGCTGCAGCAAACCACTGAAGCTAACCAGGGCTTCTTAAAAGCAAACTTACAGAACTTACGTAAGATGGGGAGCCGACCAGAGCGTGTTAGCGCCTGTTGCTAACTAAAAAATTTTACCTAGCTATATATGAAAATTCATATATAGCTGTGCTCATCTACTGCTTCGCTAACCGTACCAAACAACAGTTTTCTGCTACTTATTAATTACAGAGAGGTTACGTATGCCAATTAAAGTGGGGATTAATGGCTTTGGCCGCATGGGTCGTCTGTCTTTTAGAGCAGCGTTTGACAGGGAAGATATTGAGTTTGTGCATATCAATGACCCTGCTGGTGATGCAGCAACGTTAGCGCACCTACTGAACTTCGATTCTGTTCATGGCCGCTGGCATGATGAAGCAACCAGTGAAGGGAATGATCTTATAGTGGGTAACCAGCGTATCCCCTGTACTCAAAACCAGGCTATCAGTGATACCGACTGGTCTGGCTGTGATGTGGTCATTGAAGCTTCTGGTAAAATGAAGCAAACCGCCCAATTAGAAGCGTTCTTAGCTCAAGGCGTTAAACGAGTAGTGGTAACAGCCCCAGTTAAAGAGCCGGGTGTCTTAAACATCGTGATGGGGGTTAACCACCACCGATACGATCCTAATCAGCACCAAATTGTGACTGCAGCTTCCTGCACCACCAACTGCTTAGCCCCAGTGGTTAAAGTGATCCATGAAAAGCTAGGTATCAAGCATGGCTCAATGACCACTATTCATGACCTAACCAATACCCAAACCATTCTCGATGCGCCCCATAAAGACTTACGGCGTGCCCGAGCCTGCGGTATGAGTTTAATTCCAACCACAACTGGCTCAGCCACGGCAATCACCCATATTTTTCCGGAATTAACAGGTAAGCTGAACGGCCATGCTGTGCGTGTTCCTTTGGCTAATGCCTCGTTAACGGACTGTGTCTTCGAAGTTGAGCAAGCGACAGACATAGTCGAAGTCAATCAGTTACTCAAGTCAGCCGCTGAAAATGAGTTACAGGGAATTTTAGGGTTTGAAGAGAGGCCCTTGGTTTCAATTGACTATAAAACTGATCCTCGTTCAAGCATTGTTGATGCGCTCTCAACAATGGTCATAAATAATACTCAAGTGAAAATCTATGCCTGGTATGACAACGAGTGGGGTTATGTTAACCGCACAGTAGAGCTGGTGCAGATGGTAGGCCAGGAGTAGATCGCAAATGGGAGGATTAGCCAGCTTATCCCCTACTGTTCGCCAGTATCTCCTGGTTACGAGCAACTACTGGGCTTTTACCCTGACCGATGGCGCACTACGAATGCTGGTTGTGCTCCACTTTCATGGGCTAGGTTACACCCCACTTGAAATAGCCTTGCTGTTTTTGTTTTACGAGTTTTTTGGCGTGGTCACCAATTTAGTGGGTGGCTGGTTGGGTGCCTTTCTTGGCTTAAATAAAACCATGAATATTGGCTTGGCCATGCAAGTCGTTGCTTTAAGTATGCTGCTGGTGCCAACCAGTTGGCTGACTGTTCCTTGGGTTATGGCTGCACAAGCGTTATCAGGTATTGCAAAAGACCTGAACAAAATGAGCGCCAAAAGCGCCATTAAACTGTTAGTACCAAACAATGCGCAAAGCACGCTTTATAAATGGGTCGCTCTTCTGACCGGCTCTAAAAACACACTCAAAGGTGCAGGCTTCTTTTTAGGGGGCGCTTTACTCACCCTGCTGGGTTTTCAACAGGCTATTTTAGTTATGGCTATCTTGTTAGCGCTGGTTTGGTTGTTTAGCCTGGTCATGCTGAAGAAGGACTTAGGGAAAGCTTCTAGCAAACCTAAATTCAGCGATATTTTCTCAAAAAGCCGGGCGGTTAATGCACTGTCAGCAGCACGATTATTTTTATTTGGTGCCCGTGATGTTTGGTTTGTCGTTGCACTACCGGTGTACTTAGCCGTTACTTTTGGCTGGGATCATTGGCATGTGGGCGGCTTTTTGGCGTTATGGATCATTGGCTATGGGGTGGTTCAGTCTATTGCTCCCAAGCTGACGGGTAAAGATTCCCAGCATGTGCCCGATGGTAAAACCGCGTTGCTATGGGCTGCTATATTATCGACTACTCCTGTATTGATCGCACTGTCGCTTACCTTCAACATTTACCCTTTAGCAGGGTTATTGGGAGGGCTACTGCTCTTTGGAGGATTATTTGCCATTAACTCATCTCTGCACAGTTATTTGATTGTGAGTTATGCCAGTGAAGATGGCGTATCCCTTGATGTGGGTTTCTATTACATGGCAAATGCAATGGGACGGCTTATTGGCACTGTACTATCAGGCTGGATTTACCAAACCGCCGGACTAACAGCTTGTTTATGGTTATCAGCACTGTTTATTGGTATGACTGCCGCTATTTCGATTGCACTGCCTACCCATGCACCCAGGAAAACTAGAGCAACTAATTAATAGAAAATAATATCAACAATAAATTAATTTACTGAAAAATAATTTGGTAACAGCCACTGTTTGAATTTTAGTGTAAAATTTGAATCCATATTAATGGACTCTAGTCCATCACATTTGTGAATATTTCCTGAGCGGCCTCGACTAATAACTTAACCCCAGGATGTTTGACTTTACGTTCTGGGGAAATTGCGTAAAAGCGCTCGGTAACCTGGGTTGTTCGGCCTATTACTGATACCCCATATTGCTGGGTTACATGTGCCTCAATAATGCTGGGCGTACAAAATACTCCATAACCCGATTGCCCGAAATACTTCATCATAGCACTGTCATCAAATTCAGCAACTGTCGTGGGATAAATTTGCTCCTGATCGAACCACGACTGCAAATTGATTTTTTGGTTTGATTTGTCACCACAAATAAGAAAAGGATGTTGGTGTAATGACTGTGGAAATGTTTTCTTTAGTGTTTTAGCCACTTTATTACTGGCATAAAAGCTTAAGCCGCACTCACCCAAGAAATGATTATAAGCACGTATTGGCACACCCGGTGTTAGTGGACGGTCCGATAAAATAAGGTCTAGCTTGTTCAACGCCAGTTCAGATAACAGTGCGCTAAAGTCGCCTTCGCGACAAATCAATTTGGTAGGGTCCTCCAGTTGAAAACTGTTTTCAAGAATATTGACCGCCAGAATTTTTGGAATAACGTCAATGACGCCAATATTAAAGACAACCTGCTGACTAGCATCCTGAGCTTTTAGACTTTGCTGCAGTTCGTTACCCAGGGCAAAAATATCCTCTGCATAACTGTATACCAGTTTACCCATATCATTCATCACCAGGCGTTTTCCCTTACGGTCAAATAATTTAACACCCAGATAGTTCTCAAAAACAGTGAGCTGGCCACTGATCGTTTGTGGAGAGATATGTAATAGTTCCGACGCTTTTGCGATGCTACCTTTATTGGCGACTGTGTAAAAATAACGTAAATGGTTGTAATTCAGCTGCTGGGCCATCTGTCGTATCCCTCATCCAAACAATACACTCAATAGTACGTTTTTTTCGAACAATATATCAAATAAATACGACTTTTATTGATTAAAGGCTACTCCTATATTGAGTGTTAAAGCAAATAACAACTGGACTGCTAGCTCAGCACATCATCCAAATTTACCTGTCTTATCGATGTGCAGAGCGATGATAAATAGGAGCGATTGGTATTATTCATCTCTAACAGGAGAATGCTTGATGAACATTAATATTTCCCTTAGAAACTTGAGCGACAATGGCGAGATAATCAACTACATTGATCACCGGCTTTCATTTGCCTTCGCCCGCACTTTCGACAAGATTGCACATGCTTCAATTACTCTCTCTAACATCAACGGGCCCAAGGGTGGCATCGATAAACAATGCCAGATCATTCTTAAGCCAATTGGTATGCGGAAAATTGTGGTTTCTGAAAAGCAGGAAAGCCTGCGTCAAGCGATCGATCAATGTTTACATAGAGCCAGCCAGTGCCTCAATCGAAAGGTGAAGCGCAAGCAAGTACTGTTTAGAAAACAGCAGCAAAAAGCGACTCTGCACAGCGTATCATTGGTCTCCTAACCGTTATTCTGCTGATCAAAACCGTCAACCTTTCTAGCGAGGCGATAATAGCTATGGAAACCACAAAACATACGTTACAACCCCAGTCGATTGTAAGGAGTAAATCAACCAATCGCGTTCTAAAAAACACTTACTTGCTGTTGTCGGCCACCCTGTGTTTTAGCGCAATTACCGCGATGTTCAGTGCCACCTTGCAACTGCCACATCCGGGGCTGATATTAACCTTAGCTGGCTACTTTGGCTTACTGTTCTTGACCACTAAATTTCGTAATAGCCTCTACGGTCTGTATTGTGTATTTGCACTGACTGGTTTTATGGGATACACCCTGGGGCCAATCATTGCAGCCTATTGGTCAATGGCACCGATGGTCGTAATGCAGGCCCTAGGTGGTACAGCTGTGGTATTTTTCAGTTTGTCGGCACTGGCATTAAATACCAAGCGCGACTTTAGTTTTTTAGGCAAGTCGCTGCTCATTGGTGTGTTGGTGGCTTTTCTGGCTGGTCTTGGCGCACTGCTTTTTGAAATACCGGCTTTGTCGCTCGCGGTATCAGCGATGTTTGTTTTGCTGATGTCAGGGATGATTTTGTATGAGACTAACCAGATTGTTCGAGGTGGTGAGACCAACTATATCATGGCGACGGTATCGCTATACGTCGCCATATTCAACTTATTTATGAGCTTGATGCACCTACTGGGGTTTGCCCAATCGGAGTAATACACAGAGGGGCTATCATTTCTCTCAAGCTGCACAATAAGAGACTTCACTAAATTGGATACTGCGCTTAGGCTAGCGCAGTACCATTTCCATTTGGCGAATTAAACTCTCACGGTTAGCACCAGTAAAATTGATATGACCTAGTTTGCGACCCGGTCGCACCGCTTTATTATACCAATGCAATGCAGCATTCGGTGGTAATGATGCCAGTGGCGGCTTGATCGTGCCAATCAGATTCACCATACCTGTCACTCCGTGAGGATCCGTACTACCGAGTGGTAAACCCGCAATAGCGCGTAAATGATTGGTAAACTGGCAGGTCTTACTACCGGACTGGGTCCAGTGGCCACTGTTATGTACCCGTGGTGCTAGCTCATTGACCAATAACTGATCTTTTACCACAAAGCACTCCATCGCCATTACACCCACATAGTCCAACGCACGCATAATCCGGCACATGTAATCTTGTGCTGCTAAGCAAAGTTGTTCAGAAATTGCCTCAGCAGGTGCCACAGACTGTTTTAGAATACCCTGCTCATGACGATTTTCGGCCAGCGGATAATGGCGCATCTCTCCATTGGCTCCACGCACTGAGACTTGTGAAATTTCTTTATCAAAAGGAATCCACTGCTCAACAATGTAGTTTTGTTCTTTGGCCTGCTGGCTGAAGGCATCAACCTCCTGTTGATGCTTTAACACCCATTGATTTTTTCCGTCATAGCCTTCGCGACAGGATTTAACTACCACCGGTAATGGTATTTTGGCTGCAGAGGCTTCGGTTGGCTGACCATATAGGTAGGCTGCGCAGCCAATGCCTAGCTTATCGAGCAACTGCTTTTCCTGATAACGATGCTGACAGGTAGCAAAGGCTTGTGGGTTCGGGTGCACAGGGCAATATGCTTGCAGGGCACTCAATAGGGAAACATCAACTTGTTCTTTCTCAACCGTAATCCTGTCAGGCTGTCCCAGCCCATCATAAATGGCACTCACAGGCTCGCTGGGCTGCCAGCGGACAATAGTCCCAAGCCCCTCGACACAACGACTATCCTCCCCGGCATCGGCAATAAAGCTGAATTTAAGTCCCATCGGTATGCCAGCCAACGCCAACATCCGTGACAACTGACCACAACCGACTATTGCAATATGCATTATTCGACCTCGTTAGGTACAGTATCTGTTTGTTGTTGACGCCAGGCCTCGAGGCGTGACTGCAGCTCAGCATCACTGGTTGCCAGAATCTGAACTGCCATTAAGCCAGCGTTATAGGCACCTGGTTCACCAATAGCCTGGGTTGACACCGCAACACCTTTTGGCATCTGGACAATGGATAATAAGCTGTCGATACCATTTAAAGCCTTACTGGTAACAGGCACAGCGATGACTGGCAAGCAGGTCAGGGCTGCAGTCATACCGGGTAAATGTGCTGCACCACCCGCGCCAGCAATGATCACGCTATAGTGTTCGGTTGCCTGACTGGCAAACGCATAGAGGCGACTGGGGGTTCGGTGAGCTGACACCACAGCGGTGTCGTAGTTAATATCAAATGCATTCAACAGAGTTGTTGCATGTTGCATTACGGGCCAGTCCGATTGCGAGCCCATGATAATGGCGACTTTTTTCTGTTTCATTCAGCTTATCCTGTGATCCATTGGGTAATGACCATAAAAGTGGGAATGCCGATTAGCACATTGAATGGAAAGGTAATCCCAAGCGACGCACTGATCGATAAACTCTGGTTTGCCTGTGGCAGCGCCACGTGCATCGCAGCAGGTACGGCAATGTATGAGGCACTAGCACCTAACACCGCTAACAAAACCGTACCACCGGTCGACAAGCCAATAGCTAACCCCAGTAGACAGCCAAGCACCCCGCCAACCAGTGGCATTGCCACACCGAAGGCCAACATAAAATTGCCAAGGCGCTTAATTTCGCCGAGTCGGCTAGCAGCGGTCATCCCCATTTGCAATAGAAACAGGGCTAGCACACCGTTAAACAGCTCAAAGAAGAAAGGGGTTACTCGCTCAACTCGCTCTCCGGCCATAAAGCCAATCAGTAAACCACCCACCATTAGTAGCATGCCTTGGTTAAACAGCATCTCGTGCAACAGCACCCGAGTGCTTGGTGATTCGCTGTCATTGGCACCGCCAGCTGCTGATTTTTTGTGTCTTGCGAGGACAATCCCCACCGCGATCGCGGGCATTTCCAGCAGCACTACAAACAAGGGTAAGTAGGGTTCATAAGCAACGTTCTGTGCTTCCAAAAAGGCGACAGCCACGGCGTAAGTACCAACACTGACTGAACCATAGTGGGCAGCAATCGAGGCGGCGTCATAACGCTTGAGTTCACCAATGTAATAGAGTATCGGGAAGGCAATCAGGGGTAGTAATAAGCCAAAGAGAATCACACTAATCGACTGACTGACCAATTGCCATGATGCATGCTCTGCCAAGGCAACACCGCCTTTCAGGCCAATTGCAATCATCAGAAACAGAATCAGTGATTGATATAGCCCTTTAGGGAACTGGATATTTGACCGAACCAGTGTGGCAAATACACCGAGGATAAAAAATGCGATGCCGACATCAAGTTGCATGGTTTATCTCACCTGTTGAGCTGCGGTTGGAATACTTGATTGTCGTGCGCTTGTAGCAGCAATGGGTAGCAGTACAGACTGATGACTCCTATGTCTGCGATGCTTAGTCAGAAAACTCAGCGTGACAATCGTCAGGCCCAGTCCGATCAGGCTGATACCAGTAGCCGCTTGGCCTGTAATAGCCACACCAAGTACTAACAGTGCGATGCCTACAACCAAACTAAAACGGTATTGCTTACTTGTCATCACTATACCCCCACAGATAGTTGATTAAATTCACTCAGTTGTGTTGATGATTGGGCTAATTATGACGCAGTTGATTTATAGGTAAAAATAGATATTATCTAATTTAAATATAGATTTTTATCTATATAATTCAGCCTAACATACCATTCTGCTGCCATCATTATGCGCACAACGCTATTGGGGAAGTGCTATGAAATCGCGCCTTCACGTCCACGTGGGCACTTTACGACAATTAGAAATTCTGTTGGCTGTGCACGATCATGGCGGCATTAGTGATGCAGCTAAGGCACTTTATCTGACTCAGCCGACGGTTTCGATGCAGATGAAAAAGCTGTCGGAGGCCATTGGAGTGCCGCTCTATAATATTTCGCATCGGAAAGTGGTGTTCACTGATGAAGGACTCGCCCTGGTTAAGACGGCTGTTGAAGTACTGGATAGTTTTGCACGGTTAGATATGTCGTTGAGCAATATGCGCGAGCTTAAATCTGGCACGTTGCGCCTATCAGTTGTTAATACTTCCCAGTATTTTATTCCCCACTTACTAGGTCCTTTTTGCGAGCATTACCCAGGGGTAGAAATACAACTCAAAGTGGGTAATCGAGAGCAAACGATGGAGCGTCTCAAGCGGGGGGTTGACGATTTCTACGTGTTTAGTCACCCACCTCAGGATACTGATACTGAAAGCATCGAGTTTTTAGATAATCCGTTGGTTGCGATTGCTTATGAGGGCCACCCTTTAGCGAACAAGAAGCATTTAACCCTAAAAGATTTCCGCGACGAGGCATTTTTAATTCGCGAACAGGGGTCGGGGACTCGTCATGCCGTCGAAGCATTTTTACGAAAGCATAATATGCAGCTGAACATTAAAATGACGATTGAAAGTAATGAAGCAATAAAACACTTGGTTATGTCGAAACTAGGTATTTCGATACTTTCTGCTCATACACTAACCTACGGTGGGCAATCAGGTTTAATAAAGCTACCAGTGCATGAATTACCCATTGACTCTCACTGGTTTTTTGTTTGGTCTAAATCGAAACGTCAAACGCTGATTGCCCAAAAGTTTCTTCAGTATGTAGAAAAAGAAGGTAGGAATATATTACACACTGAACTTTCTAGAAACTAACTAATAGTCAATCTTTTCCTCCAATGGGCTAACATTAATTAGTTAGCAGCATATTATTAGTAGTAGTACCTTGCTATTTTTTAGCGTTAGTGAAATTGAAAAATATTTATTGCAGCCATTAACGTTAGTAAGACCTTAGTCATTTTTTATCTGGGAATTGGCGGTTTTGTCGTCAGTTTGAATCACAAACACGTTGTGCCCCGTCAATGCCAAACACGCTTAACTATAAACATTTGTATTATTTTTGGGTGATTGCTCGTGAGGGTTCCCTGGCTAGCGCTAGCAAGACGCTTAATCTCGCTCCCCAAACCTTGAGTGGTCAATTGGCAACCTTGGAAGAGTCACTAGGAGGGTTACTGTTTAATCGACAAGGCCGGCAACTAACGCTGACCTATTTGGGTAAAGCAGTCTTACGTTATGCCGACCAAATGTTTCAGGTAGCAGAAGAGCTTAAACAAGTCGCTGCAATGGTTACCAGTCGGCGCTCAATTCAGCTTTCGGTAGGGATATGCACCTCTATTCATAAGCTGGTGGCTTATCAACTACTGAAGCCTGCCCTATCGCTTGACCAAGAAGTAGCCCTGACGTGTAAGAGTGGCTCGCTGGACTATTTGATGCAACAACTTGAAAGTCATCATCTTGATGTTGTGCTAGGAGATCAATTACCGCCAGCTAAATCAGACAGGTTAATGCACTGGTATGAGCTAGGTCAGTCAACCATCAGTATCTTTGCTGCGTCAGTACTGGCTGAAACGTTACGCGATAACTTCCCTTTTAGCCTGGATAAACAACCCATTTTAGCGGCAACCTTTAACTCCCCTTATTTTCAACAGTTGATGCAATGGCTCGGACAGCAAGGGGTTACCCCCATCATTCGAGCCGAGGTGGATGATAGTGCGTTAATTAAAGTATTTGGTGCCCACGGCTTGGGCGCTTTTGCTGCCCCAACGGTGATTACTGATGAAGTTTGTCGGCAATACCAAGTTGAACTGGTGGCTAATATCGACGCAATCCAAGAAAAATTATTCGCCATTACCCGCAACCGATTTTCCAGCCACCCAGCAGTAGAAGCCATTTGCAAGCAATACATCGAAAAAACCGAACAATAAAGACGACTTAATCTGCTTTTCTCGATCCTAATACTGAACCAAACTCAACTTAAGCATCATCAATAGGAGGATCGAGTAATGAAAACGATACATAAATATCCATTGCAAGAAGGTATTAACACCCTAAGCCTGAAGCAAGGTTTTCGCATTGTCCGATCAGAATACCTGTTAATTGAAAAAGCCGTTTATTTATGGATTGAAGAGCCGTTAGCTGTTGCGACGCCTGAATGTAGCTGCCAGTTTAAAGTCGTCAAAACTGGGGAGCCTATCCCTGAACTTTATGAATACCTTGATACGGCATTAGATACCTTAGGGCCAGAAGCGTATCATGTTTACAAACTCCCGGCTCAAGAAAAACAATATCAACTAAGTGAAGTGTTTCAACCACCTCGAAAAATCAATCAGGCTGCATTAGCCTTGTTACGGCAGTATTAATTGCTTTTTACTTAATAAATAGGTCATCAGGCAGTTAACGAATAGTGTACTTTTTAGACGAGGTCACCAAGCGATGAAGCCCCAGGCGTTTAGGTCAACTAAATGACTGGGGTGAAAGCAGTTGAATGTTCCCTCATAAGCTGCATTCACACCATCGATGGTATTCAACGGTGGTAACAAGGCCGGGGCATAAAAATCATTCGCAAAGAGTATACAACGGTTGTCTTGGTCTTATTACTCAGCACCATTATTTTTGTTTGTCATTCAAGGTTTTTTTAAACAAAAAATAGTTTAGGTCGTTTTGCAGGATGCTTTTTAGTGGTGGGTTACGGTAGCTGTTTACTATGGTTATACCAAGCACATCAATCAGTATGAAAAAGCAAATTAAGAGGTCTTAGCTATGAAGATCAGTAAAATATTAATACCGTTAGCGCCTAGTCAAGTGCTAAATGAGCAGTTTCACCAAATATTACTAGTAGCGAACCAAAATAGTGCTTCTGTGACTTTATTTTCAGTTGTGGAAGATATAACCGCTACCCGAATGGCTAAATATGTACCGTTAGAGCTAGCCAAAGAATTAATGGATGGTATTTTAGAAAAACAAGAGCAACAACTATTATCCTATGTGGCTAACTTAGAAACGCGTTATCCCAAAATTAACTTCGATGCTAAAGTAAAATCAGGTACTGCCTTTCTAGAAATTATCCTCTTCTCGGTTAAGTATCAGTATGACTTAATTGCCATTGATGCTAATCGTGGACATAAACAATATGCTGCCCAGTCTGGCAGCACAACCAGACATTTAATGCGTAAATCACCAGTACCGGTTTGGACAACTGCACGAAATGCTGAGCCACAAGCAAGGCATATAGTAGCTGCGGTTGATTTAGCTGCCCCAACCCCTGAAGGCACTGAATTGAATAGCCTAGTGCTAAGTTTTGCTGCCTTTCTTGCGCGTTCACTCGATGCAAAGCTGCATATTTTTCATGCTTGGCAACTGCCCGGTGAATCTTATTTTCGCAGTTGGGGGCGGTTTCAAGAAAATGACATCCACAAATATGCGGATATTGAGTTAAAAGACAGAGAAGCAGCAATGCAAACACTGATCAATCGACTGGCCGTTCAAGATTTATCACCAGAAATAGCATTAGTTGAAGGTGAACCTGAAACCCAACTGCCTGCTTATATAACAAATAATGCAATTGATTTATTAGTCATGGGTACGCTATGCCGTACGGGTATAGCCGGCTTTATAATCGGCAATAGAGCTGAAAGTATTCTGGATTCACTCACCTGTCCCGTCATTACTTTGAAACCAAAAACATTCAACTCTCCTGTTATGCAGACAAAGTAAAGAGACCATTGTAGAGTATTGTATTATTTGGAGGCAGGTAGTGAAGAATGAGGCTAACGAAAAGCTGATTGAGAAACTGTACTTTGTTATTCATTGGTCTGTTAGGTTACTAGCCATATTAATGGTGTTCGTCATTGTGATGGGTGTTATTGATGTAGGCTGGACGCTATATCAGAAGTTAGTAACACCACCGCTTTATATACTGACGATATCAGATATGCTGGCGACATTTGGCGCATTTCTCGCCGTTCTGATTGCGATCGAAATATTTATTAATATTACTATTTACCTAAGGGAAGATGTTATTCATGTTAAAATCGTCATGGCAACTGCACTAATGGCGATTGCTCGAAAAGTGATTATTATGGATCATGAATCATCCGACCCCTATTATATTTTGGCAGTGGGCGTGGTTGTTTTGGCAATGAGCATAGGGTACTGGTTAATCCATACACTACCGAGAAAAAATCACCTGGAGGAAAATGCTTTACACTCGGGCGGTGAAGTCGAATCCCCAGCGCATCAAACCGAAAAACACTAGTAAAGCACCTTCTAAACGGGATATGCGCCAGCCAGTGCGCATAAAGAATACAGTCACAAGCACCATGGCTGTAACGGCTAATAGTGAAATACGTGCCATTGGATCGGTTGTGACGGGTTGTAACATCCCCGCTAAACCCAGCACGCCAAGCAGATTGAACAGGTCACTGCCAATAATGTTGCCTGCACTGAGTGAATAATGCCCTTTGATAACCCCAGTCAGGCTAGTAGCAATTTCCGGTGCAGAGGTGCCGGCTGCTACAATGGTGACAGCAATGACCCATTCGCTAACACCAAAATCAGCCGCAATGGAAGCAGCTGCATCCACCATTAAATGAGAGCTAGCCAGAATCAATATCAACCCTCCTCCCAGCATCAAGCATTGTTTAAAAAGAGGATGATTAGCAACTGACAACACCGCCTCTGATGATAAGGAGTCATCACGCTGATACAACAAATAAATGATATAGAGAACCAACCCGGTAAACATTATAGCCCCTTCAAGGCGCCCCAAGTGTAGATCAAGCCCCACGACAATGGTCAGAAATACCGTTGCGGCGAATAACACCATGCCATCCCGCCACACCAGTTTGCTACTGGTAGGAATGGCTTTAACCAGTGCACAACCGCCCAAAATAAAACCCAAATTAAAAATATTGGAGCCAACAATATTGCCCACGGAAATATTGCCATGGCCTTTCAGACCAGCAATCAGGGTCACAGCAAATTCTGGTGCAGAAGTGCCCATAGCCACTACAGTTAAACCAATCACCAGCTCTGATAGACCCAGTAACTTTGCTAATTGTGAGGCAGAAACCACCACCCATTGTGCACCTTTGGCAATCAACAACATGGTTACCAACACAATTAACGCATTGAGCCAGATAGGAGTATTACTAAGGAGATTACCAGTCATAAGGTTATTTTCTTATCAATGAAACGACATAGGTTGTTTACTATTAGTTATTTGTAATTACCATTCTTGTGTGTGGTACGCTCCAGAAAATCATTGTGCTAAACAAAGCCAGCTTTGAACATAGTCCACTAAACAACATGAAACGTTATAAATAATTAATAAAACGGACACTAAACGGCACTGCAAACAGGATAGCTTCTATATGAAGTAGAAGGATAAGGGAGATTAAGTTAAATGAGTGCTAAGTCTGAATTGATTAAAAACGCGTATGTAGAACCAACCATACTGATACTGCTCCGGCAAGCCACTCATGATATACATCAACGATTACATAAACACCCTTTACTTCAACCATTAGTACAGCAATCATTAACAAAGCAGCACTATATCTTATTACTACAAGCATTTGAAAGGTTCTATCAGTCAGTCGAAAAGCGTACATCAAGTAACACTTTATATGACGACTTTCAACCTAATAGTAATACTATAACCCATGACCTTATTACTTTAGGTGCGCAAATTAACCCCATTAACGAACAACCAGTCATTGTTATTGAAAAGTCAGAAAGTGCAATATTAGGTATGCTTTATGTGTTAGAAGGTTCGAAACTGGGGGGGCAACTCATCGCTCAGAATATTAAAAACACCTTAGGCTATACAGAAAAAAATGGTACTGCTTTTTTTTATGGAAATGGTAAACAAACAGGTGAGCAATGGCATCGGTTTCTCCTGTTGTTGGATTCACGTTGTACACATCACAGCGACTGTATAAACAGTGCCTGTCAAATATTTGAAATACTTGAACAGTGGTTATGGCTTGTTTACAAACGATACATTTAATTTAATACTGTTAACAAAGAGTATATTGATATTAGTTTCTATTTAAAATTGTCCCTCGTGAGCTATTATTTATAGGTTATAAACTGATTAAGTGTGATGGAGTAACACTTTTATATGAATAGACGAGGAGTTTCCAGAAAATCATTAAATGATGATGAATTAAAAAAGGCTATTGATGGTTGTGATAGTGAGCAGATTCATATACCCGGCTCAATTCAACCTCACGGCTATATGTTAGTGCTTAGTCAAGAGTTTGAAATAGTTAAAGTAAGTCGTAATTTTTGCAGTTTAATTGATCAGCCGTTACAAGCTATTATTGGCCAAGATTTAAAAGTCTATTTTGGTGAAGACATCATTAAAGCGCTGAAAGACATGCTATCTGTTGGTGCGCTTTGTCATACTCGTTATACGACACTTTCATTCATAGAGAAAGAAGACTTACCGCAATTTGATGCGGTGCTTCACCAGTCTAAAGACTATCTAATATTAGAGTTGGAAATCCATAAGTCAGGAAAAATAGAATTTCAAGAGCATGATTTTTATCAAAAAGTTATGCAATTTTCCATTCAGTTACAGCAAGTACCAACACAAACAGCACTCTATGACTATGTTGTGTATGAGATGCGTCAGTTAACGGGCTTTGGGCGAGTTAAGTTGTATCGCTTTGATCAGAACTGGAATGGTGAGGTAGTAGCCGAAAGTCGAGATATGCAGATACCTATGCCCTCTTATCTTGGGCTGCATTTTCCTGCGTCAGATATCCCAAAGCAGGCTAGAAAGCTATATTCTCAGAACTTCATACGACTCATTGCTGATACCTCTTATGAGTCAGTTCAGATTGTACCCGACGACCTTTGTGAGAAGGGTCTGCCCATCGATTTAAGTTATGCATGCCTAAGAAGTGTTTCACCTGTCCATATGGAGTACTTAAATAATATGGGGGTTGGCGCATCCATGTCGATTTCAGTGATGCAGAATGAACGGCTATGGGGGCTTATTGCCTGTCATCATAATAGTCCTTTACATCCCCCCATTTCGGTACGAATGGCAGCAGAGTTAATGACTCATACCTTTTCTGCTTTCTTATCAAACTTTATGCAAGCAGACCAGGAAAGTGAAATACAAAAAAAGCAAAGTTATATTCGCGAACTCAATATTTCACTTAGGCCAGATAAAAGCATGCTGGAAACGTTGAAAAGAAAACATGCTTTATTATTACAAGCCGTCGATGCCGATGGTGTGATAGTGCATGTGAATGATAAAAACTTTGCTTTTGGTCTAATACCTGAAATGTCGTTTGCCAACGATCTTATAGATTGGTTAGAGATGAACGGCGATGGTAAAGTATTTGCGAGCAACTCAATTGCGAGGGATACAAATCTGTTGGTTCGAGGTCAATCAATGGCAAGTGGGGTTTTAGCCATTCCAGTGAGTTCATCGATGACAGACTATGTCATGTGGTTTCGGCAAGAGTTAGTAGAAGAAATAGACTGGGCTGGACGGCCTGAAAAGAGAGTAACTAAAGATAAAGTTGGTTATCATCTAACACCGAGGGCATCATTCGCACGCTGGAAAGAAGGCCTTCGTGGTTATGCCAAAGCCTGGGAAGCTGATAATATCGAGGCAGCTGAGCATATTACTAAACTATTGCTGAATAAAAAATATGAAGATAAATTGAGACAGGCCAACTATGACCTGCAATCCATCCTTGATAATTCCAGCGCTTTTATTTATATCACTGATACTTCAGGTAACATTATTAGAATTAATGAAAGTGCAATCGAAGCTTTTGGCCTAAATAGCGAAAATATTGTCGGCTACCATTATCGGGAAGTGTTTTCTGGCGAATTTGTCGAGCTTGAGGATAAACAACAGGAAACACTAATTTCCTCACAAAAATCAGCAACATTTAACGCTGACTTCTTCTTAAATGAAAAGGAGTTTCATTTAATTACCGTTAAGTTTCCTTTATACGACACTAATGATGATATTTATGCACTATGTAGTATTTCAACTGATGTATCTATGTTACACAATACTCAAGAAGAGTTACGTCGTTCAAATAAAGAGCTTGAAAGGCTAGCCTTTATAGCGTCGCATGATTTACAAGAGCCTATCCGTATTATATCTAATTTTACCGGGCTACTGGGGCAGGAATACAAAGATATTCTGGATGATAATGCTAAAGTCTATATAGACTTTACTTTAAATGCTGCTGAGCGAATGCGCTTTTTAATTAATGATTTATTAGAATTTTCTCGAATGGGGCATGAAGAATATGAACCAGAAATTATTGATGCTCGAGGAGAGATTGTTAGACTGATAGAACAGTTTAAGATTCTCGATACAAATCAGGATGCGTCCATTACTATTGAAGGTAATATCCCTGATATATACATGAAGTTAGAACATTTCTCTTGTGTAATGCAAAATTTAATCAGCAATGCTTTAAAGTTCAAGGATAAACAGAATCGACCTGTAATTAACATCAGCTGTCAAGAGAGCAAAACTGATTGGCTGTTTGCTGTTTCAGATAATGGAATTGGTATCGAAAAGGAGTATTTTGATAAAATATTTTTGCTCTTTCAGCGCCTCTATAATAAGAGTGAATATGATGGTACCGGTATAGGGTTAGCATTAGTTTCTCGTATTCTTGAGCGTTATAATGGGAAAATATGGGTCGAGTCAGAGTACGGAAAAGGAAGTTGTTTTTACTTTACGATCCCTAAAAAAGAAATGTGAAATTTATAGCCTGCATCGATTATTTTCTAACTATTTTAAATTCCAAAAAATGGGTCGAGCAGGAAATACAGGGATCATAATTGCGGATGACTCTTTCACAGAAAAACTTCAGCGCGTCATCACTGTTATTTAAACCAAATTTTTTGACAGAATATTTTAAATCCTGCTCTATCCGGGCTTGGTTCTGACTGGTGGGCGGGATAATTGTACAATTAATTACTCGCCCCTCGTCGTCTAGCTGGTAGTGATGGTAGATCATCCCTCTTGGGGCTTCTGTACAGTAGCAGCACTCCCCTGCTTGTGGTGTCACTGGCAGATGGGCATCTCCTGTTGGGCAAGGCTCAGCCAGCAGTTGTTGTGCTTCAGTTAACGCTAAAATAATCTCTACTGCCCGGGCCTGAATGCTGGTAAACATATTTTGGTTGGGAAACACCAGACCATTATCATTAACTAGCTGTTTGATGGAATCAGGCAAAATAGCAACATTATTATTTAATCGGGCTAATGGGCCAACTAAATAATCCTTACCGTCCAGCAATGAATAAAAAGCGGTCGAATGCCGCACCTGATGTTCTTTAAAATGATCAGGATATTGCCAGTAATGTAACGTTAAACCATTACTGGTAGTAATATCTCCACCATTAATGGGATAAATCTCTGAGTGTTTCAGGCTGACCCAAATAAAATCATGGCTGTAGTCCGGTAATTGCAAACTGGCTGTCCAACGTAATAGCTCTACTGCAGCTGGTAAGGCTTGATCCACTTGTTGTCTGGCTGCATCCCAGTTTGCCAGCTCAGGCAACCGACCAAAGCCCCCCACTTGTAAACCTACTGGGTGTACTGAACGGCCCCCTAACAAAGTCATCAAGGCATTACCGGTTTCCTGGATTTGCATACCCCGTTGCAAGACCTGCGGATGCTGCTTAGCCATGCTTAAGGCGCTCTCAAACCCTAAAAAATCAGGAATAGCTAAAAAGTGAATATGCAAAGAGTGGCTTTGAATCCATTCTCCCAGATTCATTAGTCGTCTGAGCTGGATTAAATGATCAGGCAATTGAATACTAAATAAGTCTTCAATGGCTTGAACTGAAGTGAGCTGATAAGCCATAGGGCAAATCCCACAGATGCGAGCATTCAGGTCAGGCACATCCTGATAGGACTTACCTTCCAGAAACTTTTCAAATAACCGGGGGGGCTCAAAAATTTTCAAGTATAGCTTATCAATTGTGTCACCCTTGGCGGATAACTCTAATGCCCCCTCCCCCTCCAGGCGGGTGACAAAAGGGACTTTTAAAGCAATCTTACGCTGCTTAGCCATTATTCGATTTCCTTAACCTCAATCGCCTGCCAATGGTGGCTTTCTTTCCGAAAGGGTTTGCTATGGCTGTGGATTGAGGCAAAGCGCTGGGCAATTTCCCGTGGGACTAGGCCTAGCCCAGCAAATCGATTGGCCAGGCTATGGCAATTGGGCTGCTCTGAAGGACCAAAACAACCATAACAGGCTCGCCCAAAAGCCGGACATAACGCCCCACACCCTGTGCGCACCACCGGCCCTAAACAAGGCGCCTGCTGGGTGACCATGACACAAACCAGCTGGCGACGCTTACATTCCATACAGAGCTTTTCAGCCTCCGGCCGGGGTCTTGCGCCAAATAACAGCTGACGAATAAAGTGATTGACCTGCCTGACAGTAATGGGGCAACCCCACAGTTCAAAATCCACTTTAATATGCTCAGCCACCCCAGTTGAGGTCGCTAAGGTGGCGATAAAATCAGGGCGAGTATACACCGCTTGCATCCAGGCATTGCCATCAGCCATATTCCGTAATGCCTGCACCCCGCCACTGGTAGCACAGGCACCAATACTGACCACTAGTTTGCTGTTTTGGCGAATCTGTTGGGCACGCTTTAAATCTTCGGGAGTAGAGACACTGCCTTCCACAAATGCCAGGTCTACTTTTTCATCAGGGTGGTTCAGGCCTGCTTCAATAAAGTGCTTAAAATCAACCAGCTCCACTAGTTCCAGCAAAGTGGCCCCTTGGTTCAGAAAAGCCAGCTGACAGCCTGAACAAGATGTCAGTTTATGAAGGGCCACGGTCAGTTTGGTTGGGTTCACTTGCTGGCTCACTCCCTAAACTCCTGCCAGGCCAAACCAAGACTTAATTTGCGGATAGTGAAACACGGGGCCATCTTTGCAGACAAAATAAGGCCCTAACTGACAGTGGCCACAGGAACCATGACCACACTGAAAATTCCGCTCTAGGCTTAAATAGACAGATTTATCGGAGACTTGATGTTTAGCTAATTGCTTCAAGGCCGCTAGCATCATAATCTCCGGGCCGCACATCAGCACTGCACAATGACTAGAGTCAAACTGAGCCAATGCCAATAATTCAGTCACCATGCCCAGCCGCCAGTGATATTTGCGTTTTTTCTCTTCACTGGCTGCCAGTAATACCTGGCAAT
Organism: Spartinivicinus poritis; assembly: GCF_028858535.1. Classification (NCBI taxonomy): domain Bacteria; kingdom Pseudomonadati; phylum Pseudomonadota; class Gammaproteobacteria; order Oceanospirillales; family Zooshikellaceae; genus Spartinivicinus; species Spartinivicinus poritis. The sequence continues at coordinate 200,344 of NZ_JAPMOU010000002.1, forward strand.
CACCTAAGTCACGCCAGCGTTCATACTGGGGCTGCCACAACAAATCGTTATGGTGCTTCACCCCTTGCAGTATCACGATCCGGCCATACTTGCTGCGGTTTTCTACCGCATAATGAATTGCTGCAACCACTGGCGCACAACCTAGTCCAGCGGTAATGAACACCAAATCCAGGCCTTCCAGCTGGCGTAATGGCCAGCCTTGACCAAATGGTCCCCGCAAGCCTAGTTGGGCACCAATATCCAAAGCCACCAGTGGCTGAGTAACCCGACCAACAGCTCGGATAGTGTGCAGCAATAAATCGTGCTGCCAGCCCATAATGGAGATAGGCACTTCCCCTAACCCAAACAAATACAGCATATTGAACTGGCCAAAGGCAAAATCAAACGATGAGTTCGTCTCCAGTGCCAGGTGCAAGGTGTAAATACCCGGTGACTCCTGCTGTTTTTCTGCCAGCGTTGCCACTATTGGTGTTTGTAATTTAGTCGGTGTTTGTAACTTAGAGAGTAGATCAGTCATCATCAGCCTCGCCCTGTAACAAAGCCTGAGCTTCCTCAATCAGATCAATTCCCACTGGGCACCAGCTAATACAGCGACCACACCCCACGCAGCCACTGCGTTCAAACTGCTGTTGCCAGGTAGCCAGCTTGTGGGTTAACCACTGGCGGTAACGCTGGCTGATTTCTGGGCGAAAAACTTTCCCTACAATATAACTATGCTGCTCACTGAAACAGGAGTCCCATAGCCGCACTTGCTCAGCCTGCTGCCCTTTAACATCACTGTGTGACTCCTGCTTGGAGCAAAAACAAGTGGGACAGACCAATGTGCAATTGCCACAAGCCAGGCAGCGTTCAGCCACATCCTGCCATTGAGGGTGATCCAGCCTGTCCACCAGTTTCAGTAATTGCTGTTCGTCTGGCATGACTCGTTGCTGGTAGGTGGCCGCTTGAAGCTGTTGTTTTGCCTCGGATAGCTGCTTTGTTTGGGCTTTGGCCAGCGGTAACTGCTGAATGATGACCTCGCCTTGATCACTGCCACTCGCCACCAAAAAGCCAGTTTCCAGCTCATCCAGCAAAATATCAAAACCAACGGTAGCAGCAGGGCCATCACTGGTGGAGACACAAAAACAGGTATCGGCACTGCGGGCGCAATTGACAGCAACGATGAATAGTTGCTGTCGCTGTGCTTGATAATATGGGTCAGGTAATACCCCGTTGAGAAAATGCTGATCATGAATGTTCAGCGCTGCCAGATCACAACCTCGTAGGCCAATAAATGCCCTTGGCTGAGCTTGCTCGGGCGTTTGGCGAAAGCATAAACCAGCTGCTGTTTGTTCTGCTTGCCATAGGTGCTGCTCTGGCTTAAACAGCCAGGGTTTGAGTGCTTGAGGGCCTGTGTTCCAGTAAAAACAACGCTGGCCAGCGGTCTGTTCCAGTTGATAGTGCCCTGGCGATACTTGCTCCTGCCAGCCCGTTGGAAGCTGCTCAAAACCCGCTAATGGCACAAACACAATGGCACCGTCCTTTACCGTTGGCCCAATTACTTCATAGCCCGCTTTGCTAAGTACCTGATACAGTGCTGGAAATTGCTGCCTTGATAAAAAGCCTTTATCCATGGGGCTGGTGGGTATGCAGCGATAAGGTTTTGATAATCGGTTTACTGGTGGTTAACCAGTGTTGCCAGTCAACGAATCCCTCTCCAGTTTTCGCTGATAGTAAAAAGATTTCTGCCTGGGGATTTAACTGGCTAATTGCTTGTTTGACTTTGGTCAGGTCAAACTCCAGGTAAGGCAGTAAATCCGCTTTATTGATAATGACCAACTCACAACTGCTAAACAGATGAGGGTATTTTTCCGGCTTATCATCACCATCAGTGACAGCCATCATCGCTACTCGGCGCTGCTCACCCAGGTCAAACAACGCTGGACAGACCAAGTTACCGACATTCTCAATAAACACCAGACTGCCTGCTACTGGTGACAGGGCTGCTAACCCCACTTTGATCATTTCCGCATCTAGGTGGCAGCCAGTACCCGTGTTAATTTGCAGAGCCTTGCCTCCCATCGCTTGGATACGTCTGGCATCATTGAGGGTTTGCTGATCCCCTTCCAACACCGCAACTTCAGGTAATCCCTCAGCCAAGTCAGCTAAGGTGGCTTCTAGTAATTGAGTTTTGCCAGCGCCTGGTGTCCCCATCAGATTAATACAGGTGATATTTTGGTTAGCTAACCACTGCCGGTTTTGCTCAGCAATTGCTTCGTTTCCTGCCAACAAGGATTGCTGTAATTGAAGGCTATGAGCATCAAAATGCAGGTGATGGTGTTGGCTATCCATGCCCGGCTCTGTTAACAGGGCTTTTTCGCTTGAGCATCCACAGTGATTACACATTAGGTGAACTCGATTTCAGTGAGAGTTAATTGCTGTCCTGAGATCAAAGTATAGTTATAACTACCACAGGGGCACGGTAAGCCCAGCCTGACTAGTTCAAACAATTTCTGGCAATTATTACACCTGGCCTGACCACAAGGGTTGTCGATGACCAATTCAGCCTTGGACAAAGCGGCTTCTTCTTTCACCATCTCAAAACAGAACTGCAACCGATCAGGGTCCACGCAACTAAGCCCACCTACCTCAATACAGATTCTGCGGATGTTTTTATCGGTATAGGGTCTGACTTGCTGGAGTAGTGCTTGGATAATGGAGAGTTCGTGCATAGTTCCTTATGCTTCTCGAATGATTAACAAATTCGTGGTAGCTGCACGCCATGGGGTGTTTCCAACATTCGTTTTCCGCCATAGGCTGTCGATAAATAAACCATCCCTTGAGATGCCTCGGTAACTTGGCCAACCACTTTGGCTTGTTGTCCTAGGGAATGGGACTGCATGAGCTGGAGGGCTTGCTCCGCCTGCTGAGCTGGCACTATAAAGGCAGCCATCCCCTCATTGGCAAGAAACAAAGGCTCTAAACCAAGGATTTCACAGATAGCTTGGGTTTGGGGGCGAATGGGTAGTTCAGGCTCAGACAGCTCAATGGTCACTTGGGAGGCTTTGGCAATTTCATTCAGTACCACGCCCAAGCCACCACGGGTGGCATCACGGATACAGCGAATTTGTGGACATTGGGCTAATAGGGGCTGAATCAATAAAGATAACAGGGCGCAATCGCTGCGAAGGTCACTGTACAGCCCCAGGTTTTCTCTGGCTAACATCACCGCGGCACCATGGTCGCCTATAAAGCCATTGACCAGGATTTTGTCCCCCGGTTGTGCTGCACTAACCTTTACCTGAATTTCACTGGGTATAACCCCCACCCCAGAGGTATTAATAAACAGCTGATCAGCCATCCCTCGTTGTACCACCTTGGTATCCCCAGTGACTATCCTCACCCCAGCTTGTTGAGCGGTTTTGGCCATAGAGCTGGCAATGGATTCCAGCAGTTTGAACTCAACCCCTTCTTCAATAATAAACCCAGCACTGAGATACAAAGGCTTAGCGCCCCCAACAGCGAGGTCATTAACAGTGCCACAGACCGCTAGTTTGCCAATGTCACCGCCGGGGAAAATCAATGGTGTCACCACAAAGCTATCGGTGGTAAACGCCAGTCGATCCCCATGGGTTGTGAAGTCAGCTAACGGCAGTTGCGCTTGATCTTCTTTAGGCAGGCCTTGCAAGGGAATGTCATCAAAGACACTGAGGAAAATCTCATCAATCAACTGCTGCATAGCTCTGCCACCCGCACCGTGAGCCAGAGTAATAATGGGGGACTCTGCTTTAACCAAAATCCAAGTTCTCCTTATCAGACACCCAATTTAGCTCCTTCTCCCTTTGAAGACTGTCTCGAAAGGGGGTGAAAATAAGTCTAGTGTCCAATATGGAATAACAGACTATTCTTCTGCCACTCTTGAAGGGCCATCCTTGGCCCATCAAGAGTTAAAGCGACATCCATGTCGCAGCGATAGAATACTCTGTTACCCCATATCTGCTAGCTTTTGCGAGAACCCTCCTGGATGGGATAGGCTACTGCAAATGCTGAGAAATATGGAGTGATAGGGTGTTTTGGAGCAGCTGTCGGGAACAGCTAAAGCTCTAAAGGCCATGGATGGCCTTGTAGAGCGGTGGAAAAATACCCTGTTGCTCCATATTTATTCTCCAACAGCCTGCTATCCCATATCAGACACAAAACTCAGTATTCCTCTGATACTTGAGGTGCTTACAAAACGTTATGAGCGAAGCAAAGACAAGGCAAAAATCGACGACTTGAAGCAAAGCGAAAAGAACAGCTGAAAGCTGGCCCGTAGGGCGAGGAGTTTGCTCCGAGTAAAAGGCGGAGTTTATATTTGAATAAATGAGCACTTTGAGTCGATTTTTAACGCAGTATTTGCAAGCGCAATAGTTTTGTTATGTACCTTTGTAGTAATAATAGGCTGCACATGCTCCCTCTCCCGACACCATCAGTGCTCCCCGAGGATTCTCTGGTGTACATTGTTTGCGAAATAAGGGGCACTGGTCAGGCTTAAGCTTTCCCATTAACACTGCATTACAGTAATCAGGGTCTTTTATTTCAGCAGAAGATTGAGGCAAGACTGTGCTGTTCAGCAGCTGCCTAGCGTCAAACGCCTGATAACACTCTTTAATTTTGACGCCAGAACCGAGGACCATTTCTAGTCCTCGCCACTGACTATCTACACCATCATCAAACACAGTTGAAATAGCCCGTTGCGCTGATAAATTTCCCTCAGCGGTGACCACTCGTGCATAAGCATTTTCGATTTCGCAACGATCCTGCGCTAATTGCAAAATGAGTTGATAGAGCGCCTGGAGAAAATCTACTGGCTCAAATCCGGCAATCACCAGTGGCTTTCGGTAACGTTCCGTAATAGGCTGGTAGGCATTGGCCCCAATAACCATGCTGACATGGCCAGGCCCAACGAAGCCATCTAACTGCACTTTTTCCCCTGCTAATAATGCTATTAGGGTTGGCATCAGCCGGATGTGATGACACAAAAAACGTAAATTATTAATGCCTTGCTGAGCGGCTGTAAGCAAAGAAAAAGCGATGCCAGGCATAGTGGTGTCAAAGCCAATGGCGAAAAAAACCACCTGTTTTTCTGGATTATTTTTCGCTAAGGCAATGGCATCTAACGGAGAATACAACACTCGTATATCCGCACCTTGCGCTTTGGCCTGCAACAAACTTTTTTTCGAACCCGGTACCCGCAATGGGTCGCCAAAACTAGTAAAAATCACTTCTGGTTGTTCAGCAATAATCACTGCTTGATCAATGGCTTCAATGGGTAAAACACAAACAGGGCAGCCGGGGCCATGGATAAATTCAACAGATTTGGGAATTAACTGATCTAAGCCAAATTTAAAAATAGCATGGGTATGCCCACCGCAAACCTCCATAATCTGTAATGGGCGCCCCCATTTATCAGCCAGTGGGTCCGCGACAGTCTGAATCAGCGTAATCAGTTTGGTTACCTGGCTACTGTCACGGAAGGCACTCGTCAGCATCATCATTGGCTATCTGGGTCCATTTGCGCCAATAAACCCAAAGCTCGATCTGCTTCTTCCTGGTCAATTAATGCCATGGCAAAACCGACATGAAGTAATACCCACTCTCCCACTAACGACTCAATCGTTTTTCCCTGTAAAGTCAACATCGCCACACTCACCTGTCGCTGCACTCCAGCTGTTTCTGCCAGAGCCAAGCTGTTTGCCAAGTCCGTAATAGCAACAATTTTTGCCGGTATGCCTAAACACATGGTGAGTAAAATAGATCACTCAGGAAATTGGGAATAATCAAACTGCACTCCTTGCACTTTGATTTTGATTGGGAATTTTTTAGTCACAGCAGCAAGCTTCAGGTACATGCCTGAAAGCCCCTTCTTTATTTTAAGCTGACACATTCTAAATAATCAGGTACTCGAACAGGCCACCCAAGGTCATCTTGAATATGTAATCGCATAGCATCTGCTGCAACCGGCTCACCATGGGTGACAAAGGTCATTTTGGGCGGTTGGGTAAGCTGATTTAACCAATGAAGAATTTCGTAATAGTCTCCATGGGCTGATAAACTATCGAGATGATAAACAGAAGCTTTTATCGGGTAGTATTGCCCATGAATTTTAATCTGGGTTGCCCCGTGGGTCATAGCATCACCTCGGGTGCCTGGTGCTTGAAAACCAACAAATACAACACTGTTTTTATGATGAGAAACTAACGTTTTTAAGTGGTGTAATACTCTGCCACCGCTTGCCATCCCACTTGCGGAAATAATGATGGCAGGAAACTTCTTTTCATTTAAGGCAATAGACTCTTCTGCGGTACGAATAAAATGAGTACCTTTATCAATAAGGTGGCACTCTTCTTTGGATAATTTATGCTCTTTATAATGCTGGCAGAATACTTCGGTAGCACTGATTGCCATTGGGCTGTTTAAATAAACAGGAATATCTGGAATCGCTTTTTTGGCTTTTAGCTGTTGAATAATATACAACACTGTTTGAGTACGCCCTACAGCAAAAGCTGGTATAAGAACAATACCACCACGTTTGATCGTTTTATTAATCACAGCCTCTAACAACTGATAAGGATCAGAATTTTCATGGCGGCGATCACCATAAGTGGATTCTACTACTACATAATCCGGCTGTTCTTTGATTGGCTCTGGTGCTTGCATAATAATATCATTACTTCTGCCAACATCCCCACTAAATAGAATTTTGCAATTTTTTGTTTTGATTAACAGTGCCGAAGAACCCAAAATGTGTCCAACGGGATTAAAACTAACCTGCAAGCCTGTTACTAACTCGAAAGTTGTATGGTAGTGTTTTGTAACGAATGACTTGAGAGAATCTCTAGCCTCTGCTTCTGTATATAAAGGTAAAGCAGGATGATGTTTTGAAAACTTAAATTTATTGGCGTAACGAGCATCTTCTTCTTGGAGAAAGCCTGAATCTGGTAGCAAAATATTACACAACGCAAGTGTTGCTTTAGTACAATATATTGGGCCACTAAAGCCATGCTTAATTAAGGCGGGAATATAGCCACTATGGTCTAAGTGGGCATGGGTTAATATAATGGCTGTTATAGCAGCAGGATTAACAGGGAACTGCTGCCAGTTACGTAATCTGACATTTTTAACCCCCTGATAAAGCCCACAATCAACAAGTATCTTTTTATCTTGATAAGTAATTAGATACTTTGAGCCTGTTACTGTTCCTGTGCCTCCTAAAAATTGTAATTTCATTGTTATCGTTTCAATACTAAAGTAGGGCAAGTAGTAAATCTAATAACCCGTTCAGCCACTGAGCCTAGCATAAATCTTTTAAAACCATGGTAACCATGAGAAGAGATAACAACTAAACTGGCATTGACGTTTCTTGCATATTCAGCAATTTCACTACCAGGGTCTCCCGATAAGACAACGCTGTTAATTCCCTGCCAGTTATGCTTTTGAATATATTGTTGCAAATAAGCTTCTACTTCTTTTTGGTGTCTTTCTTCATCCATTTGCACAAAAGCTGTACCAGCCGTAACATAGTTTACAGGGTATTTTACATGTACTACTGTCACTTTCTGTGGAGACTCTGCCAGTTCTAACGCTGACTTAACGGCATCTGTGCACTCTTCAGAGAAATCAACAGGCACAATAATTGTGTTGATTTGTAGTAAGTTCATACAGAGTACCTCTGCTGATTAACCTTCAAAATCATTAAATAGTCCTTTATTTATTGAAGTCGCTTTTATAGGGTTTTTCCCTAATTTTTGCTAACGCGATAGCCGCTTGTCCTAAAGCAATACCACCATCATTACTGGGTACCTGGCTATGGGAATAAACCATTAGTCCTAAAGCGCTAAGCTCTGCTATTAGCTCACTCAGGATCAGTTGGTTTTGGAATACTCCGCCACTTAGCGCCACTTCTGTAAATCTTAACTGATCCTGTTCTAATAGCTTGATCACCAGTGCCTTTAGCCCTTTCACCAAGCTTAGCTGAAACTTAGCCGCTAACTCAGGCTTACTGATACCCTGGCTTAATTCTGTCATCATTTTTGGCCAGATAGTGGTGGTATCCAGTAACCAGTATTCCTGATTACGATAGACAGTAAACGGGTAGTAATCATTAATACGGGAATGATGTGACAAGGCCATGGCTTCCAGCTTCATAGCCGCCTCTCCCTCATAACTCAATTGCCCAGGGGCGATTGCTAATAATGCAGCGACTGCATCCAGTAACCGGCCCACAGAACTGGTTTGGGGGAATATATCTGTCATTTGTAATAACAATTGAGTTTCAGCGGTATTCAGTTGTTTTAATACATAAAGTGCTGAATCGCTTTTAGATAACGTTCGCCAACAGCCTGCTTGGGCCAACAGCGCAATCAAGTTGCGCCAGGGCTGGCTGTTAGCTTTATCGCCGCCTAATAATGGAAAAGGTTTTAAGTGGGCGACTCGCTGATATTGATGATAATCCCCTAATAACAGCTCCCCACCCCAAAATGAGCCATCATCACCATAGCCAAGCCCATCTAAAATAATGCCTAATATGGGTTGCTTTGGTATCACTTTATTTTCAGCCAGACATGCTGCTAAATGCCCATGATGGTGTTGTATTTTAATCAACGGCAGTTGTGTTGTTTTGGCTATTTGTATGCCTAACCGGCTGGAAAAATAATCTGGATGTAAGTCAACAGCAACTGCCTTGGGTTTTACCCCTAGCAATGTTTGCAAATTGGCAATATCTGCATGTAATGCGTGAAAACAATCAGGATGAGATAAGTCGCCATTATGGGTAGACAGTACTGCTTTGCCTGCTGTGGTCAGGCAAAAAGTATTTTTTAAATCAGCACCTAACGCTAACACTACATCATTATGAGTACCCAAAGTGCTGGGTAGTTTAATCATGTTAGGCACATAACCCCTGGCCCGGCGGATTAACCGAGGCTTACCTACAATGATCTTCACCACGGAGTCATCGCAACGATGCACAATAGCCCGATTATGCAATAACCAGCCATCAACTAAATTGGATAATACGTTCTCAGCCTGATCATTATCAGTGCAAATAGGCGCCCCGCTTACATTACCGGATGTCATGACTAAAGGCTGACCAAACTGCTTTAATAACAGCCAGTGTAAAGGAGAATAAGCTAACATTACCCCAATAAACGCTTGATCAGGTGCTAACTCATCAGCTAATAGTGGTTGTTTAGAAACTAACTGTTTTTTTGCTAATAATACAATAGGTGCAGAAGAGCCGGATAAATGCTGCTGTTCCACTAAAGTCAGGTTAAAGAACTGTGTAGCTTGATTAAGGTCGCGCATCATAATTGCCAGGGGTTTAACTGGCCGGTGTTTACGTTGTCTTAACCGATTAATAGCGTTGCTATTGGTGGCATCACAGGTTAGTTGAAAGCCCCCGATTCCCTTGACTGCCAGTATTTTTCCTGCGGCTAACCACTTACAACACTGGTTGATTAACGCCTTTGTTTGGCCAGTTATTACATTATTTTTATTATCTTTTAGCCAAATACTAGGGCCACATTTCGCACAAGCAATGGGTTCTGCATGAAAACGCCGGTTAGTTGGGTTTTTATATTCTGCTTGGCATTGCTGACACAAAAGAAAGTTGGTCATAGTGGTACGGCTTCTGCCGTAAGGCATCGCCATAATAATTGAAAAGCGCGGGCCACACTGGGTACAGTTGATAAAAGGATAACCGCCACGCCGGTTGTTAGAATCAGTTAATTCGGCTAAGCAAGCTTGACAAAGCGCTAAATCAGCAGGAATAGCAATAGCCTGTCTTATTTGCCATTGTGCGCTTGTCACTCTATTGATTGCTTTTTCATCGTTATCACTGACCAGTATTTGAAAACGGCCAGTTTTTTCTTGGAAAGTACAAGATTGCCACTGAATTTGATCGATATACGCTAACGCAGGACATTCTGTTTTCAACCGGTGACAAAAGTGCTCAGCGATTTCAATGGTGGTAAAAAGTTTGATTTCAACACCACAGCAGGTGTTTTTAACACTGCCTGATAGCCCCATATTCTGGGCTAATTGGTATACAAAAGGACGAAACCCAATGCCCTGAACACAGCCGCTAACCAATAAAAGAATACCCAACCGTAATGAAGCACGCTTTTGAATTTTCCAGCTCACCCCTGCGATAACTCTTTTATTATTTTTTGATGTAACCGATAACAGACATCAGATAACGTTTGCTCAACTTGCTCACTTAATTTGCCACTAAAAGGAGTAAAATTAGCACCACCTATAGCCACTATATCAATGACAGGTAATGGATGAATTAATAAAGGTACTAACGACAATAACTCTTTAATCCCCCCGCCATGTTCAATACTTTGGGCTTCTTGTAAAAAATCAGCCCCTTGATCAGCCTTTAGTTCAACACTAGAAAAATAAGTATCTTGTCCAACCTGACTTGGACTGTTAAAACAGTCAATTAAGATAACTTTTTTGCAATGACGAAATTTCGGTATGAGTGTTAAGCCACCAGTGTTGCCATCAACTAACTCGACACTGTCTGGCCAACGAAACTGTTTCAGCATTGTGACTGCATGGTAACCAATCGCATCATCACCATGCAATGGATTACCTGCTCCAATGATACGTATGCTAATCAAGATCACTATCGTTGTTGTATTTTATTATCAATATTATAGGGCACCTCTAATAAATACCCCGCTTTAGAAATAAACAATGATTAGCTGAGACAAGGTCCTGCATATCATCTATCTTTAATGGGTTATATTTTAGCCAACCCAAGCAGCATATTAATCAGTTGTTGCAAAATCATGAGCTGGATTGAATATCCAAAGGAGATGGAAAATGAATATTGCATTGAAATATACCATTTTACCCAATAACACTTACAACCGCTTAGCAAAAAGTTTCAATGAGTGTGCAGGTGTATCCTGGCAAAAAATAGAGCAAGCGAACCCTGGCATTTCACCTAAGTATTTAACACCAGGGCAAGTCATTAGCATACCAGCAACAACAAGTGACAAAATCGTTTTGCACTATACCATTTTAAGTGGTGACACTTATTACAATATTGCGCAAAGGCTGGCTGAAACAGCCAACATAACAGTCAAAGATCTTGAACAAGCCAATCCAGGAGTTACAGCTACCGATCTTCGAGTCGGTCAAGTCATTAATATTCCTGCGACAAACACAGATGCTTCTACGATTTCAAGTACACAACAATCAACCAGCACCACAACAAAGGCATCAACGATTGGTTATTATGACTGGACCTGGTCACCTACCTCAGCTACTGCTGATGCTAATTTGGGTATAGCATTCAGTGGTTGGGTTGATCCACAGCAAGCGCTTAGTGACAGCAACAATGTTTATAGTGATCTTGCTGGCAAAAAATACATCAGTTTAGGCGGGGGAAATGATAATGGTAGCTGGACAAGTTCATCACTGAGTGAAGTAACCAGCGCAATCAATCATTCAGACTTCAGCCAGTATGATGGTATTGTTTACGATATTGAAGTTGGCGATTCAGGGTTGGCAACATCATTTGAGCAGTCGTTTCAAGCAGCTAAAAAGAAAAACCTCTCAGTGCTAGTCACTGTCAGTCACTCCGCACCCTATGGCATTTCAGATGCATCTACACTGATGCAGCGTTTTTTTAATAGTAATAATATTGATATACTTTCCCCACAGCTGTATACCACAGGTAATGAAACAGAGAATGATTATGCTATTAGTCAAGGTGTACAGTGGAGCCAATACGCCGAGGCAAAACCTGAAATTGTTGTCAGTATTGTGAAAGCTGATATGTACCAAAGTGCTGTAGAGTACTTCTCAAAAGTTAACGTCAATTTAAAAGGCTATCTTGTTTGGGCTAAAAGCAGCTAAAGTTCATTCGTTTTGACTATATAAAAATATTACAATAACGTTGATATAAAGTGGCTGCTGTTTGAAGTGCCACTTTACAGAGTATTCATAAATATTTTCCATCTTAAAGTATACCCGTCGCGAATCATTTTTAGTTTTTGTTATACCCTTCACGAATGATTTCTAGGTTTTGTTATCTTCATTCCTCGCCCCAATCACCTATTATTTATAGGCTCATGGGGTCTCGTCATTTGATGGCCGCACCTAAAAACCATTCGTATTGGGTATATCATCGTTCCTAATCACCAAGGATGGTGTGAACGCAGTGAATGCATTATGACATGGATGTCATATTAGGGCAATGCAGGAGCAATGGCCGAGGAGCATTTAACTGTCACCTCAATCACCTATTTCAATAGACTCGTGAGGCTTCGTCACTTGATGGCCTCACCTAAAAAACCTTCGCATTGGGTATACGTCATTGATGAATGATATAATCTGTCAATTTTTTTAGCAATGCAGCCTGAATAATAATTAAACACTCCAAATAAAAACTAAAAGCACGAGACCTCCCTGAAAAATTTAATTCACTTAAAACCGGTAAAAACATCAAAAAGTCGTCATATAGTTGATAAACTGCTAATAAAATAGCATCAGATGTAACCTATCTGACTCTATTTATCATTACAGTCAGATGAGATAAAAAATCCTATATATAAGCAATGTCTAACTATTTTACAAATAGCAAATACAAAATAAAACAAGATCTTTAGCTTATTAATTTATATTATTTTTTTATAGTTAAGGTATAAACCTTGCGTATCTTCTCGTGAAAATAACATCAAATCAGGGAAGATATTGAATGAATCTAATTAAAGCGTCTGCTTGTGTAGCGTTTTGTAGTATCACTAGCCTTTCTCATGCATCTCTTATTGATTTTACAGGTGGCACTGTGCATCTTTTTAATGGGGGAGCGGCTGTCACAGATAAATCAACCAACTATCAAGAAGTTGATTATTATGTAGAGGATGGTGTTAAGTTTGACTTTATTGGTCCTTCAGGAACAGCCTCTAGCTACAATATAGGCAACTATTATGGTGTTGAAAATGATGTCATTCATGGGCATTGGAGTGCAGGACCTTATGGTGATATGGAATCCATTGTTGTCAATATGCTTGATGGAAGTGCTTTTGATTTAAACTATTTTAAAATTACCACTAATACCAGCAATGGTGGAGGGCCTGCCAGTGGTAATGAGAAAGTTTACTTAAATGCGCTTGCAGATGGGGTCAATATTTCTTTTTCTATGTTGCTTCCTTCAGATGATTGGGGCTTTAATGGACCTAATGCAGAAATCTACCTGGGTACAGAGTTTGACAATATTTCTGCATTTTCTATTACCTATGAGGCCAGTGCAGTAGGGTTTGGGATGGATGAGTTTTTCATCGATGAGGAGCCCACACCTATACCAGCGCCCATTTCTATTTTATCGCTTGCATTAGGTCTTGCAGGACTTACTCTCAATCGTAAAAAAACCAATAGAAAATGACTTATCTCTGATATGCTGGTAGTGGGTTGTTAGTATGATCTACTACCATTTTTTGAGGATAATCAGGCTACTGACATAACTTATATATTACTCATATTATCTTGTTCACCTTGTTCATCTAATACGATTTTACCCTGTCCTTGTTGTTTAGCCGCTAATAATGCCCTTTCAGCTCGCAGATAAAGCAAATCGCTGGTCTCCAGCTTATTATATACTGCAACACCCTGTGATATGGTTCTACTAATAAAAGTATGCTCATCTACAGGTAGCTTTATCAAGCTAACCGCTTGCCGTAGCCGCTCGGCGATTTCTTTTGCTCCTTCTATAGAGCAATAAGGTAATATTATTGCAAACTCTTCCCCTCCTACCCTGGCAATCACTTCATTACTTCGTAATGTCTTGGTAACTGTTTCAGCAATAGCTACTAGAAACTCATCACCTATCGTATGGCCATACTGTTGGTTTATGAGTTTAAAACTATCAACATCCAACATAATTAAGGCAAATGAGATTTCATGACGTTTTGCCGTTGAAACCTCTTCAACTAAGCGGCTACGAAAGTAACGTATATTAAACAGTCCTGTGGTCGAGTCTTTTACAGATAGTTGCCCAACAACCGTTTCGTTATATCCAATATACCAGCCAATACAACCAAATACGACCATTGAGCCAATTAACATATAAAGGTACAAACCAAGGTTCTGGTAAACCTCAAACCATACATTTTGCCCTTGCAGCCATCGAATCAATAGCCAACCAGCGGGTGGTGCTAACGCAAGAAACAAACCTTGTACTGATCTTATAATCTGTTTGTAGCTTATTAACTTGACATCCACCTTACCCTACTCATAGCTTTAACCATATTGATATACCAAAGTATAAGATATAGCTGTCATTCTGTAATGGTTAGAACAACAGCAAGAGCCCTCCCCAACCAGCAACTAAAATATTGGCATACCCTTAATAACGTTGCCTTTTTATACAGTAAAAAAGTAAGGCGTAATTTAGTGTAATTGAGCATGTAGCAAACAAAAATTATAATAAAAAGGCAAGTTAACAAACCAAAATCAAGGCTTATATTGATCATCTCAACTACGTTTTTTATTTACCAATATTCATGTTTAGGTAAAAAGAAGTTAAAAAACACCTATGGTTAACAGTATAAGGTGATTATTATGGAATATAATAGATGGAAAATAGCAGAACTACGGGACCTAGTAGATGAGTTAGACTCTATTCTGCTATACGTTATTGAACAAAGAAGAAAAATCACTTATCAGATTGGTAAAATAAAAAAGAAAGTTGATATGCCAATCTTTACTGCCAACCGTGAAACTGAATTATTCAAGCGTTTATATCAACAAAGTGATCAAAAAAGAATCCCTAGAGACCTAGTAGAAAGTATTTTTAGAAACATTATCAATGACTCCTATAATACACAGCAGGATTGTCATAAAGACAATGTTTTGATATTCAAAAGAAAAAATCCGATTAATATTGACATTACTTTTTAACAACTCTCGTTAAATAATTGGAACATTGAGAATAATGTTGTAATAAGGTGTAGTAACAAACCAAGCGAAGAAGGTTAAGCTGACAAGTAGTACTATCAACACCTAAGGACAGGGCCATGAATACTGAGCTGATCGATCAATATCTAGAAGCTGTTTGTCCAAAATGTCAGTCAGTGATTAAGAAGAAAATTTACGCAGTGATTGGTTGCCAAACCTGTGGACACACAGAAAAAGTAGCACCTGCTACGTTAGCTAACAAGGCCAACAGCTACCGATATGCCAATAGTGCTCCCTGTACTAGCAAGCTACCAGTATATGAACAATCAATGGCCTAATTGTTTTTCACAATCAAAACCATGAATAACAGAGACTGACTGTATAGCTATCAACACAACACTAGCAGTACTAGTATTTCATACATCAAGTTTAGCTGGAGCGAGTCATGGCAAGGATATTAGATCAACATTCAGGAAAGATCGTTAACCTTCAATCCCAACATATTTTTGGACGCCATCCCACTTCAACTCATACCGTTTTGCCTAATCCTGATGCCTCACGCATTCATGCGGTGATTACATGGGATGGTGAGTTTTGGTGGCTACAGGACTCCAGTTCAAATGGCACAATTATTAACAATACTCAAATGCAGCCTGGCGGGAAAGTCTGTTTAAAAACTAGCGATCAAATCGTTTTTGGTAAAAATACGACACATCAATGGCAACTACTGGATACTGTATCTCCACAAAGTATGCTAAAAGCAATAAGTCCAGGCCTTTTAGATGTTATTTTAGAAGATATAGTCGCCCTGCCCTCAGAACAAAACCCTGATGTTGTCATTTATATGACTGCTCAAGGCGCTTGGGTATGTGAAAGCCAATCAGGTACGACACTGCTTAAATCAGGTGACCGTGTAGGGGTAGTCGATAAAGTCTGGCAGTTTATTGAGGCAGCACTTTGTGTTCAAACCCAAATGGTCGTAGAAAATCAGCCGACTTCACCAAGATTTTACTTTAATGTCAGTCAAAATGAAGAGCATGTTTTCTTGAAAATTCAGCTTGCACACGAGGAAATCGACCTAGGGCAAAGAACCCACCATTATTTATTACTCTTGTTGGCTCGCAAACGACAGGAAGATAAAGCAGCGGGACTACAAACCAAAGAACAAGGCTGGATCGATAAAGAGCTGCTTAGTGATATGCTTAAACTCAGTGAAAACCATATCAATATCCAAATTTACCGCTTTCGAAAGCAACTCCTCAGTGCTATATCATCGAAACCAACCTCTTTTCCTCAAGTGATAGAACGAAGAAGACGAGAAATTCGCTTTGGCTATGAAGATATTGATATCCAAGGTGGTACGATGGCATCCACTGACAATCTCACCGTTGTCGGTTAGTCGTTCAATCCAGGTTATTATGCATACAACTATACAATTATGATCTAACCTTACATTCCATAACGTCACCTGTTGTATAGCTATCCTTAGGGAAAACTGTTAGGAAAAGCAGGCAATGGAATCGCCCGAACTACTGCTAATAAATAAAGATGTCCTCTTACATTCAGATAAATACAGCTTAATTGAAAAAATAGGTGAAGGAGGTTTTGGCCAGGTATACAAAGCCAAGCAGACCAACACTGGGCAACTGGTTGCCATCAAGTTTTTAACTCTCAATCCAGCATTTGATGCTGACAAAAAAAGACGCTATATCGAACGATTTGAGCGTGAAACCCTCTTATGCAGCCGTTTACATCACCCTCATATTGTCCGGCTTTTAGATAAAGGGCGTGAAAAGAACAATCTGTTGTATGCTGTATTTGAATATGTGGAAGGTCTATCCCTCAAAGAGCGCTTAGCCCAATCAGGCCCATTATTGCCTGCGGAAACAGGACAAATTATGGCACAGGTGTTGGATTCGCTAGCACACGCTCACAAACAAGGCGTTATTCACCGAGATATCAAACCAGCCAATATTATGCTCAGTCAGGTTGGAGCAACCACCCATGTTAAAATTTTAGATTTTGGTATTGGCTCTTTGGTGAATGAAGCACGGCAACTCGATTATAAAACCATTACCTTAACCCAGGAAACCCTGGGCACCCCATCCTACAGTGCACCAGAACAATTACGCGGCGAGCCCCCTACCCCACAAACGGATATTTATGTATGGGGATTAGTTTTTTTAGAGTGCTTAACAGGTAAACCAGCAGTATCAGGCTCAAACCTGGCGTCTATTTTTCACAAGCAATTAAGTCATTCCAATATTCCAATACCACCAGCCATTGCAGGCCATCCTGTTACGGTTTTGCTGAGGCGGGTGTTGAATAAAAAAGTGAATGAACGGGCTGCCAATGCCGCTGAACTGTATCATGAATTTAGCCAAATTAACTTAGCAACCATTGTAGGCGACTTAAGTGAACAGAACAGCTTATCTACTCCGCCAACAACTACCCAAGCTGTCACTGCTTCATACGACAAAACATTAGTAGATGATACCCAGTTCTTTTACACAAGCCTGACGGAAGTTAAACAGCTGACGGTTTTATGTCTGACTTTACACATTAAAGCTGTTGTTGAAGTAACACCGAATATTGAAATCCTGGATACGCTGCACCGTGATCAGAAAGCACAATGTATTGATACTGCCATACGCTTTGGTGCTTATCATGTGGGTACACTTGGTGACACCCTACTGTTTTATTTTGGTTATCCTAAAGTCAGTGAAAATGATTGCCGATTATCTGCCCGTACGGCCTTAGAAATTTTCAGTAACTTAACCAAAACCAATGCCTTGTTAAAGAAAACCCAAGGGGTTGAAATACACCCTAAAATAGGTATTCATACGGGTGCTGTCACTATCTATTCAGATGCTACACCAGAAGGTGAAACCCCCAATCTCGCCATGGAGCTAGCCCGCCTTGCTATGCCAATGCAAGTACTTTGCTCTGAGTTCACTAAAAATCAATTAGAACGTTACATTGAATTTGAACCAACCAGTGCTAAGGTGACTAGTTATCAGCAACGTAAGTTGCTTTTATACAGCTTAAAGGCTGAGCGTGCCGTTGAAGCCTTTGGCTTTTTACGAGCCAATCACTCCAATCAAAGCTTTATTGCCCGTCAGCATGAGCTAAATCAACTTATTAAGTTGTTAAATAACAATCAAATAAAAAACTCCACTGATCAGAATCATACCCAATTTGCACATGTGTGGGGTGAAGCAGGAATTGGCAAATCCCGACTTATCTTTGAATTTCGAAGGAAAGCTACAAGCTTTAACCACTATATTGCCCAATGTTTACCAGAGCATAAAAATAATGCACTATATCCAGTACTTAACCTATTAAAATATCAGTATGCTTTGGATTCAATATCACCTGAAAAAGCAATTCAAGTACTAAAAAGTCAAGTTAATAAGTCTGGTCAATTAGACGAAAAACAATCTATTCCAATACTTTGTTCTTGGTTAGGCTTACCATTACCAGATTATTTATCGGATGTTGCTTTTTCACCAGATTCCCAGAAACAAATCTTATTTATCACGTTAAGCTGCCTACTTAATCAGCAAAGTAATTTAACTTCCAACCAACATAACTTGTATATTTTCGAAGATATTCACTGGGCAGACCCAACTACCTTAGAGTTTATTGCTTATTGGCTAGCTAGTGAAGCGTTTGCTAAAAATCAGGCAATTTTTGTCAGCACCTCACGTGAAATAATACCCCAGCACCTATCAGCACATCCCTTTACTATCGTTGAGTTATCAAAGCTAGATTATAATAATACTGCCGAGTTTATTATTAGCCGCTTTGAACATCAAAATGTTTCTGATCAAGTGTTGGATATTGTTGCCACTCGAACTGATGGGATCCCCTTATTTATCGAAGAAATGGTCAATATGCTTAAGCAAAAGCAATTAGTCCAGTATTTAAATGGCATTATTGACTTTAGTAGTCCTGATAAAATCAATGAAGTCCCTTCCAGCTTAAGGGAGTCTCTCCAACAAAAACTGGATAGTTTAGTTTATGGCAAGGAAACCGCTCAATTAGCTGCGACCATTGGCCGTGAGTTTAATTATAAGTTGTTAGTATCAGCTTCTAGCCGCAGTGAAGAGCAAGTTCAAATAGACCTGAATGAGTTAATAGAAGCAGACCTGGTATATTTACAACGCAAAATTGGTGATGATACTTATATCTTTAAGCATGCTTTGGTTAGGGATGCAGCTTATGAAAGCATCCCCTCTGACAAGCTTGAAGGTTTTCATAAGTATGTAGCAGATACACTGGTTAGTCATTTCGAGGGTTTTATCAAAAACAACCCTGGTGTAGTTGCTGATCACTATCATAAAGCCAATGATTTCATTCTTGCAAGTCAATATGGCATTAAAGATGTCAGTAACTTGTCACAAAGATCTTTAGATCAAGAAGCTGAACAACGTAGTAAACAAGTCAATCAATGGATTGCCTTAATTAATTCTAATCAATCTGTAGAAAAAAGAATAACAAATGAGTTGCAACTCCAATTAAACTCAGCACTTTTACCTGTTAGAACAAAGATTCAAGGTTGGGGGGCAAAAGGTATCAAACAGCTTGCTGAAGAGAATATTCAGCTAATTAATCATATCAAAGATTCAAATAAAAGTAATTTGTCTAATAAGGAATTAAGTCAGCTAAAATATAAAGCAGAGTGGGTACTGCTGATATATCATCACTATCAAGGTAATAGAAAAATAGCCAGAAAACTAGGTGAAGAGCTTCTGAAGAAAGCTCGTCAAAAAAAAGACAGAATACAAGAGCTGATTGTTAGGACGACTTTAGGCCAGGCTTATTTTTTTGATTGCGACTTTTCATTAGCTAAAGAAACTCTAGCATGGGTAATAGAAAACTATGATCATGAAAAAGACATCAACTTAAATATTGAATATGGATTTGATCCCTATCACTTTTCTTCTGGAAATATCATGGCCATTGAGGCTCTTACTGGTAATATAACAAAAGCCCTACAGTATCGAGACAACTGTTTGGCACAGGCGATTAAAACCAATAATATATCAACGATCGCCACTGGTTACACCTGGGGCACTATTTATTATTTTATTATGTATGATCGAGAAGGTATGAGACAGTGGTGTGAAGAAGGTATAAAAAGTTACGGTAAAAAATTTCAAAACAACTGGATTCTTGATCACTTTTATATGAACTATGATTGGACTCAAAATCAATATGAGCGGGCAGCAAAGACAGTTAAAGATTGTATTGAATCCGGTCAAGTTGGCTTTTTACATTGGTACGATCCATTATTGGCAAGAACTTATATAGAGCATAGAATGTTTAATGAAGCAGTTAATATACTTGAAAGTTCATTAAAAAGATCACAAGGTTTTGGCGATATTTGCATTTTATCTATTCTTTATCGCCACCTTGCAATTGCTTATTATTGTCAAGCAGGCTACCTTAATAAAAAAAGTGAGGACTGTTTTCAAAAAGCTATTAGTGAAGCACAGCAGCGCCATAGTATATGGCAAGAGTTTATGGCAGTTTATGAATATTTAAAATACTCTGAGGTAACAAGCGATAGAAGAGGTTTATATCTACGACTAAAAGAAATCATTCTATTGCTTAAAGAGACGAATGATGAGAAACACCTAAATAACAATGCCCACTTTATTCAAGCAAACAGTTTAGTTTTAAGGAGATTTAAAGATGAAAGAGGTGCTATCCAGTGATTTTTTTACACATAAAAAAACATTCTCATACAATGGCTTTATAGATATTTCTAAAATCTCTCGACAATGGTTTTCATTAATGGTAAAGCTGAATGAGTCTCGCAGATTAGCAAACTTTTTCTCAGAAGACAGCTTAATTGATGATCCAAATGACGCAAAAAATAAAGTTTGGCAGATAAAATCAACCGAATATACAAGGTATTTTTTAACAACAGGGATTGCTATTTTTGATATATATAACCAGAAACCAAATATACTAGATAAGTATAAATACCAAGAAACTATGCCAGTAGATCGGGTAATTCTAGTAAAAGATAAGGATTTAGAATCTAAATTAGATAAACTAAAACAGTACCAGTTTAAAGATGGGCTTTATATTGAAAATGTAGAAAAGTGGCCTGGGTGTGGAATGGCTCTACCTGAAAAAGTACGTATTAGACTTAATCCAGATATTGTGTGGCCAATTTTTGAAGCTCAAATTAAGCAAAAATCATCTGACAAGCTTTATAAAATAAAAATTGGCAACTCAACAAATCAAATTAACTGGAGCTATGAAGAAATTGATATAGTTACAAAATTAACCCAAAAAGATGAGATTTTTATTTCAGGGCAAACAAAAGATTGTATAGACAATAATTGTTTGGAAAGATTTGATGAAGTTTCTTATCAACTTCAACAAGGAGCAACAAAAGTAAAGGTAAAATTCAAAGCAAATGAATACGAGTTTCAAAAAGATACTGCTTTATTGGTATTACCCTATACATGCCCTGCATTTGATATTCTAACAGAAATTAATTTCGATGGGACTAATGATATAGTTTTAACAACTACCTAGGGAACAAGTGGGGGCTGCTGCCCCTTAAAGAGGATTATGCCAAATTTATATAAAATCAACACTAGCTACCTCTATGCTAAACTAACATCAAACAAGTTAATTGCTTTATCAGAGTCAGATAGTTTTCTACTAGAGAGAGAAATTTTCTGTGACATACTTACTGAATTTGCTAACGTAAGCTTTAATATCGAAGAAATTGTAAGTCGATTGTCAAATATACACCCACCCGCTCTCATACTACGTGCATTTAATAAACTTGTATCTTCAAGCCTAGTTATATCCTTAAATAGGGAGCATAATATTCCTATTCATACTGATATAACTTTTTTAGTGAATCATACACCAACCAGCCTCAAAGATAAGGTGAAACTAATTGAGCTTGAGAAAAACTGCACTATCCACCCTTTACTGATACAACATGGTTTTAAGCTTTCTAATAATACTGATTTTTCGATTGTAGTAGTTAATGATTACCTTGACCCAAAGCTGGTTCAAATCAACCAAACCCAATTGAAAAATCAATCGCCTTGGTTGTTATTTAAACCCTTTGGAAACCAGGTCAGGATAGGTCCATTATTTGTACCAGGTAATAATACCCTATGCTGGCAATGCCTTGCTTATCGACTAAAAATGCACCAACCTTTTGCTTACTTAGTTGATAATGCAAGTAAGGTTATAAAACGAGCTAAACCTTTAGCAACAGAAGAGTCATTAACTATAGCTGTCAGACAACTTAAAAAAGTACTAGCAGAAATAGACTTAAAAGATGGTAGTCATTTATCATCAATATTGTGCCTTAACCTGGTAGAAGGAAAACTAGAGAGTCATAATGCTTATAAACGTCCTCAATGCCCAGAATGTGGAATGCCTTATAAGATTGACTATAGCAATCTACAAATAAATAATGAAAGCACAATTAGCGACTGTTCCGGAGGTTATCGCAGCACTTCTCCAGAGTTGACATACAACAAGTATCAATATTTAATTGACCCAATCACAGGTATTATTCCAGCCCTTAGAAATTATAGCAATGCAAATACTGCTCCTCTTTTTAACTATTCATCAGGACGCAACTTAGCCTTACAAAGTAAAAACTTATTTTGGTTAAATAATCATCTTCGATCCTGTAGTGGTGGAAAAGGAAAAAGTGCTCAACAAGCCAAAGCTGGTGCATTATGCGAAGCTATAGAGCGTTATTCAATGATGTACCATGGACAACAGCCTTGTAAGGTTGCCAGTTTGGTTGAACTAGGCAATAGCGCTATACATCCCAATAGCTGTATGAATTTTAGTGAACAGCAGTTTGCAAACAGAGAATCGATTAACCAACAGTCCTCATCATTTTACTCATTAGTTCCTATAAAATTTGATTCTCATCAGCAGCTTGATTGGGCTTCAGTTTACTCTCTAATCAACAAAGAAATAAAATACTTACCCTCTGCCTACTGTTATGCTCAATATCCACATGAAGATGAATCAGCATTGATCGCCTATCCAGATTCTAACGGCTGTGCTGCCGGAAATACCTATGCTGAGGCTATCTTACAAGGCTCACTAGAACTCATCGAACGTGATGCTGCTGCAATCTGGTGGTATAATAAAATACTCAGACCAGAAGTTGACTTACATAATATAGGCAATGATTACATTGCAACTCTTCTTGATTTTTATCGCTCAAAAGAGCGGAGCTTATTTGTTCTCGATATTACCACTGACTTAGGTATACCAGCTTTTGTTGCTGTTTCATACAACCTATCCAATAACAAAGAAATCATATATGGCTTTGGTTGTCATTTAAACACTTTAATTGCAGTCGAGCGCAGTATTATTGAGCTAAACCAACTACTTCCTATACTGCTGGATCAAAAGCTTGATCAATTGGACCACCAACTAAAAGACTGGTTAACCTTACAAAGTATTGATGATCACCCTTATTTACTCCCTAGTAATTCTAATAAAATAAATCCTCTCAACCACTACCCTGATGATCACCCTACAACTATTTCATCAGCTGTTAACAAAATAACTGACCACTTTGCAAAAGCTGAGATTGATTTATTCATGTTAGATTTAACTCAACCTGATATTGGTATGCCGGTTGTGAAAACGATTGCACCAGGCTTAAGGCATTTTTGGCGAAGAACTGGACCAGGCAGGTTATATACTGTCCCAGTTAAAATGGGGTGGCTTGATAGTGCTTACAATGAAGATGAGCTAAACCCATATAGTATTGTCATTTAGCTTTATTTTATTAAGGAAAATATTTGGTCATGCCCCACTTCACTTTCTTCTGGGGCTATAATGAACTGTCCCTAGCTATTCCTATACAACATGGCATACTAGCTCACCTAAACAACCGTTGATTCTAGCAAAAGACACTATAAGCATAATGATGGAAGTGACACACCACCCTTTGAAAGGTGCCACCTGGATGCTCAGTGCTGGGTTGGCCTTTGCGTTAATTAATACCTTAACTCAAGTGTTGAGTATTCATATGGGAATGAACTCAACCTCAGTGGCATTCATTCAATACGCCATTGCATTAATTGTGTTTATCCCTTGGGTATATAAAACAGGCATTAAAGCCACTTTAAGTACATCCTATCCTTCTCTTCATGTATTGCGGGTAGTACTGGCTGTTGTTGGTATACAGCTTTGGATTTGGGCGTTAGCTTACCCTATTCCCATTTGGCAAGGCATCGCGTTATTAATGACTTCCCCTTTAATGGCAACGTTAGGTGCAGGCCTGTTTCTGAAAGAACAAGTGGGTTTATACCGCTGGTTGGCGACACTCGTTGGCTTTTGTGGAGCAATGTTAATTTTAGAGCCTTGGTCAGAATCCTTTAATTGGGCCGCATTGCTACCACTGGGTGCCGCGTTTTTTTGGGCAAGCTACTCCTTAATGGTTAAGCGTTTAAGTCGAGACGACACATCCAGTACAATGGTGATGTACTTATTGCTTCTCATGACCCCTTTTAATGCCCTACTGACTTTTTCAGACTTTACTCAACCAGCAAGCCTTAACACTTGGCTGTTTTTAGTGTGTATTGGATTACTCACTGCCTTTGCTCAGTGGGCGATTGCAAGGGCTTATGCTGTTGCTGATGCGGCATTTGTGCAACCGTGGGATCACCTTAAACTACCCGTGAATGTCTTAGCGGGTTATTTGGTTTTCGGCTGGATGCCACCAGGGCGCTTATGGCTGGGTGCTGCCATGATCATTTTAGCCGTGGCATTTATTACCCACTGGGAAAACCGCGAGCAGCAAGTGGCAGTAAAAGTATAAAATGCTTTCTAAGTCTGAATAGACTGGTAAAAACCTATTTTAATAGACTCAATTGTTTAATGGCATGTGTCAGTGGCGCTACCTACTAGCCATCCTTTAATCGCTATTCTGTCGTCTCAACCAGAAATCTGATTGAAATTGAGTCACTTTTTTATACTCCGCCTGGTGTATATCAATAAAACACAGAAAATTTTCCTGCATTAATTGCTGATAAGCCGCTAGCTGACCTGTTTTTCCCTTGCTTTCAGCACTGATTGCACAGGCACCATAATAGCCACTGCCAATGCCTGATAGAATACCAAACGATGATAATGGGTCATAACTACAAGCGGCATCTCCGACTGCAAGCCAGCCTTCACCTGCACATTGATCAAGTGCCGACGAATACGCTGCTGTCCGCTGCAGGGTATGATTGCTATCTATTACACAATGGCTTAAACGCTGACATAATTCTGGGTTTTGCTTAGCCAGTGCCAGCATTTTCTCTGTGCTTTTTGGTAAGGGTAAATCTCCATCAGTGAAATAACACAGTACTGAACATTTATCTGAAACAGGTGCCGTATACCACCAGCCCTGCGAGGTATTTTCTATTAATACAGTATGGGGTGGTAAAGTGGATTTATTCGTATGCTTTATTCGCATAATACTGGCGACTAATCCATCCAGTCTTCGCGTTTTCCTATCTAAACGTTTTGCAATAGCACGTGAGCGTCCACTGGCATCAACCAATATTTTAGGTAATATTTCCTGTTCACAACCATTTATTTCACAATATGCCTTCCAGTAGCCCAGCCTTTGATATTCATCACTGGTTGTACATAAAGCAGTTAATTTTGTATTCCAATAAAACTGAACACCCTGCTGCTCAGCAGCCGACACCAACATATGATCAAATCGTGCTCGATTAACTATCCAGCCTCCACCAGAGGGGTTAGCTAAAAAATCTCGATCATAACCACCTTTCGCATCCCATGAGACACGATAGCCAACCATTTTAAGATGGTCATCACTATGAAAACGTTGGGCCAAACCCAGCTTTTTTAAGCATGCCAAACCTCTAGGTGGTAAACACTCGCCTATTTTTGCTTTGACGCTTTCATCCTTAGCTCGATCAATCACAATGACTTGATAGCCTTGTAAAGAAAGCACCAAGGCCGTACAGCAACCCGCAGGACCTGCACCCACCACTAATACATCGGGTGCAGTATGACTAAACCGGTTAAATCTCATCACGACGGTAAACACGACGCCTGGGAGGATTTTGATCGGATTTATCTGCTAACTGTTTATCAATACCGCATTGTTCGTTAATAATATCTTCCGCTTTGGGCTCAACCCCTGCCAAGTTCTCTATCATTAATAACTGCTTATAGCTAGGATCATCTTCAGTAAATCGCTTAGCCACTTCAGACTCTACCCACAACACATTGGGTATACCTGCATCCTGGTCAGTATTTTCTACTTGGCGACGACGAATGATGCCTATTTCACTCCAATGTTGCACCATCGCATTAATTTGAGGCTGATAGCCTCCCTGGAAAAAACGCAGCCAATCTTGACGGTGATCCATATGCTTAATTCGCTGCCCGATAGGTAATTGCTTATCTTCTATACGCTCAAGTGACCTGGTACTCAGTACCTGGTTAGGCACACGAGCTGACCAGAAACTGGGTGTGGGTAAATAGGTCGCCGTATCATAACCTGATCGACAACTGGCTTCATCTGTTTGCCAGGGAATGCCCATAAAGCGCGTTAAGGTACCTGGCCCGCTTTCATTAAACATGTCTTTTAAAGCATGTTTCGGTCGTAAAATAGGTCCATAATCATCTCTGACTGTTTCACCTTCTTTCATGATATTCAGGCGAAATGGGTCATGTTTATTTGATAGATCCCACATTGAAAGACGTCGTAAAAACCAGGTTAATTCAATTCCGGGATGAAATGGTCCACCTAGACACTCTAGTAAATTAGTGGCTGTTAATGCAGCGCCTTGTTTTTCTATTGGAATATCCTGTAGTTTTTCTGGATCATCCTGTTTATTACCGACCTTAAAATTACCTTTAGCCCATTCCTTTAATTGCTGATACTGAGTTTTTGTTACAGAAAGATTTACATCAGGCGCACTATCAAAGTCACCAAAGGCGTCACCATAAAATGGCGGTTGCTTGGCATCTTGTCGTTTATCTTTATTTGGGTCACGGAATTGTTTAAAAATATACTCCCGCAATGGACCTTGTTCCCGATCAGGGCTAATTAACTTGTCTAACAATTGAGGGTTATTAAAATCACCCGGTGAATTCTGGCCAAACATAAAGTAAATACCCTCATTAACCGCTTGATTTTCTACCAGGCGCTGAAATATCGGATAAATATCCCGCCAAAATTCGACCTGTTTCGGTAGTTCCAATACATTTTCACGATAAAATAAATCAGCTACCACATCGTACATGGTTACTACGCCCCGTAGCCCAGGGCCAAAATTCGGCGGTGTCACTGCGACCATAGCGGGTTTTGCTTCAAATTCTTTACCCTTGATTGTAACAGTAGCCCGCACTGGTCCATCACTCACATCATCGTGCCAACCATCATTATTAGCAAAAGTCGTTGCTTCAGCTCCATCATAGCTGGCTGACTCCCCTCGCCCTCCCAACACTAATAAACGACCTTTCTTGTCAGTACGTAGCTCACCTAAATAGACTTTCTTACCAAAGAACTTACCATTATCAAAACGGTATTCAGCTTGATTACCTTTGTTACAACCTTTTATATGCCGTTGCCCAGGTGCAATTAACAAATCCTGCCTTCTTTCATCCCAATTAGTAATAGAAGCATTACGCAACTGACTTTCTAAGGCAATATCACCCAGGTCCATGGCATTGTTAAACTGATAACCAATTGCTTTACGGTTGGCCAACTCCACTCGCCAGGCAATTTGGGTATCCCCCTCATTTACAATCTCACGAACCACTTTTCCTTTAGCATTTAAACCATAAACCCGAAACCGAGCCACTTGTCGCTTAACTCGCCCTTTGTCGTCTTTAAATGATTTATTTTTATTGATAGTTTCGCCTGGCGCTTCAGGACCGATGAAGTATTCATCCGGTGAATTCCCTACCCGCGCAATGCCAATAGCGGGATAAACTGCATACGAACAAACTTCCTTGTCTGACATAGTAAGTTCCTTTTATTGACTGAATGTATTGCTTGCTCGCTACTGGCTTTGTAGCGCTACTCTAATAACGACCACTGCAAAAGGTAGGCATCTATAAATCCATAGCCACAAATACACAGAATAGACGGAAATACCCTTGCGTATAAAATAGAATAAGACCTACAACAGTTGATGGTCACTTGAAAGCCACTAAAAGAGTTAGATTTATAGGTCTGTAGGATAGCCCTGAGAGTTAAATTTAGCAGTGAGTATCAAACAAGCTTGTCATATAATTGGTTTATCTTGAGCGAGTCACTTGATTCTGTTTGTTGAATAAGCCGCTGCAAATGCTCAATTACCCCTTTTCGATCTGCTTTGTAGCCTAAAAACATTTCACCAGCATTGCCTTGACTATCGTGTAATAAATGGTCGACGCTTTGAGGGTTAGCCGTTTCCTGCATCGTTCGAAGGTCATCACTTAACTTAATTAGGTTAGTACGCATCACCTGTTGAATATGGGCGACAGCTTCTGTGTTATTGCTTGATATATCATTAGGGGTGGTAAGAATATTAAAAATTAAACGTAATCTAAGGTATTTACTGGCTAAAAAATCTTCCCCAAATCGGCCACTCTCTGACTTCTTCATCTCTCCTAGTGCGACATCTTTATCCAAAAAATAAGATAATGTGTGGATTTTAGGCCGCTGTGTTTCCCCTTGAGGATAGTAAATTCTACCACTGGCCGCTTCCATCAACTCTTGGGCACTGATTAGATGTTTGGATTCTGGCGGCACTTCATCATCTTCTCGGGCACCTACTTTATCGTGTAATACTTTTAGGAAGTCTGTCAGTATCGGGACTAGCGCATTTCGATACACTTTATACGTTTGGTTATCACATGAGAACATCACATCAATATCGGAACCTTTTTTTTGGCTTCCTGTTGCATATGACCCATATAAACATGAAATAAATGTCCCCCCTAAATGGGTCGATAGTGCTTCACGAAATTCTTGTATTAATCCTTTAACATCAGGGGTTTCACCCGTATCTCGTGCTTTGATCTCAGCTATAGTATTTTTTATTGTTTGCAATGCTTCTGGTGCATGCTCTAAATGGGCTAGCGTACAAGGGTAATCATATGTCTCCTGCTTCATTCCACGAAGTCGATAATCATCACTTTTTTTAACCGAAGGACTATCGACTATTTCTTGGTCTTGGGTTAAAAATGTATGTTCTCGAACAAATAACTCTTTTGATGCAACCTCATCTTTGTTTAATGTTAATACTTTAAACCATAAGTAATCAGGCTGGCTTTTTTTGTCAACTTGGTCATATAGTTCATGATTAGGGCCTCGTCTTGAGTGTAAGGCAACTGCCGTATCAATTATCAGCTCATCCCCCTGTTTCACTTCAACTTCCTTCGTTGAGCCCATCAACGAATTGCCCTGCTTTTCAACCAAATGACTTAACCCAGTCATCATTACTCCCAGTTGTTTTTCTAACGGGTTGTTAGGTTTTACTAATTGATTGATATTTTCAGTACTAATTTGCCGTTGTGGATGAATTTGTTTGGTTTTATTCGTTATCTGTATCTCTGTTTGCTGAGGCAACGAAGAAAAACTGGCCTGTCGGTTAATACCTAGTGGCATAATATTTTCCTTTCTAATTATTTTGCGAGTGACTATATAGACGATCACTATATTAACGAATAGGGGCTATTAACTCTTGACCAGAAATACAACGAACACCTGTCTCAACTGCCTGTTCATATTGTGCAAAAGCAGTCATTATTTTTCCCGTTAATTTCTCTGCTTGTAACGCTGTTAAACCAGGTCTCATATTATAGCAAATAAAACCATGACCTAAATTTTCACCATAATTCATTCGAAAGTCTTTAATAATACTAATGCTTGGTACATCATCACCCGCGTTAGTTCGCTCAGTGATATAGCGGTAAAAATCTTCGTGAAGCTGGTGTGGCTCATACTGTTGAACAAGTGTAGTTGAGGGCTTAAGGCTAAAAATCACTTCCCAGCCTAAAGAATTGTCGTTTAATACTTTAGCATGTTGATAACGCCGTATACTCGCTTTAATTTGTTCTGCTGACGCCAATAACTGTGCCAAATAAGCTCTAAGCCCTTGTTTTCCTAACCGCTGTAAAGCAGTCCAAGCACTTGCTATTCCTGATGCAGGCCGAGAATTTTCAAGTGTATTATCAAATGCTCTGAGTTCACCATACTGTCGTTCTGTTACAGAACCATCATTTTCTGTACGGGTCGTTATAGCCAATGCTTTACTAATAAAAAAACTTGAAGCATAAGGACAAAGCGCATTTTTATGAAAGTCGACTCCAAACGAGTCAAACCTATGCATGCCTTGTAATTTATCTAATACCGACTGAATTTTTAACTGAATGTCTAGATGAATATTCATCTCCTGATAGATACTCGTCGGTGCTTGCATAAAACTGAACCACAACCAGCCAATGACACTATCCAGATGCAAATAAGGAAAATAATCCAGTTGATGGCTATCAACGACTTCCGTTACTGTATTATGGATCACTTGTGTGTTATCACAAAGAAAATCCAATGTAGTACCTCCACAAGCTATTATCGCAGCCACTCGTTTCCCTTGAGCAATTTGTGACTCAAATGCCGCTTTCAATTCATTTGCCTGCATGCCATCAGATGAATGAATGGGAACCCGAATACATTGTTGGCTTCCCAGCCCTACTAGACTGCACGTGTGTTCTAATGAATAGTGTGCCCCATCTGCAGTTAAAATGACTAAGTCATTTGGTATACCCTTTTGGTCAGCGTCAGGCGCTATTCGAGTGATAGCAGACTTAATAGCATAGAACAAGGTAATTTTCCCCCCATTACAAGATATGCCCGTAGCCTGATCCCACCCTACCAATTTCCCAATACTGCGTGCTACTTGTTGCTCGTAAAGTAATGCTTTGCCACCGTAAGTGTCCATAATGGCATTCACATTATAAAGTTGCATCAGGGATGCAGCGACAATGCTATCTAACATGGGGTTAGGTACCATATTAAATACTGCATGGGGGGATTGTGGTCTGATACTACCATCAACAATATTTGCTAAATTTTCCAGCACCTGTGCACTATTTTTACCTGTCTCACTAATCAAGTTTTTTTCTATTTTCTCTTCATAACAAAATGCTTTAACTGGAAATTTCGGTCCTTGAGCTTCCTTTGCTTGAATACACTGGTAGCCGTATTTTAATTTTTCAAAAAAATTATCAACATAACGGCCGCTATTGTGGAAAAACTCAGATTTAGGAAGCAGTTGGTCTGAGCTCTGTAAACTATTGGGCAGGTTTTTATTACTATCAAGTGTTACTTCTTCTAAATTAACATTCATGATTTACCTAATACTCACTCGCAAGGGTATACCAGTTTAGTCATGACATTTCATCAGCAAAATAGTTATGTGTAAATTTTTAGTAAATAAGCTGAACGACTGGTCAATGACACTAATGAAACAGTTGCTTTTTAAGCATATGAACGCTGATTTACCTTGCTTCAGGCTAATAGATGATTTTCATTTATTCTACAATTAGGAGTACTTAAGAATTAACTTAAGCATCTCTTAGTAATGTCTTACACACTTGATGCTATCAGAAAAGTTATTCCAGTATTTGTTGTATACGGGCTATTTTTTTTAACTTTATCATTGGTCTTACAATGGGTTTGCACGGTTACTTTGTGCAAACTATGACTTATACACTTTGTGATTTATAGTACATCAAAATCAAATGTGTATTTAAATTTTCGAGAGAGAAGAACAGTTTTCCAAAAATTATGCCTAACTATGAGTATGTAATTTTTCTGGTATTAACTTGCAAGAACTGATTTCAAATGTAATTCATAGCATCAATAAGACATAAATTATAAAAGGTACATACTCACAGCAAAGGCTATACGAAACTCAAAGTCATGATAATAAAAAAATAATATCTGCTGCGGTTAATGCCTCTTGCGGCCAACGTTTTGCTGCTGCATGTTCAAGATAGTTTCATTTTTAATGCGCTCCAACTCTGGGTTAGCCGGTTTGCTATCATCTCGAATGAGATACACTTTCTTAGGCAACCCTAACGTAGGGTCCCAGTTTTTACTTCCCTGTTTATGTAGTGGCTTTAATTTTTCTTCCTCAACCAAACAGGCTAAAACATTAAAAAGTTGCTTGGCTAATTTTATATCATCACCAAATACACCTAGATTTTGTCGGGACTGTTTAATAGGCTGGTAGAGTGCTTTTTCAACGTAAATAGTTTTATTTTTCGATTCAGCGAAAATGGCCAGTATTTGTTGTTTAATGGCCTGCTCGACGGATTGATCCATTGGTTACCGCATTCCTTTTTAAAAATTATCTTTTAATTCGCTCTCAGGTTGTCGTAAAAGTTCGTGGATATGGGGTAACAGGGTGATCTATCTTCTGTTTCCCATATCAGATACTGGGTTTATTTACACAACCCTTTCAAGGGGAGATATTAACTTTGAGTAGGTTTCCAAAAATCCCCCTCAATCCCCCTTTTTCAAAGGGGGAAGTTGGATTCCTCTCCACCTACGCTGTTCAGCTGGGGTTGGATGAACGATCCAGAACCTTATGAGGCATGGATGCCGATTAGAGCAGTGACCATCAAGGATGATGGGAATGCAGTTTATGCAAGGAGCATTCAACTGCCTGCGTGTTCTGTATCGTTTATGCAGCTCCTTTTTCCTTATATTTAAGCTGTTTCCACATGTTGCTCTATCACTTCCAACAACACATAAGGCGTGTTATCAACCTGCAACTGCCGGGCAGTTTTTCTAATTGCAACCCGGTGTTCGAAAATACTTAACGACTCCCGGTCATTAATTCCCGTTAAATACACACATTGAATCCCCATTGAGCGTGCTACTTTCAACTGAGCATCCAAAAAATCTGAGCGGTTACATACCCCTAGCGGATTATCAGCGATTAAGAAAGCAGGGATTCGTTCATCAGCACGATGACGCCGCTTTTGCCGCATTGCTGTTAATAAAGAATACAACAGTACCGCTGTAGTTAAAGCCTCACCACCTGACCCTAAGTCTTTACCTACCGGCTCATAATGGCGCCCAGTATCATCACATTTCAATAGATGGATACCGAATTTATCTTTAGCCATAGAAGCACGCAATAATCGATAAAGTAACTCAGCGCCTAATACATTACCCGCCGTAGGATTGACTTCAGGTAGGCGGCCATGTTCAATTAACTCTTCAAACCACCGCTCAATACTACTATGGAATACATCATAATTTTTGTTGAAATCTAATCGTGAACCTGCTTTCAATATGGGTTTACCCCCATAAATATACACATCTTCAGGAATAATCACCTTGGCCGCAGCCTGTAACTTTTGGTGATATTCCTTAGTATGTTGTAGCAAGGTGCCCACTAACGCTTTAACAAATTGTTCTGAGCGAGATAAATCCCCTTCAATATTCAAGGCAATTTGCTCAGCTTTATCTAACAGCTCTTCGCATTGATTGCCTAGAGAATTGGCGTCATGACGGGCTAACTCATCAACAATGGCCGGCAACTGTTGTTTGAGCTTTTCATCCTGTAATTTTGTCTGTAATTGCTCAAATGCATTACCCAGCTTATCACGACAATGCTTGACATAGTCTTCACGATTTTTTTGATTTTTAGCCAATTGTTTAACCAGCTCAGCCATGGTTTCTGCATTAGCTGCAGCTGATTCTGCATAAATCAAATCTGGCCATTCCGCTCTAGGAGACTCTTCATCCCATAACGGCTCATAGGCACTCACCGTCGCTTTAGCGACAGATAAGGTATTGGATAACTGTTGTATTTCAGCCAAACGTTTTTCAAACGGTGGTATTTGTTCACCTAAAATGTCGTAATTTTCTCGATTACTTTCTTCTTCATGGCGGAACCGATGTAACAATACATCCAGATCTTCGGCCAAAATTTCTTCTGAAGTAATACTCGGGGTTATTTTATTTTTTGCCTTAGCTCTTAACTGTTTTTGGCAACGTTTCAGGTCTTCCTCTTTTTTCTCTTTATTCGCTTTTTGTTCTGCTGCCTGTTCAATCAATGTTTCTAATTGTTTTGCCAACTGCTCTAACTGGTCATGACGATTGAGTTTACTTTGTGCCGCCCATTGCTCTGCTAATTGCTGATCAAACTGATGCTTATCTTGATAGTTTGCGAAGTCTGTTTTCGCTTCCTGTTTCGCCTTAGTTAATTCATTTAATTCGTTATTTAACGCCGTAATACCTAGCTCAGTAACTAACTGTCGTTGAGTTTCCTGAGCTTGATCATGCAATTGGCGTAATACACTGATGTCATGTTGTAATGCTTCTTGCTGATCTGGCTTGGATAAAGCGAGTTCTTCACTGATAGGTACATCATTTGCTAGTTGATCCAGGCGCTTTAACTCTGTTTGCTTAACCGACTGCTGCCCGGTTAATTCAACCACTTGCTGTTGCATGGTTTCAATGGTTTCACCCAGCTTATCCCACTCTTTATTTAAAACAATTTGCTGTTCTTGATGTTGCTGTAAAGCCTGTTGCCATTGAGCTAAATTTTTGTATTGAGTTAACCACTGAGTAATGGTGGTCAAATACTGTTGGTATTTATGTAACTGTTGTTGATACTGTTGTGCTTGCTGGGCAGTTGATTCTTGATCAGTAATCGTTTTTTCTCGTTGTTCCTTCAACACTTCTAACTGTTGCTGTAAGTGCTCAACGGTTTGGGTTTGACTTATCACTCGCTCATGCGCTGCCGCTACTGCTACTGTATCTGGAAATAGACTACGATAGTGGTTGAGTTGTTGCAGGGCGGCTTGCCAATGGACTAATTGCTGATTAATTGTGGCTGCTTCCGATATATTGGTTTGCAGTTGCTCATTTAGTCGGCTTTTTAACTGATTAATGTATTGTTCGCTGTAAATATTCGGGTCATTAGGGGTAACCACATAGTGTTCTGTCGCCTTAACCTCTGACAACCCTGTACAAGGTAGTGAAATAATAATGGGGCGGTTTAACCAATCGGGAATTTCCAACTGTTTTATTTTATCGATAATGTCCTGGTTAGCTGCAAAAATACCCGTAAACCGGCCAGGATCTCGCTGTAAAAACGCCGCTACCTGGTCTGGATCATCCTTGTAATAACTGGTTAAATAGTCTGGATATGCTTTTAACTGAACAGGCGTAAATCCATGTTCATCATAAAAATACTGCAAAAGCTGTTGCGTTTGTGAATCAACCGCTAACGACTTTAACTGTTCCCATTGTTTGAGCTCACTTTCCAATCGCCAGCGCGCTTCCTTTAATTCATCTATAGACTGGTGACGTCGATTAATCACCTCTTCCACTTTGCCCGTCAGTTCAGCACTAGTCGGTTCAAAGTGATGGTTACCCGTTAACGTAATAAGCTGCTCATTAGCTAACAATTGTTCTCGCAATTGTTCTGCTTGCTGCTGTTGCTGCTCTAATTGAGCAAGCAATTGCTCGGCTGCGGCCAGTTTTTGTTGTAACGGCAGCTGCTCGTTATCCTGCTTGCGTCGGGTTTGCTCTAGCTGATCTATTTTTAAACGATAATTTTCTAATTGTTCTTCTGTTTGTGCGACCAGTTCTGCCAGGCGATCTTGCGCCTGTGCAGGTGTTTCATTATTTTCAAGTGGTAAGGTTTGCTGGCTATTTTGAGCACTTTCCAGTTGAGTTATCAACCGAGTAATGGCTGCATTGTTTTGATCCTGCTGTTGGCGAGTGCTGTGTTGCTGTTGTTTTTGCTTATCAAGCTGCTGACTATACTGCTGCTGTCGGCTATTCAGGTTTTGTAAATCGGTTTGCAGCTGCTCCCGCTCATGGGTTATGCGCAAATGATATTGACAAGCCCGTCGGTTGATTTCCTCCCTCACCGGTGAAAGCTGATTATCCGCTTGCCGCAATGCTTGGAGTTTGGTTTGCTCTTTACTGGTTAATGCCTGAATTGAGGCAATATAATCCGCTGCATTAATTGCTTCCCTTTCTCCAATCACTGTTGCTTTTTGCTGTTCTTTAGCCTTCAACTGTTGGGTAATCGCATCATATTTCTGCTGCAACTGCGCCTCTTGAACAACCAGCTTATTTACGCTTGCTACTTCAGATTTATGCAATGCCTGTTGTTGTTCTTGCTTGAGCGTATTCAGCTGCTCAGAGGCTTGTTGACATTTTTCATCATTTTTTGCATAGGCTTTATTCAGTAAAAAGGCCGCCTCCGCTAATTGTGCCTGATTAGTATCAGCTTCATTTTTAGCCTGACGCCACTCAGCCGCTTTTTGATCAAAATCCTGCAACTGTTGCTGAATTTTTCTAACCGCAGTTAATTGCCGTTGTTTAACCGGGCGATCTTGCATTTTGGTAATGGATTGCTCTGTATTGGCTCGCAACTCTTGTGCTGCTTCCATATCTGCCACACAACCCAAGAAAAAGCTGATAAATTCCGCTTCAGTTTTAAACTTAAAGGCATCCTTTATGCCCCCTTCACTACGGGCAAAATCCACCTGACGGTTCATTAACCAAGGGTCTAGCCCCAGGTTTTCTAATTTTTCTTCCCACTCTTTTTGTGACTGGGTTTGTTGCACCCGTGGGCTTAAAAATTCCCGTACGGCTGTATAAGGCTGATCTTGCGCCAGCAGTTCATCCCATTGTTGCTTAAGTTGATCAAATAAATCTGGCTGATTGGCAATAAAAAAATAACGATCGACACGATCTGTCGCACTTTTATGGCGAAATAACAATTGCCCTAATACAATGTGTTCTTCAGGCTCTGCTTCAAATAAATTACTTTCACCTGTTGTCACCAAATCAACTGCCACCACCGCAGGGCGACCAGGAATTAAATACTGCTCCATGGTTTTATCACCACTGGATTGCAGATACTGAACAAAGCGACGTTTTTCCGGGCAAAAAACCCCTAATAAAAAGGATAATAACGTCGTTTTACAGGTACCATTGGCGGCAAATAACACACCGTGGTCAGGCCGCTCACCTTCCTTAAAAATAGGGAAATAACCATTTTTTAAAATATTACTGCCTGCCACAATATCACTGACAAAGAATTTACACAGCCGATACACCTTAGTTCACCTCTGTCTCTGGTTGTTCAGTTAATTGTGGAGATTCAGGCTCTTCGTCGGGCGCTGTTGCTGATGTTTTCAGCTGTGGGTCTTGCCCAGTTGCTACATTTCGAAAACTATGAAATGCATAAACAGCCGCTTGGCGTAATGCCGCTTGATAAGCTGGGGTGGGCCGATATTCAATGGCTTCTTCCTGATGATCCTCAAATGCCAGCAAATAATCGGTACTGACCAAATGTTCTAACACACGATTAATCAAAGCCAGCCAGCTGGCCCCTGCCCCTGCACGCTTACTGTCGGGGTTTTCTTCAGGTAATTCACGTATCCGCTGGGCAGCGGTCCGCACTTGCGGATCGAGAATATCATCTTCAGCAGGTAGCTTTTGTTCCTGGTCAGCAAACCGGCGGAGCACTTGAATAATGTCGTCCACCATCACGACCCCTAAATCTTCAACAGGGGCATCCAGGTCGGTTTCGTTAGGAAATAGCGCGGTGGCAATGGCGCAGTGCACACATAATAAATCAGCGGCTTTATTATCACTACGAGCTAGCATTTTGCCGTAGTCGGTTAATGTCGTAGCAAAAAAACTATTGGCATGGCGGGCTGACAAGCGTAAACCATCATTGGTAATGGTTAAAATTTGCAATTCCATCGCTTTTAAGCCAGCTTCCACCAACTGTTGAAAAGGTTCACTGGAGCGAAATTTCTGCAGCAATTCAGTCATTTCTTCCATATATTGACTCAATGCTCGTCTATTGCCATTGCTGTAAATCAGGCTTAAATAAATCAGTCGGTTGGCTTGATGAAAGCTTTCTTCGTCAAAGTATGTCATGGAACTGTCCTAAAAACTTAAGCCTGGTCAGTAGCGATTGCAAGAGAGCTAGGATGGGTGCTGCTCAACAACAGCTCATGACCACGATATAAACGACCATCAGGCAACAGCAGCCTTACATGCTGATCAGCTTGAGGCTCTATTTGCAGGTGGTATTTTTCTGCCAGCCGGTGATCGACGACACATTGAAAAACCTGCATAGCCATAGCAATTGGCAGTAATGACTGGAGTTCATCTGTTAAAGGAGTAGGTGGTGCCGCGGCTTGGGTGAGTAGTTGGCTTAATAACACTGGCTCACCGGCCACAGTATTAAATAATAGCTTGAGTGCTTCGCCCATTAGCGCATCGTTCAGCTCTGGCTGGAAATACTCAATTAGCTCAGCTGCTGCTTCTTCCACTTGCTGATAGATGTCACCTGATGCATTTTGCCGCTCCAGCGCCCGATCAATAGCATCAATCATTGACCCAGGATCAAATAAAGGTTGACGTAGAGGAGGATCAAATCGGGCAATAAACTCGACCCCAACAGCTGCTGCCTGTGCTTCCGGAGTAGCAAACAGCCGTCGGGTAATAGTATCCATAGCAGGCATGATTCCGATGGAACGGCGCCGGAACAGTTTATGGCTATGATCACTAAAGTCATCTGGCAATTTTTGTAGTTGATTGACCAGCTTCATTTGCTGGATATTTAATTGCTCCAGATTTTCTGCCAGTTGTTGAAGCTTATAACGAAGCTCCTCCTCATCGCTGTTTTTATCCAGGTTATCCAACACTAAGTGATGTAACCGGCCACTTTCCTGCTGAATCTGAGTAGCTTGATCAGCGCCTTCATCAGCGAGCTGATGAATATGCCGAAAATCCACGGCTTGAATATTGCGCTCAATACTCCGACGAACATCACGTACTTCATTCGCCTTACGTAAACACTGCTTACGGTTTTGCTCCGTCGCTGTAAGGGCATCATCCACCTTACCCCGTTCAATAAGTAGCTTAATACGTAAGTTGCCGATGGCTGCAGCATCTAAAGCACTGCTTTCATGAAGCCCAAAGTAAGCTACATAGCCTTCATCAGTGAGGGCAAAAAACGACTCCTTGCCCTGCCCCGTATAAACCGCTTTAATCAGCCAGAATTTGCGGGTATGGAACTGATGTTGTGCACCATCATAAAAGCGATAAGAAAACGGCAGATAGCGATTATCTCGATTAACTAAGTGGTCAAACACTTTTCCTAGCAGGTGTTCCAGTGCATGGGGTTGCGCCTGAATCTGTTGTGCCTGGAGTTGAGCTTCAGCTAAAGGAAACAAGTGCTGTAAAATTTCAGTGCGGCTGGCCCCCACCTGATACTCGGTTAACTCTGCAATGATGTCTAGGGTGGCAAAAGCAAGCCACATTAAATCGACATGCTCCAGTAAGTTGGGCTCATTATCCAGCCCTACTTGCCGATAAATACGGGCGGGTAGCTCATAGATCGGTCGCATTATCAGGCTGGAACGAACCGCTTTGGTCACATCCGTTGCCAAGGTACGGCTGCTTGTGCCTTCCTCAAGAATTGTTTCAAATGCTGTCACACTACGACGCCCTTAACCTTTCAATCAACCAGGGTCGTCTATTCTAGTGTGCTGCTGGCTAATGGCAACTTTTTTATAGGCAGGTAGTTAATAAGAGGTGCTTTATGAGCACTGTTGGTGGGTAATATATGACTCAATATCATCATAGATTTGTAATAAGTGATTGGCATGAAGCACTGACAATAACCTTAAAAAATCACCAGTTACATTAACCAACGCCATATCTTTTCCTTTCTGCCGCTGTTTTTCTTGTAGATTCATTAGCCAGCGGAAACCTGTTACATCAATATAGTCCGTTAAATGACAATCTAATACTACATCAGCTGCGCTGTCTGCTATATCTTGGCCTAAAAGACGAATCGTACTATTGTCAATACTGGAGGGCGCTTTAAAAATCCGTGCATTTAAATGGTTATAAGTCAGTAAGGGCATGATAGTGACCATCCTTTTGCCATAACTTTCCTCTTGTATTAAATTATAGAAGAATGTACAGCGGCTGATGTTAATTAAGTATGTTAATACTATTTAGTATTGCTGTAATGCTTTTTCAACATCAATACCAAACGTAATGGCTCCACTCACCCGGCCAGTCTTAGGGTCTGCAACCGACAAACTCACTTGAGATTGAAAATGCTGACTAGACTCATCAAATTGGATTTCATCAATAAAAATAGCATCTTTACCAATCAATACCGTATTTTTATATTTATTTTCATCGCCTTGCCAATAGTCTGAGGTAATATCACTTTGCCCTACGTTAAGACCTTTAATATCCATTACAAAAATTTCAGCAAATAAGCCATTGGATGTTTTTTTTACCTCTTGTAAATAAAGCGATAATTTATTAGCCAGCACAGAGTTTATAAGCGGCTGCTCTTTCTGTTTCAGCTCATCAAGCCACTGCTGGTCTAAAGTAAGTTCCTGCTGCAACGTTAACATTCGATGCTTAGCATTTTGCTCTGCTAAAGCCGTTAATACGACTGATTGGTTAGCAATAGCCCTTAAGCGGCTATTGGCTAGCTGCAATAATAATAAGCGATCTTGGTTGGTTAATTTAATTTGTTGAAGTGTACACGGCCCTACAGCTTGATTAAATCGTTTGAGAAAACCGGGGGTTCTCTTAATGAATGCATTGGAAAAATACATGCCTAAAGGCGTAAATTTGGTAAAAATTGATTGGTAGTTACTTTCTATGCCTGATTTAATCAATTCTCGATGAAAAATTTGACTATTCGCTAGCACGACCTCTACTCTCCCCCGCTCTAGCTGACTAATAAGCAGGTCTAATGAGCGTGCTTTTGAAGCAATTTTATAACCGCGCCTCTCCAGCCAAATAGCCTCATTGGAATCACTTAGCACACCAATTAAAGCATGTCGAAAACTATTTCGTTGTTGTTTAGGGTGTAATTTCCGGTGAAAAAACCACGACCATTTTTCTAGAATTAATGGCGCTGATAAGGTCGCAAATAAATTAATATTACTGTCTTCAGCAACCGCAAAATAGCCATGAGCTTGCTCTGTTTCAACCTCTTTAATCGCACGATTCCAAGGCATAAGCTTAATATTGTAACGTTTATCGAGTGAATTAAAGACACACTTAACAGATTCAACTGCCTCACCAGTTAATACCTTATCTACTTTAACCTGATAAGGAGGAGCAATATGGGTGCGCAGTTCCACTTGAACCCTATCACGAGCACTATTGCTACTACTGACCATTAATCCAAGTGCAACTAATATCAGTCTTTTCCTCCATCTTACTTCCAACATAACATCAACCATTTATTCACAGAGATGCATCATATTAAGCATAGCTGGTGTTTTCAGCTCTGTGAGCGTTTACTTAAAAGTGCGCTGTTATATAGCCAAGATGGATGATTTTTATGGACGTTCGTCAAATAATGACATCCACGCTAATAATTCAGTTGGATAGGGTTTGTAATAGGTTTTGCCGACCTTATCAATTTCCTGTTATTGTAGTCCCCATTTTTATTCATCTATTTATCCAGCGAGATTGCTGTAGGACAATTAGTAGTAGCGGTGTCTTTACCTCATTTGCAGAAAGGCTCTTTCAATATACTACTTGGATTTGAATCAAGTCATTTCAGCCAGCAATTTCAACTAGGAGTATTTTGTTATGAATTGGCTGAAGGTCCTCACCCCAATTGGCATATTAACTGGTGCCCTGATTCTCAACTGGCAACTCAGCAACACTGAGCAAGCACCTAAGAGCGCGGCTAAACCCACTGCTAAGCTCCCAGTAGAAACCCAGTCGGTTAACCCGACCCAAATCCAATTTACCATTACCAGTCAAGGAGCGGTTCAACCTCGTACAGAAACCACTTTAGTTTCCCAGGTCTCAGGTAAAGTGATTGCTATTGCCCCTGCATTTGTCAGTGGTGGTACTTTCAAGGCTGGTGACACCTTGTTAAAAATTGATCCTCTTGACTACCAGGTTGCTGTTGAACAGGCCAAAGCTCAATTAGCCCAAGCCAAAGCTAAATTAATAGAAGAACAAGGCAAAGCTACCACCGCTAAAAAAGATTGGTTAAGAGAAGGAAGGCACTTAAAGCAAGCCAGTGATTTAGTACTGCGTAAGCCTTATATAATAGAAGCACAGGCTGCGGTTAAAGCAGCCCAAGCAGACTTAACAAAAGCGAAGCATTATCTGACACAAACCACTATTCATGCCCCCTATGATGGCATGGTGAAAACCAAGCAAGTCGATGTTGGACAGTTTGTCAGCGCCAGCAATCCTTTAGGGGTTATTTTTGCCACTGATTATGCTGAAGTTCGCTTACCCATTAAGCGCAGTGATTTAGCTTTTTTGCAATTGCCAGCGTTTGGTCACTCTCAAGATACTGGCCCAGCCGTGACTTTAAGTGTCTGGAATGCCCCCTCACCCGCAACCTGGCAAGCCCGAATCACCCGCCAGGAAGGCGTGATCGATGAAAAAACCCGGATGCATTACTTAGTTGCTCGCATTGCAGACCCCTATGGACTACAGAAAAATAGTGAAACCAGTAAACAAACACCGTTGCATTTAGGTACCTTTGTTAAAGCCGCAATTACTGGAGTGACGATGAATAATCTAACTCCAATACCACGACACTTGCTACGTAAAAACCAGCAGCTACTAGTTGTTGATAAGGACAATACACTACAACTTCGTAAGGTAACCGTAGTAAGAGAAGGTGAGACATTAGCGTACTTGCAAACTGGTTTAAAAACCGGTGATCAACTTTGTCTAACAGCAATCCCCTCACCTATAAACGGCGCAGCAGTTGTTGTACAAAATAATGTTGAGTCGTCAGCCGCTAAAAAACAAGCCGTTGCCCAATACAATGAAAAAAACAATATCCAAGCCAGTGCTAAACAACCCTCTCATGAACAACCCTCTCGTGCGGATAAATCACCCGAC
This sequence comes from Spartinivicinus poritis, assembly GCF_028858535.1. NCBI lineage: Bacteria > Pseudomonadati > Pseudomonadota > Gammaproteobacteria > Oceanospirillales > Zooshikellaceae > Spartinivicinus > Spartinivicinus poritis. Next base: position 243,236 of record NZ_JAPMOU010000002.1, read on the forward strand.
TCTCAAACACCACCTGCTAATGATACGCCAAGTGAGGGGTGATTATGCTGTCAAATACACCCCATAAGAAAGGCATCATCGGTTGGTTTGCTGCGAATTCGGTAGCAGCTAATTTGTTAATGTTATTTCTCATTGCATTGGGAATTGGCTCAGCCTTTACTATCAAAAAGCAGATGTTTCCTGACATCAAGCTGGACACTGTTGTGGTGTCGATTAATTACCCTGGTGCATCTCCAAGCGAGGTTGCCCAGAGTGTTACCCTGAGAGTGGAGTCTGCTGTTCGAACCATTGCAGGTATCAAAAAAATGGACGCTCGGGTCGAACAAGGTTATACCGTTGTTACTTTGGATATTGAAAAAGGCTTTGATATTAATGAAAAACTTGATGAGGTACGGACAGCAGTAGACAGTATTACCAGTTTTCCCAAAGCCGTTGAAAAACCGGCTATTCGTAAAGTTACCCCAAAAAATAGGGTAATTTGGGTGGCCCTCTATGGTGATGTTAGCTATTCCACTTTGCATCAAATCAGCCTCGATGTCAGAGACGAAATTCAAGCGTTACCGGAAGTGAGCAAAGCGAATATTTTTGGAGCTCGCAGTGCTGAAATTGCGATTGAAATCACTGAAACCCAGTTGCAAACCTATGGTTTAACCTTTGCTGAAGTAGCGGATGCCATTCGCAATAGTTCAGTGGATATTGCTGGCGGTGCGATCAAAACCAAAAATGGCAAAATTCAGTTACGTGCTGAAGGCCAGGCACAAACTGAAGTGGAATTTCGAAACATTATCATTCGTGCTAACCAAGATGGCTCACTACTTCGTTTAGGGGATATTGCGACTGTCACTGATGACTATGAAGATACTGGGATTTTTTCTCGGTTTAACCAAAAGATGTCGATTGGACTATCTGTAGAAGCGGCTGGCGACAATGAAATCGCCTCTTCTGCTGCGGTAAAAGAATACATAACCCAAAAACAAGCATCTTTACCCGACACCTTGCGTATTGATTACTGGGGAGATACTTCATTCTATCTACAAGGGCGCCTCAATATGATGCTGGAAAATATGGGCGTTGGTGCACTGCTGGTCTTTCTCGTGCTCACCCTGTTTTTACGTATTCGTGTTGCCTTTTGGGTCGTGCTGGGTATTCCTATCAGCTTTTTAGGTGCAATCTGGCTGATGCCCATTGGTCCATTTCCCGTTTTTATTAATATTGTTAGCTTGTTTGCATTTATCCTAGTGCTAGGAGTGGTAGTTGATGATGCGATTATTATTGGCGAAAGTGCTTATAGCGAAATAGTCAACAGTGGTCATAGCCATCAAAGTGTGGTGGCAGGTGTTCACCGGGTAGTGGTACCAGCCACATTTGGAGTACTGACTACCATGGCAGCCTTTGCCCCCATTTTAACCGTAGGTGGTACAGCTGCGCCTTTTTTTGAGTCCATTGCCGTCGTTGTAATGCTTTGTTTATTTTTCTCGCTAGTTGAATCTAAGCTGATTTTGCCTGCCCATTTAGTGCATATGAAATATGCGCCTAGTCATCAAACGTGGCTGACTCGCTTACAAGACTGGTTTGATGGCAAACTACAAGGGTTTATCCAGCGTTATTATCAGCCCTGGTTAACTAAAGCCTTAGCGCATCGATATACAACAATTGCCATTTTTATCGGCATGCTCATTATTACTGTGGGTATGCTGCAAGGGGGGATTGTTCGCTTTATATTTTTCCCCAATGTTCCTTCCGATTTTATTGAAGTAGCCTTAACCATGAACGAAGGCACCTCCAATGAAGCGCGCAATAAAACACTACAACAGATTGAGCAGGCTCTAGCTACCATTGATCAAGACTATGCTCAAGCGAATTCAAGCCAGCACCTGGTCAAACACATGCTCACCTATACTGACGATGAGCAGCAAGGCGATGTCGTTGTAGAGCTGACTAAATCAGAAACACGACAGTTAGATGCAAATGCCATCACTGAACAGTGGCGACAAGCGGTTGGCACATTACCTGGCGTCAAACAGCTGAATTTTGATTCCAGCACTAATGCCGGTGGTGGTGCGCCTGTTTTTTATCAACTCGCCAGCCGAAATGAGACTGAATTAACCAGTGCGGTCAATGAATTTAAAGCGCATTTAACCAATTATGATGGTGTATTTGATATTGAAAGCAGCTATAGCTCTCCGCAGCCTGATTATGTGTTAAATCTGCTACCAGAGGCCAGAGCCTATCAGTTGAAATTAGCGGATATTGGTGGCCAGCTTCGACAGGGGGTGCATGGGGAAGAAGTGCAAAAATTCCAGCGTGGTACATCAGAAGTCACTGTGGTATTACGTTATCCTAAAGCAGAGCGTTCTCATTTAGGTGATTTGGCTAACTTTAAGGCCCGGGTTGATGGCAGCAACAGCATGCCACTTAATCAGGCGGTTAACTGGACGGAGCAAGCAGCTCCTGCATCTATTCGGCGCTTAAATGGTAAAAATGTGGTGACAATTAGTGCTGATATTGACCCTGGCAAAATTGAACCGCAAACGGTCATTAAGACGCTGGAAGAAAGTTATATTCCCCAACTAAAAACCCGTTACCCTTCGCTATCAACTGAGCTAGAGGGAGCCAGTCTGGAAGAACAGCAAACCAAGCAAAAGATGGTTACAGCAGCTTTATTTGCTTTGCTGTTAATTTATGCCTTAATTGCCATACCGCTTAAGTCGTATAGCCAGCCGCTGTTAATAATGGCCATAATTCCATTTGGTCTAATTGGCGCAGTCGCTGGCCACTGGTTATTTGATTTATCCCTAAGCATGATGTCAATTTATGGGTTAATTGCGTTAGCAGGTGTATTGGTTAACGACAGTTTAATTTTGGTGGACTTTATTAACCAGTCGCTCAAGCAGGGAGAAACCGTATCCGAGGCCATTTTAAAATCAGGTAAATCTCGCTTCAGGGCGATTATGTTGACTTCAGTTACAACCTTTTTAGGGTTAGCGCCTATTATCTTAGAGCAAAGTTTACAAGCCCAAATTGTGATACCCATGGCAGTGGCCCTGGGCTTTGGAATTTTGTTTGCAACGGTAATCACCTTATTTTTAATTCCTGCTTTATATGGCATTTTTATTGATATTCAACAACTGCTGAGCAAATTCAGCAAAAAAAGTAACGACTTACTTAACCAAAAACCCTCAATAACTTAACGACGCCCAAAAAAATGCTCCTCATCAGTTAAATCATATTTAATGACGAGGAGCAGTAGTTTATCATCGAATTTATAAAAATTATGATAGCCAAGATAAAGTGTACTTTACCCTTTCAATTACCAAATCTATAATGACTGCAACTGTCGGTGAAACAGGAATTTAATTTTTACTGACTATGATTGTGCTTTTCATTGCTATTCTATAGAGTGACATCCTGTCAGGCAGTACCGCAGAATAGGTTAGTCCAATCAATAATATAGCCAAAGCGTAGGGTTTTTAGGGGATGCCGTCGAGTGATAAGATCCAGCCAGCATTCTTTTGTTAATTAAGGATGCTGTCGTAAGTCTTGCAGTAGCAGACTTACCCCTATGAGTTTATGTACTTATAAATGATTAGGGTGAAGACAACAAACCATAAAAATAATTCGCGAAGGGTATAAATAAAGGGAATTAGACCATCAGGAGGGATCGATGAAATCCACCAAGCTAGTATCGCTTGTATCTTTTGCCGTTGTCGCAAGCGTTGCTTCCAACTCAATTTTTGCAGCCAGCCATGGTAAAGATGACGATATCGAGCTTTATGGCGAGATAGAAATTCGTTCACTCGACCGTGAAACCACAGACCTTGACACTATTGTCGATAAAGCCCGGATAGGCTTTAAAGGTGCTCATAAACTTAATATGAGCGGGGTAAAAGGCCGGTGGCAAATAGAATTCAATTTACCATCTGATAATGATCCAGCGAATGACTCTACTGATGACGGTGACGTTGGGTTACGGAAAGCAAATGTGGGGCTACAAGGAGACTTTGGTGAAGTTATTTTTGGCCGACAAAATAATATTCTTGCCGATACAAAAGTTATAGATACCTTTAAAAATGATTCAGGTGTATTTTTATTTGCCCCTGATCGGCTAGGGAATGCTATGACTTATGTAACTCCTAATATGGGAGGGTTTCATGGTTATGTACAAGTTGCTACTGATGCTGACCCAGAAGAAAATGATGTAGATGCGACTGTATGGGGGGCCAACTACTCTGATGATACCTTCTATTTTGGTATTTCCCGTTATGATGAAGATGATGACTATATAGGTGCAGAAAGAGACGTTACTTCGTTAGGGGCTAAAGCTTCATTTGGTGATTTTAGTGTATTTGGCACGCTGCAAGATGAAGACCATACCAATACACTGGTCTATGGGGTAGGTATTGGCTTGACTATGAACGATTGGACCTTTAAAACCGCCCTCTATGGCTTCGACTCTGACGATGATGGTCGTTTTGGCGCAGCGGATGGCAGCGATGATGAAGGCAGAGCATTATTCTTCCTTGCCGACTATGCACTAGGTCATGGCATTTCTACTTTTGCTCAGTATGTCTATTATGATGAAGATGCTGAAGATGAAGGCTTTGGTGGAAGTGTTTTCTCTGTGGGGATTGCAGCAGAGATTAGTAGAACCTTAATGTAAGGTATTGACAACCCTTACTTAAACATTGGCAGCACTCATAATGTATGTTGATTAAGTGCTGCCAATAAAGCGTTTTATATTGTCATATTTATTTAGCTTTCATCCAGTATTTGTCATCTATAGCACGAGTTTCATCACTTAAATGGGGGTTATCAATAGTAAACACCGTGCGCTGATCCATTTTTACTTTTTCAAAGGTACTTTTAACAAGTGGGTCACTCTCAAAGTATTTAATAAATGAACCGTCATCATACGCTTTTTTAAAGCCATTATTTAAAGCATCAACTAATGGTTTATGCTTATCTGTAGGAGACACAAAGAAAAACATAGGGAACTTATAAACCACCATTAATTTATCGTCTACCATCAACTCAGGTAATTTATTTACTCGACTGGCTACTTCGCTATATGGCTCAATAACCGCACGGGGAAATAATGGGGCACGACCACCATTAACTTGCTTAAAAATACTTTCAAAGCTGGAGATCTCTTTTACTTTAAAACCACCTGACCTGAGCACGTCCACATCAGCCCAACCTTGACCCTGAACCATCGTCAGTTTATCTAAATCTGCCTTGGTTTTGATATCACCCAGTGTAGCTGCAGTCGTTTTATTCGTAATAAATATACGGTGACCGAGTAAACCACGAAAGACTGGAAAGCGAATGGGAACCAGTTTATCTTCTATTTCTTTACTGGCACCTAACCAGTCGACACTCAACTCACCTTTTTTAAGTAAATCAACTTTTCGGTCCTGGGCATTCACTACTGACCGATAGGGTTTCATATTGGCAGTTTCACCAGACTTTTCTACTAAAAAGACGATTAACCGGCTGGCATAGGCATCTAAGTCAGAGCCTTTTCGTAATATCGGGTGGACAATATCAATTGCAGCAAATACGCTGGAAGAGCCTACCAGATACGCCAGAGCAAGGATAAAAATAGACTTGAGTTTCATTTTTACTTCTCTTCTTGTTACTGCTTGATGAAAGGTCACTAAAATTTCATACTAAGCCTAGTGCAAGACGACAAAAAATTCCAAATTCCAGACTAAATTGCCAAATAGTGTGAGAGGAAATAACTAACCCTTTAACCTGCTATACTTATTTTATTCATCCTGCATTCAAACATTTAACATTAAAAGACTAAAGGCCTGCCTGCTCTTGCGTTATGTCGCTGGTTTATTTTTATTACTCATTTTAAAAAGCCACCCAGCCTACTCAAATCAAACATTAGTATTTGTTGCATTAGGTGAAGGCCCTAAGTATGTGCTTCAGGAAGCCTATCGCCGGCTTAATTTGAGTATCACAATAGAACTCATGCCCGCTGGTGAACGAGCATTGTGGATAGCCAATCAAGGCATAGTGGATGGCGATTTAATAAGAATCGCTAATATTCAAGCACGGTATCCTAACTTACTGATGGTACCTACGCCTGTTTACTATATTGAGCAAATGGTTTTTAGTAAGCAACAAGACTTTCCTGTTCAAGGCTGGAATAGCCTACGTCCTTACAATATTGGCATTCTAATCGGGATGAAAATAGTAGAGGATGGAACCAAAGGCATGACTACTATTGGAGCCACTTCTTATGAGCAGCTAATGCAGTTAGTTAACTTAAACCGAGTAGACATTGGCATATTACCACGCATTAATATCTTAATGGAAATGAAGCGGATGCAGCGAAGCAAGCTGAAAATACTGGAGCCTCCTGTTGCTGTTACGCCGTTATATCACTATCTACATAAAAAGCATCATACACTCGTGCCAAAACTGAATCAGGTGTTACAAGCAATGGAACAGGAAGGGATAATCAAAAAATTGATTAATCAGTTTTTTGTAGAAGCAACCCAGTAAGTACACTCAAAACTAAAGTAGTCATTTTTACCACCAGACCGGGATTAACAATGGGATGGTAAGCAGGAATGACCAGCTGCCCTCCCTTCTCCTGATGAATCAAAGCCCATCAGACTAACCATAATCTACCGTATAGCCTGACAAGCCACACTTTCTACGACTACTGTCCTTGCCTGGACTGATCCACATAATACAGCGCTTTATTAGCATGCTTGATACATGACTGAAACTTTTCAACTGCCTGAGCCGTTTTTGCTAAAGAAAGCAGCCCTACTGCTTTAGAATAGCTTAAGGTACCTGCAAATCCCTCCGCTTTAGCTATATCCATTCGTTCCCAAGTAGTGTTAACTAATGAGGCACATTGTTGACGGTCATTATGCCGTGCAGAACAACTGGCAAGAAAGACTGATATGAGTAAAATAATGGCAACAACTGACTTATTTTTCATAGAATTCGCTATTGATTGACCAAACTGAGTTGAAGGACTTTTATACTATAGATAGAGTACAGTGTTCAGGCCCTTTGGTCAGTTTGTTCGCTTATCATTATATTTTCAACCATCATTTCCAGATTTACTCCTATATTGTTTAATCAGTCAAATCATTAGTGGTTTTGGATAGGCTAAATAGCGCAAAGGGGGATCATTGGTCTACTATAACCGACTCATAAGTCAGAAAAATACCGAATATATTGTTTTTAGTCTTCGATTTAACCAACCTTTCATTGACTTTACTGTTGGTTGACCGCACACTTTTTGGCATCAAATAACAGCAAAAAAGCCTACTATCTATTTATTATCTAGTAGTGTCTATGTAATCAGCATTGGAAGCTTAATAAAGGTTAAGGTGTAACTCATGACAACCCCCACTTCAATTGCCGAATTGTCTATTCACGCTGAGCTGACATCGGCTTATAAAACGATTTTTACTGATGAAGCCATGGCATTTATTACTGAGCTGGTTAAAGAGTTTCAACCTCAGCTCAATAATTTATTAGCTGAACGGGAACAACACCAATCGAGCTTTGATAAAGGGGTACTTCCCAATTTTTTAGTGGATACGGCTGAGATTCGTAACAGCGACTGGAAAATTGCTGGCATACCTGCTGATTTACAAGACCGCCGGGTTGAAATCACTGGGCCGGTTGATCGTAAAATGATTATCAATGCACTGAATGCCAATGTTAAAGTGTTTATGGCAGACTTTGAAGATTCTCAGTCTCCTAGTTGGGAGGGGATTGCTCAAGGCCAGGTTAACCTGCGTGACGCCAATATTGGTACTATAGAATACACCCATCCTACCACAGGTAAAGAATATCGACTCAATGATAACCCTGCTGTTTTAATTTGCCGGGTACGTGGCTTGCATTTACCTGAAAAACATATCACTTACCAAAATACGCCCATTCCTGGCTGTTTATTAGATTTTGGCTTGTATTTTTATCATAACTATAAGACGCGTTTAGCTAAAGGCTCTGGCGTTTATTACTATATTCCCAAACTGCAAAGTCATCAGGAAGCTGCTTGGTGGTCTCAAGTCTTTAAGTTTACAGAACAAAAATTCAAACTTGACTCAGGCACGATCAAAGCCACAGTATTAATTGAAACCTTACCTGCCGTCTTTGAAATGGACGAAATTTTATTTGCCTTGAAAGAACATATTGTGGGCTTAAACTGTGGTCGCTGGGATTATATTTTTAGTTATATTAAGACCCTGAAAAACCACTCAGACCGGGTATTACCTGATCGCCAGCAAGTCACCATGAATCAACCTTTCTTAAGTGCTTACTCGCGATTATTAATTAAAACTTGTCATAAACGTGGCGCAATGGCCATGGGTGGTATGGCGGCCTTTATACCCAGCAAAGACCCCGCAACCAATGAACAGGTGATGGAAAAAGTAACTGCGGATAAAACCCTGGAAGCCAGCAATGGTCATGATGGCACTTGGGTAGCTCATCCTGGCCTTGCTGATACGGCTCTGGCTGTCTTTGGTCAGCATATACCAGCAGATAAACCCAATCAGCTCCATGTCATGCGAGAAGAAGATACACCAATAACTGCAACAGACTTACTGGCCCCCTGCCCTGGCGAGCGTACTGAACAAGGCATGCGAAGTAATATTCGAGTGTCATTACAATATATTGAAGCCTGGATTAACGGTAACGGTTGTGTCCCTATTTATGGGCTAATGGAAGATGCTGCCACCGCTGAAATTTCTCGAACCTCGATTTGGCAATGGATTAAACATGAAAAAGCCTTGGATAATGGCCAAATAGTCACTAAAGCGTTATTTAGGGAAATGCTTGATCAGGAGGCCACTGTTGTACAACAGGAGGTGGGTGAAGTGCGCTGGCAACAAGGTCGGTTTGAAGAAGCCAAAACGATTTTGGATCAAATTACCACCAGTGATGAGCTGGTCGAGTTTCTAACATTACCTGCTTATGGGTATTTACCTTAATTATTGAGGCTTAAGGGCTACATAATCGATATCGTTTATGTAGCCCTATTGCTTGGCGCAGTTCTGAATAAAATAAAATTTGAGAAACCTTTTACTTCACCCTGCCCGCCACTTCGACAATTAACCGCCGTAACCACTGGTGCGCCGAGTTATGTTGTAATAAAGGACTCCAAGCCATTTTTAGTTCAAAGGGCGCAATATCAAAGGGTGGCTGCTTAATGACAAGTTGATTATTTTTTTGCTGCAACAATGCAGCTCGTGTCGGTAAGGTTGCCACTAAATCTTTTTCCTGAGCTAATAAGGTGGCAACTTGATAGTGCCGGGTAAACACACTGATATTGCGTTTTTTACCCAGTTTAGCCAATGCTTCATCGACCCAGCCCAATCGTTGTACATCTTGTGGGGTAATACCAACCCCAACCCCCATACCCGTTTTACTCACCCAGATATGTTGTGCCTGTAAATAGTTGGCTAAAGTAAAGTCTGCTAAGATAGGGTTTTCGACACTGATCAAGCAAGAGAAGGTATCTCGCCAAATCGTGGTTTGATGAAAAGATTGGGGCATGTCATCAAACCGATTGATTGCCATATCCACTCGCCCCTGCTCTACATCTAAAAAGCTCACATCACTGGGGGTGAGTACATCTAAAATGACCGTGGGTGCTTCATGTCGCAAGCGTTTTAATACAGCAGGGATAAGTGTAGACTCCGCATAGTCACTGGCCATAATTCGGAAAACCCGATCACTGTGCTGAGCATCAAAGGCTTTTTGTGGCTGTAGAGCCTGTTCTATTTTAGCCAACACATCCCGTACGATAGGCTGTAAGTCCTGAGCCCTTTCAGTGGCAGTCATACCCTCGCTGGTGCGAATCAGCAGTGGGTCATCAAACAACTCCCGTAACCGTCTTAAGCCGTTACTCATCGCTGGCTGGGTAATCCCCAAATGCGCTGCTGCTTTAGTGACATTACGCTCTCTGAGTAGTACATCGAGATAAACTAATAAGTTTAAATCCACTCTCGCTATATTCATTTTAAAAATACCGAAGATAAAAACTATAAACTTCCTAAATCATCTCACAATTCCTAGTATCTGTTCTAGCCTAAATATTTCATCAGATTACATCGTCTTTGATATCCAGTGAAATATTCAAGCTATCGCTTGTGCATGCACTACACTTGGCTAATCCAGCCCAATAAATACAAGATTGAAAAATAAACTTGGCGTAGCAACTACATCCTAACCAGTCCACAGGAGTCAAGGTAATGACTAGCTACAACCGTACTGAAGCAATCGCCCATATCGAGCAAGATTGGCAGCATAATCCCCGTTGGCAACAGGTAAAACGAGAATATACCGCAGCGGATGTGGTGCGTTTAAGAGGTTCACTAAAAATAGATTACACCTTTGCTAAACAAGGGGCTGAAAAATTATGGCAACTAATTCATGATCAATCAGGTAAAGGTTTTGTCAACAGTTTAGGGGCTTTAACTGGTGGTCAGGCGGTCCAGCAGGTAAAGGCTGGAGTCAGAGCGATTTATTTATCCGGCTGGCAAGTGGCAGCTGATAATAATACCGCACTGACCATGTATCCAGATCAATCCCTTTATCCGGTTAATTCTGTTCCTCATGTTATTGAGCGAATTAATAACGCTTTTTTACGGGCCGATCAAATTCAGTGGCAAAAAAATATCTCTCCTGATGACCCTGCTTATATTGATTATTTTGCGCCGATTGTTGCTGATGCCGAAGCGGGGTTTGGTGGTGTATTAAATGCCTATGAACTGACAATGGCGATGATTAAAGCGGGTGCGTCTGGTGTACATTTTGAGGACCAGTTAGCCGCTGTTAAAAAATGTGGTCATATGGGTGGGAAAGTATTAGTACCCACTCGTGAAGCCATTCAAAAGTTGACGGCAGCTCGATTAGCAGCAGATGTAGCTGGTACCCCCACCTTAATTATTGCTCGTACAGATGCAAACGCAGCTGACCTTATCACCTCCAATATAGATGAATATGACGCGCCATTTATTATTAATGAGCGCACTAAAGAAGGCTTCTATCAAACCAAAGCCGGTATTGATCAAGCCATTGCCAGAGGGCAAGCTTACGCTCCTTATGCAGACTTATTATGGTGTGAAACGGCCACGCCAGACTTAAAAGAAGCCAAACAATTTGCTGAAGCGATCCGCGATAAATATCCTGATCAACTACTGGCTTATAATTGCTCACCCAGTTTTAATTGGAAAAAACATTTAGATGACGCCACTATTGCAAAATTCCAACGGGAATTATCAGCCATGGGCTATAAATTCCAATTTATCACCTTAGCGGGTATCCACTCGATGTGGCATGGTATGTTTGATTTAGCCCATGATTATGCCCGTAATGATATGGCCGCTTATGTAAAATTACAGGAAAAAGAATTTGCTGATGCTGAACGGGGTTACAGCTTTGTTGCCCACCAGCAAGAAGTCGGTACTGGCTATTTTGATGACATGACGAATGTTATCCAAGGCGGGGAATCTTCCGTTACCGCATTAACTGGGTCTACTGAAGAAGCACAGTTTTAATTCTAATACTCCTCGCGAATGATTTTTATACCACTTTGACGAGTAAAAATGATTCGTGATGGGTATAAAAAAACGCCTAGTGGTGCATAACCACTAGGCTCATACCTGAAACTGGTTCACTAATTTTGCCAGTTGATTAGACAGTGTTTGTTGCTTATTACAAGCATCCGTTGTCTGTTGAGCATTTTGTGAGGTTTGTGCTGAAACGTCACGAATATTCGTAATATTTTTGTTAATTTCGTCTGTTACGGCCGCTTGTTCTTCAGCTGCTGTTGCAATTTGTGAGTTAAGGTTATTAATTTGTTCCACCGCCTGGGTAATGACTTCTAGCGAATCACCTGCCTTCATAGCCTGAGCGACTCCATCAGTGGCTCTATCTTTTCCTTCTTGCATGACAAGAACGGTTTTTTCAATACCGTCTTGTAATCGCTCAATCGTCGTTCTAATTTCCTGGGTGGACTCTTGAGTACGCTGCGCCAAGGTTCTTACTTCGTCTGCTACGACAGCAAACCCCCGACCTGCTTCACCTGCACGGGCTGCTTCAATAGCAGCATTTAATGCCAATAAATTGGTTTGTTCCGATACACCACGAATAACGTCTAACACTGTGCCAATGCTAGCGCTTTCTTTTGACACATGATTAATTGCCTCACCCGCGTTATCAACTTTTTCTGACAGGGATTCAATGACTTTTATTGTTTGCTCCACTACATCATGGCCACTGGCAGCCGCATCACTGGCATTAGATGCCGCATCTGCAGCATGGGCTGCATTAGAGGCAACCTGTTGCACAGTAATCGACATTTGATTAATTGCCGTAGCGACCTGATCAGTGGCTAACTGTTGTTGGGACACACTGGTATTGGTTTCCTGCATTATTGTAGTGGTTTTTTCTATTGCTTTATTTAAATCCAGGCAAGCAGTGCTGACTTTTGAAACAATACTTTGAAATTGGGCCATCATTTTATTAAATGCCTGACCTGTTAACCCCAGCTCATCTTTGCTGCTAACATTCACTCGATGAGTCAGATCAGACTCGCTTTCTACATGCTCAACTGCACCACGCAATGATTCTATAGGCGCACAAATTGCGCGGCGTAAAGTCACACTAAAAATAGCACAGAGTATTACGACACCCACGAGTATCCCTATTGACACCTTCTGCAGCTGCTCATTACTACTCACTACCTCATTTGCAGCTTCTCTTACGCTTTCACCCGACTGGGTGACCGCAGCGCCCGCTTGTTCAACTTTTTCACCAATTACATTGGTTTCTTGCTGAACCTGCTGTCGTAAGCCAATCAGAATTTGATCTACTTTGCCGCTGCTTTCTCGTACCTTAGTAACAAAGGAATTACCCAATACCCGGTTGTTATCAACATAAGCATCCACTGCCTCAATCATCTGTTCATAAAGTTTATCCACTTCTGCGTTAATATTTTTAACGACATCAGGGTGTTTAACCCCTATTTGTTGAAGCTGTCCAGCCAATTTTTCCTTTGCCTCTTCAGCATTACTCTCTGACTCATTCAACCAACTCACTGATAAGTCATAAAGCCAAAAACGCATATCAGCAAAACTTTTCATTGCCCCATTCACCAGCTTAAGCTCATCAATATTTGTTTTTTGCTGAGCCAGCAGATTATTTTGTTCTGCAACAAATTGAAATTGTTGATCAACACTTTCGCTTTGTTTTGAGATAATTTCTGCATCATGGCCAATCACTATCGATAGATAAGCGATAGCAAATGCCACCGTTACTGCAAAGATAACGCTGGTCAGCATAATCTTAGTGGCAATAGTTAAAGTGAACCCTCTCATCGTTAAAGCCATTTAGCTTTTTTGTCGCTACTCATCATTTCATTTACTCATAAATAATTAAACTGATTGCTCCACCAAGTTCTCCAAGCTTACCTCCTTCTTTTTTCCCGCCAGTAATGTCTTTTTCACCTTTAGGCTCACCATGGCAGCCTAAGCAAGATTCTGAATAATACTCAGGTAAGATATAACGAAAAGCAGATTTACCTTTTACTGATGCTTTTTCAAAAAAAGGTTTACCTTTTTCATAGTCAGTACTACGAAACTTTTTCTCTATGACCTGATGTTCCCATTTATCAGGACGATTAGCACGATTACGTACGTAGTTTTTTGGTGCGGTGAGCTTTATCTTTAATTTCCCTTCCATCTTATGACTGAATTTTTCAGCAACCTGACGAGCAAAAATAGCAGGCAAAAATCCTTTAAAACCAACACCTTTCTCATTAATCCAATCTTGAGACTCTGTCATTACCTCATTGACCGCATCCAACATTGCTTGTTTGGCACCATTTTTATCTTGGTTTAAATCAAGTTCATTTCCAGCTGCTGCTTGGTAGTTTTCTTTGGCTTTTTCAATCACCACCGTACCAGATAATCCTTTATCACCTTTTTCTGCATCATTAATTAAAGCTTGATTAACAGAAATCACTTTCCGAGCAGAACGAAATAAGGTAGTTAATTCGCCACTGACCATGACCTCTTCTTCACTTGCTTGAATATTAGTACTAACTGTGGAGGCTAATATAGCCAAGCAAAGTAAATAGTAAAAATTATGAGTTAAACTCACGGAAATTGAATATTTCATTCAGGAAACCCTCACGACAACAGTGATAATAGCTAATGACACTAATGCTAATTCTACTTTATATTCTAGCCTGAATATCTCATCAAACCACAGAAAACCTCTATATAGCCTATTAAAATCTGTGGTATTTAAAATTTTTTAGCTGTTATAATTAGCTGCCTAATTCTATTTTTCGATTTTCTGATAAAGCATTCTGACCAACCAAACTAACTCATGAATTTTCGCTTTTTTGTAAGCCTAACCAGGCGATGCCACTCATCACTAATGCCATACCGATAGCATGATAAAAAGTAAAAGATTCGTTTAATATCACTATTGCTAAAAAAGCTGTAATAACAGGTCCCAAGGTGGAAACTAATGATGTTTGCTCAGCACCTAGACGTGCAATTGCTTCGCTAACGAAAAATGAAGGCAATACAGTGCTAATGAAAGCAATCATCGCAGCAATACTAAGCACTGGCATACTGACCAAAAAATCAGATAATTGGTGGGTTAATAAAAAATGAATAACTATTGCCAAGCTCGCAGCCCCCATGGCAATACAGGTAAACATCCTGCTACCTATATTCAATACTCGCTGCCTGCTAAACAATATGTAACACGCAAATGCGATTGCACTGGCAAAAATGTAAATCCCCCCAGCTAAAGTGTCATGCTTGGAAACCTTAAAGTCATGACTGAATATCAATAGTACGCCTAAATAGGTAACTATAAATACCCCTATAGTTTTACTATTAATCGGCTTTTTATAAATAATTCGACTCAAAATAACAACGATAGTTGGAAAAATAAATAAAATGATCCGCTCCAATTGCGCTGAAACCATCGTTAAACCCACTAAATCTAAATAGCTGGCCAGATAATATCCTAGTAAACCCACTAAGATACAAGGCCATAGTTCTGCTTTTAATGGTGATAACGGAACTTGTTTAGCCATTAGCAGCCAGCAGCCAATCACTAAATAAAAAGGGAGGGAAAACAACATCCTTAATGTCATTAAAACAACACTATCAACACCATATTGATAAGCCAGCTTGACAAAAATAGGCTTAATAGAAAAGAGTACGGTAGCCAAAATGGCCAAGCCAAAACCCATAAATTGATGACTGGCAACTAAACGATTGTCTGATTTTTTTGGTTGCACCCGTTTTACTACACCCACTTACTTCTCCTTACTCAGATTAGTTTTGGCTGCGGTGTATCGGGCTAAAAGTCGATTAAAATGAGCTTAATAACAAGGCCGCGATGAACCGCAGCCGAGAAAAATTTACTAGTTTTTAACTGAAGTCGCACTCGGCTGCTAGTAGAAACCGAGTCGCCAGAGTACCTGTTGATCAATAATAACAAAAGACATATGAAAAAAATGATTATTGCTTAAAACATGATTGCCAATATAACGAGGCCAAAACTAAAAAGCAATGAGTTATCAGCAACTGTCTCTTATTGCCACTATTTATTTAATAACAAACACAATTGCGGCGGCAGCAATGCCAATCCCTGCTGCTAACCCAAACAATAAATTCAGGCGGCTGGAAAGGGATTGCATACTGGCATTGATTTCATCTGTGACTTGTTCCCGTTGGGTCTCCTGAGAAGCTGAGCGGGTATCCAATAGCTGTTGAGTCACTTGAGTAGCTTGTTCTTTGGCTAATTGCTGAGCGGAGTTAGTAGCTTCCTGGGCGATTCTGCTTGATTCTTGAGTGGCTTCCACTTTAGCAGCTTGTTTAATTTCGTTTAATTGTTCAGGGGTTAGTGTCGCAGGAGTAGTTGTTGCCAGTTTTTCCTGTAGCTGGGTGATGTCTGCAGAAAGGGGGGCAAGTAGTTGTTGAAATTTGGCTTCAGCTTCAGCCTCCGCTTCCTGGCCAGAAAAGCGTTCTAACTGGGCCTCCACAGAGCTCTGCACCTCAGCCATAATGTTGGATCGCTCTGTTACAAGCGCTTCATCTATTAATTGTTGGCAGGCCACTTTGGTTTCTGCCAATGCCGTGCTTAATAGTTCTGAACCTGCACGGCTTATGTAATCAGGCAACTGTTTTTCTAGTTGAGTTGTTAATTGAGTGGTTAGCTGAGCTTGTAATTGTGACTGAACGTGCTCTTGAACCAAAGGTGTCATAGTCGCTTGGATCGCTTTTGCTACAGCAGCTTCCACAGCATTTTGTACCAGTGCTTCAATCTGCCCGACTCCCACTGGCGTTGGCTCACCCGACGGAGCCGCAGCTGGTTCAGCCTCTGCAGCCGAGGGCTCAGGCATTAATGCAACTAACTGCTCTAACGAGTCCAGAATTTCGGCAATTTGCTTCAGTGTTGCTGGTTTGGGCAGTACCCCAACAGCGCCATAAGACTTAGCTTCTGCTGCATACTCATCACCATCTTTTGAAGTACACATCACGACAGGTATACCAGCCCATTCTGGGTTATTTTTAATTGCCTGAGTTGCTTCTAAGCCATCCATGCCTGGCATCATGTGGTCCATAAAGATGACATCGGGTTGACTGTCACCTAATGACTCAAGGGCTTGCTCACCAGATTCAGCAAATGCAACGGAGACATCCATTTTTTCTAGCATTTTGCGCAGCGAATAGCGAGCAGACTTGGAATCATCAACGACAAGAGCACTTGATATGGCCATGTATTTCCCCCTGGTGTTGAGGCCTCCGCTTTAAGTGCTGATTAACCAAAGCAGCAATCCTGTGAATACCATCAATTAGTATAAAACAGCTCCACTTTAGCGGTACCCTTAAAACGGTAATTCTAGTTTATCGGCATTGATTGGGCCATTAAGATATATAATAGGCAGAAAAGTGTCATTAAAAATTCTATTTTGTTAACCACTGCTAACTAATTTATCCATCAGTTGTCCTATTTATATCGCCTATCTTATTAAGCTGACTACGCACCAAGTGATCCGCTAATACCCAATCCAGTTCATCAATATGACTGATACCTTGCGCCAACTGATCAAGAATTGCTTCGTTAATTCTTCCTCGCCGCTGAGCATTCACATAGGGTATTCGATGAAACATCACCATAGAATAACGCGGGATGAAATGATTGGGATACTCCTGTTCCAACCGAAACCCAATGGCTTTCTTTAGTAGAAAATGTGGATCTAATACGGAATCACGCATTTCAACATAGTTTTCAATTGCCATGTCAGCAATTGCATTACCATTTAAAAAACGTCGAGCGTTGTATTCTATTAAACAGTCTGACCAATTATTGAATTGGTTAACACAACTAGCCAGTGCGGCACAATCTTCAAAGCCACAGTTCATCCCCTGCCCATGAAAAGGCACAATAGCATGTGCAGCATCGCCAATGAGTACGCCTTTATCTTGAAAATGCCATGGTGCACAACGAACAGTACCTAAGTGTCCTGTTGGGTTAGAAAAAAAGTCTTCACATAGAGCAGGTAACAGAGGCAACGCATCAGGAAATTGCTCAGCAAAAAAACACTGCACTTTTTCTGAGCTATTTAATGTAGCAAAGCTATTAGGCCCTTCATTTGGTAAAAACAACGTAACAGTAAAGCTACCATCTTGGTTAGGTAAGGCAATCATCATATAACCGCCTCTAGGCCAGATGTGAAGTGCCTCTGCTGTCAATCGAAAC
This sequence comes from Spartinivicinus poritis, assembly GCF_028858535.1. Taxonomy (NCBI): domain Bacteria; kingdom Pseudomonadati; phylum Pseudomonadota; class Gammaproteobacteria; order Oceanospirillales; family Zooshikellaceae; genus Spartinivicinus; species Spartinivicinus poritis. The sequence goes on from NZ_JAPMOU010000002.1 coordinate 261,017, forward strand.
TGACCACCAGGGCCTGCTGGAATGGTTAGCTCTTTGTAACTATGTCCTAACGGTTGATATTCATCATGCCCCGTACAACGATCAATCAACGCTTGTCGTATAACAGAGCCAGCTCCATCCGCCCCAATTAAACGGTCAAACCTAATACACTGGTCGGCTTTAGTTTGCATAGAACGGATAACGATTTGATTGCTATCCCAGTCTACCTGTTGGCATTGGTAATTAAAATGCAAACTAACCTTGCCCGTTGCTTCTGCTGTATTTAATAGCAGCCGGTTTAATTCAGCCCGAGAAATAGAATAAATCACTTCATGGGGTTGTTGGCCATAAGCTTGAAACTGGGTGTTACCATTTGGGTGGTGAACCATCCGGCCCGCCATTGGAATCATCAATTGCTTTACCTGATTCATCAGGCCTAGCTTAGCTAAGGCATCAATACCTCGGTTGGCAAGTGCCAGGTTTATCGAGCGACCAGCTGATAGGTTATGTTTACGTAAGTCAGCTCGTTTTTCATAAAGTGTCACCGTAAAACCTTGGTTAGCTAAAAACGTGGCCATCATGGCTCCAACTGGCCCGCCACCTATCACAACAACTGTTTCCTGATCGTTATTCATCATGGCCTGCTTTCCTTAAAATGGCCTATACCCTGCTTTCTATTACCTTTTACTCACCTATTTTTCTACAAGCTATCTTTCTACAAGCAAGTCCTGACTGGTATGTGTATTGGTGCTACCTTGCACAATAGCTTTTAATATTTGAACAAACTGATAAACATCAGCAAAACTGTTGTATAAAGGCACAGGTGCCACTCTAATAACATCAGGCTCACGCCAATCCGTTGTGACCCCTTTTGCTTCAAGCTGCTCTAAAAGCTGTTTTCCTGTTAATTGCTTAACATGACACTTTAGTGATAACTGACAGCCTCTTCTTATGGGGTGTTTGGGTGTAATGATACTAATAGCATCTGCTAGTTCACTTGCTAGTAAAAAAGCTAAATAACCCGTTAATTTTATCGATTTTTCCCGTAATGGTTTGATACCCCCTGCCATGGTAAATGTATCTAGAGAAGCACGAATAGCTGCTAACGATAAAATAGGAGGATTCGACAATTGCCAGCCTTCAGCTGTTGGAATGGGGTTAAACTGATTCGTCATCTCAAATCGACTGGTTTTATCATGCCCCCACCAGCCAGCGAATCGCTTTAACTCAGTATTTGTCACATGTTGTTGATGGATAAAACAGCCACCGACAGAGCCTGGTCCACTATTTAGATACTTATAGGAACACCAACAGGCGAAATCCACATTCCAATCATGCAGTTGTAATTCAATGTTGCCTGCCGCATGGGCTAAATCAACGCCCACTATAATCCCTTTACGATGGGCATGTTGAGTAATTACCTTTATATCAAGCACTTGCCCAGTATAATATTGCACTCCAGGTAGCAACATGAGCGCAATACTGTCACCTTCTGTTTCAATTAAGTTGAGTATATCCACCTCATCAAGCAATTCCTCTCCTGGTTTTGGTGACAGCAGTTGTACACCTTCTGCCTCTGAAATACCATGATGCGCTAACTGACTGATAACGGCATAATGGTCAGAGGGAAATGCATGTTCTTCGATTACTATTTTAAACCGCTGTGCCGTGGGGTTAAAAAAACTTACCATCATTAAGTGTAAATTCACTGTCAGTGAATTCATCATTACCACTTCACAGGGCTTAGCACCTACTAACGAAGCCATTTGCTCAGTCAGAAATTCATGATAAGGCAGCCACGGATAATTCCCTTGAAAGTGCCCTTTCACGCCTAGCTGCGCCCAATTAGTTAAGACATCATCCAAGTATTGCTGGGTAAGTTTGGGTTGTAGGCCAAGTGAGTTACCACAGAAGTAGTATTCTTCCTTACCCTCTACGGTGGTGGGAATATTGAACTGATGGCGCAACTCCCGCAAAGGGTCCTGACGATCTAATTGGTGAGCAAATGCTTCACCTGGTTGGTATTGTTGCTGCTGAACTTCACCCACATGATCCTCCGTAATCATTGTTTATTTTATCCTTCATATCAGCTCTTTGCAGGCTGTCGCAATAAAGTTAGCGGATATGAGGTAACAGGGTGTTCTGTAGCTAAGGCATAGATGCCTTTTTTATCTCTTGATGGGCCAAGGATGGCACTTCAAGAGCGGCGGAAGAATATCTTGTTACTCCATATCGGACACTAGACTTATCTATTCCCCTACTGACTCCAATGGTATTAATATCGGTCGGCTTGGTGCTGCATCAGAGATAAAAGCTGGTAATTGTAAATTCAATAAATAAAATCCATCCACCACCTCGTCAGGTACAAACACTAACTCACTGATAGTGTCGTAAAAATGACTAAGCGAATTAGCAACATGTTTACCTTCTGGCACTTGCCAAAACAGATGATGACAAGTGAGTTTGCCTTCATCATACATTTTGTCAACACTGGGAAAGTCAACCAGCAAGTGCTGTACCTGTCGTTTCAGCAAATATGCCATCGCATCAATAGAAAAAAAAGGAGGCTGATCATTGTGCCCATACACTCGTGTTTGTTTTTCGAGTGAATTAGGTAACGTTCGAATAACTAAGGCAGCTAACTGTTCATCAGGAATACCCACTAACCTGTCAGCCAGGCTAGTCTGATCAATAATATAATCAGAATTATCCAGCGGTGGCTGATAACGGTCAGGGCACTGGTCAGCTTTTTTTGGGGTTAGTGAAATAACCACAGTGGGAATAAAGCATGCTTTCAGTGTATTGGTCACTGACACTCGCTCATCCAGAATATGGCCAATACATTCCGTATGAGTGCCATTACAGTGGGGGTTGAGCTTTAGCTGCTCAACATTGCAACTACCACCACGCCGGGTGTCGCCGATAAATCCTGCAGCTTCAACTGCCTGACTGCTCGCCAAAGGTGCATTAAAATGATTAGGCTGAGGGCCAGTAAAATCTAAAGGAATAGCAATACTCACCGCTTGATCATACAACACCTGATAGGTTTTATTGGACAGCGTTAAATTGAGCTTCATCCAATAAACCTCGCTGCCGGAATATTCAACCACTCTAAAGCGGTACCATGCAGCAGTCTTGCTCGGGTTTCTTCAGGTAAATCCATTTGCCTAATTAATTGGCCTGGCTCTAACTCCCCTAGGGGAAATGGATAATCAGATCCCAATGCGATTTGTTCTGGCCCCATTAGCTTGAGCAAATAATCCAGCATCAAAGGATCATGCACCAGTGAGTCGACATAAATTTTATCCAGGTATTGTCGTGGATTAGCAGGGTTGTCTACAGCACATAAATCTGGTCGAACCTTAAAGCCATGTTCAATCCGGCCAATCGTAGCAGGAAAAGCACCACCACCATGGGCAAATGCTACACGTAACCCAGGATAACGCTCAAATACTCCCCCCATTAACATAGAGCAAATAGCTAAGGACGTTTCTGCAGGCATTCCCACCAGCCAGGGTAGCCAATAATCAGGCATTTTTTCTTTGCCCAGCATATCCCAAGGGTGAACAAAAATAGCAGCACCTAACGCCTCGGCCGCTTCCCAAATAGGATCAAGTTGTCGTGCATTTAAATTCCAGTCATTAATGTGAGAGCCAATTTGAATACCCACCAAGCCTAACTGTTTAGTCGCCCGTTCAAGTTCTTTTACTGCTAAGTGTGGCGCTTGCATAGGTACTGTGGCTAAACCAGTAAAACGCAGGGGGTAATCCGCCACTACCGCAGCTAAGTGATCATTAAGTAGCATGGATAAGTCTAATGTGTCTTGCGGTTTTGCCCAATAGCTGAACATAACAGGCACCGTCGATAACACCTGGACATGGACTCCATATTGACCACACTCGTCTTGTCGTATGGCTGGATCCCAGCAATTACTGGTGATTTCCCGAAAAAATTTATCCTCTTGCATCATCCGCGCACAACCACATTTATAGTGGTCTAAATGGATAAAGCCGCCATATCCATAGCGCTCTTTTAAATCAGGCCAGTTTTTCGGCAAAATGTGCGTGTGGATATCAATCGTGAGCATTAGAATGTCCTTTTACGCTGGCGCTGGCATGACTTCACCACATTGACTACAGGTCCGGTGCTGTTTAGAACCAAAGAATCGATCAAAAACAGGGGGAAAATCTTCTTCTATGTTTTTTAGAATAAAAAATTCTTCATACAACAAATGATTACAATGATCACAATACCACTGCAAGCCGTCTTTTTCTTCTTGGGTGCGTCGTCGCTCAATAACCAGGCCAACCGTATCAGCAAATCGATGGGGTGAATGGGGTACTTTAGGCGGTAGCAAAAAAACTTCACCTTGTTTGATAGGAATATCAACCACCTTTCCTTTCTGAATGGTTTTCAATAACATATCACCCTCAACCTGATAAAAAAACTCAGGCCCCTCATCAACATGATAATCTTTTCGACTATTAGGTCCTCCCACCACCATAATAAAAAAGCCTTGCTCTTCGAATACTAATTTATTACAGACAGGTGGTTTCAAATATATTCGATGTTCATCAATCCATTGTTGTAAGTTAATTGGAGGGGTTAGCAGGCTCACGATATAATTCCTTTTTTCGTATTATTTAACGGTTTTAATCAAGGGTAGCAATGCATTTTAATTCAATAGCAATGGGTGTGGGTAAACAGTTAACTTCACAGGTAGTACGGCAAGGTTGGTTAGTTTTAAAATAGTCACCATAAATACGATTAAATATTGGAAAGTCACTTTTCATGTTGGTTAGAAAAACAGTTACATCAACCAGTTTTTCCCAAGATGAACCCGCTACTTCTAAAATAGTCCGCACATTTGCAAACACACTATGACATTGCTTTGCTATATCATAACGCACCACATTCTGGTATTCATCCAACGTCACACCTGGGATCGTTTGGCTACCTTTTTGACGAGGGCCTACACCAGATAAGAATAATAAACTCCCCACTCGTCGTGCGTGAGGATAAAGCCCAACAGGTTCTGGTGCTTGTTCCGCTTGAATAATCACTGACATAAAACTCCCTTTCTTTTACCCCTTGGCTGTGAGAATGTTGACGATTACCTAAAAATAATGAATTGAGGCAGGTATAAGTATGCATACGGAAACTGAAAAAGTCCGTTACTTAAGGACACCTCTAATATGGAATACAAATATTTTTAGGCTCGGTAAAAAAGCGGAGTGCTTCCCAACCCCCTTCTCTTCCTAATCCAGAGTTTTTCACACCGCCTAGTGGTGTTCTTAAATCTCTCAGCATCCAGCTATTCGCCCAAACAATACCCACATCTAACTGTTTGGCTAGCCGATGCAACCGGGTTAAATTTTCAGTCCAAATTGTGGCAGCTAAACCATATTCGGTGCCATTTGCTAAAGCGAGCGCCTCTGCTTCAGAATTAAATGGTTGAAGCGTGATAACCGGGCCAAAAATCTCTTCTTGATTAACCCGCGCGCCAATAGATAACCCCTCAATTACCGTAGGTTGAATAAAACAGCCTCCTTCACAACGTCCAGCCGGTACATACTGAGTACCACCACATAGTATGGTTCCCCCTTCCTGTTGGGCTAACTGGATATATGCAAGCACTTTTTCTTGATGCTCCTTAGAAATTAATGCACCAAGGTTTACTTCAGTGAGTGGATCACCTACTGTCAACGCTTGGATTTTTTCAACCAGGGATTGTTTAAATGATGGATAAATGGATTGCTCAATATAAATTCTGGAGCTACACATACACACTTGACCTTGATTGGCAAAGCTAGCACGAATGATGCCGTCTATGGTCTTGTCAAAATCACAATCAGCAAACACTAATGCTGGGTTTTTACCCCCCAATTCTAAGGAAAGTTTTTTAAATTGTGGTGCTGCTGAAGCAGCTATCATACTGCCTGTTTTGGTACCACCAGTAAATGAAATGGCTTTAATTTGAGAGTGCTCTGTTATAGCCTGACCTATTTTATTACCCTGACCATGAAGTATATTTAAGACCCCACTAGGCAAATCAATTTCAATACATAATTGACTGAGCAAATAAGCTGTTTTAGGGGCTAACTCTGATGGTTTAGCAATAACGCAGTTACCTGCAGCCAATGCTGGTGCTATTTTCCAAGTTAATAAATAAAGTGGAAGATTCCAGGGTGAAATACACCCTACTACACCAATGGGGTCTCGTAATGTGTAGTTAATAGCTTGGCTGCCCATGCTATGGGCTTCGGAAGCAAACTGGGAAATGGCTTGAGCAAAAAAACGAAAATTACTGGCTGCGCGGGGAATATCCAATGACTTTGCTAGCGCAATTGGCTTTCCAGTGTCTTCTGTTTCGGCAGCGGCTAATTGGTCTAGATTAGCTTCAATTTTATCCGCAAGTCGGTATAAATAGTGACTTCGGCCTTCAATACCTAGATCCTCCCAAGTTGGCTGAGCATCCGTTGCAGCTGTAATAGCCGTATTTAACTGGGTGAGGTTACTATTTGGTAATAAACTATAGACTTCACCGGTTGCAGGATTAATATTATTTAAATAACTATCCGTATTTTCATTGGTTATCTGACCATTAATGTAATTAGCAAATGTATCCATTGGTAAACCTTTCCTTAGTGTTACTCCATGCTAGCTAAACTGCTATTGATTGTTTCCCTCTGCTAGTAAGCACAACAGTTTTAGCACAAGTACATAGTAATGTCAGTGGTTTTACGAGTAAAAACTGCATCATTTTTTAATGTTAGGATGGTCTAAATACGTTTCCCTACACGATTAGCCGATTCCGCTTCCCCCTTACACAGGTGCTACAATAAGCTAATATGTAAGCTAGTGGCACCTATGCCTGTCATCCGTTGTATTGCAAGTCTGGCATGCTTAACTCTGCGAATGAGTCACCTTACTATTATGCGTGGTCTCAGTTAAAAAACTGGCAATTTGTTTTTGTGCTCATTATTGCTTTTATCACTACTGTTATTCTTATTACATGGTATATCTCCAGCTTACAGTCCCAACTGGTAAAATCATCAGCTATTAACAGTGCATCTTTATACTCGCAAGCACTAAGAGAGTTCCGCTCTCTCTATACTTCAGAAGTGGTTACCATTGCCCACCAAAGTGGCTTAAAAATCACACATAACTATAAAGAGGAAAAAAACGCAATTCCATTACCAGCAACCTTAAGTATCTTACTTGGCCAACGTATTGGCAGGCATGAAAATGGTGCTAAAGTGAGTTTATATAGCCCCATCCCCTTTCCATGGCGAAAAAACAATATACAAACATCCAGTCGTTTTAGCCAATTCGCCTGGCAGTTTTTAACTCAAAACCCTGAGCAACCATTTTACCGTTTTGAACAAGTAAACAGCCGAGAAGTTTTACGCTATGCTACAGCTGATGTGATGCATGCAGGCTGCGTCAACTGTCATAATACTCACCCCGACTCACCGAAAAAGGATTGGAAATTAGGTGATGTCAGAGGTGTTCTTGAAATTACCTTACCCGTGGATAAAGCCATTGAAACCTCTATTCAGAACCTAAAAGGCATCACCCTATTATTAACAGTCATTGGCATCTTAGGTATTTTAGCTATTGGTTTTGTCATTAATAAACTGAGAACAAACTCTCTCCACTTAAAACAATTAGTCGAAGAAAGAACCGCAGAATTAGCAACCGCTAGAGATCAAGCACTGGATGCCAGTCGGGCAAAAAGCTTATTTGTCGCTAATATGTCTCATGAGATCAGAACACCAATGAATGCGGTACTGGGTTATGCACAAATTCTGGATCAAGATGACCAACTTACCAATGCTCATCATGAAGCCATTGCTTGTATTTTAAAAGCAGGCAATCACTTAATGGAAATTATAAATGACATTTTAGATTTATCTAAAATTGAAGCTAATGCCATAGAATTGAATATAGATTCTTTTTCATTACATAATCTGATCAATACCATAGCCATGATGTTTAAACTGAGGTGCCAAAATAAAGGACTTTACTGGCGATTAGATTTTCAAGGTGATAACAGTCTTGTTGTTATGGGAGATGAAGGGAAAATACGTCAGGTATTAATTAATTTAATTGGTAATGCAGTCAAATTCACTGATCAAGGAGAAGTATCCCTTAAAGTGGTTTGTCAGGACAATAACTTGGTTTATTTCGAAGTGAATGATACAGGGCCTGGCATAGCAGATGACTCTAAAGAAGCTATTTTTGAGATCTTTCAGCAAGGAAACGCTGGTCTTGAAAAAGGTGGTACAGGCTTGGGACTTACCCTCGCGAAAAAACAAGTGGAAATTATGGGAGGACATCTAACATTTACATCAACTCCCCACTTGTCAACACGATTCTTTTTTACGCTACCATTGCCTAAAGCAACTCAGCAAAAAGACTCTCCACTCCCTATAAAACAAGTGATATGTTTGAAATCAAACTACACTGTTAATGCTTTAGTGGTAGATGATGTTGCAGATAACCGGATGCTGCTGGTCAAATTACTGACTAAAATTGGCGCCCAAACCTTGGAAGCAACCAATGGCTTAGAGGCACTGGATAAACTGCAACAATATCATCCTGATATTATTTTTTTAGATATTAATATGCCTGTAATGAATGGTATTGAAGCTCTTAATCGTATTCAAACAACGGAAGCTTACCAACATATTAAAGTGGTTGCTGTCTCTGCTGCAAGCTTAGCTCATGATCCAAATTTTTACCTTGGCAAAGGATTTCACCGATACATTGCCAAACCATTCCATGTATCAGAAATCTATCAATCCTTACATGAATTGCTGGGCGTAGAATTTGAATACAGTACAAATGATCAACCTCAGCAGGATAACGTCACTAACAAACCTATTCATTCAGACCTATCACATATAACATTACCTACCCACCTGTACCAACGTTTAATAAAAGCGGCAGAGTTATACCGCATTTCAGAAGTTAAATTATGTGTAGAAGAAATTGCCAATCAAGATGACACATATCAGCCCCTAATTACAGCGATCAATAACTACATCAGCCAATACGATATGAAAGGCCTTGTACAATTACTACAGGGAGTCCATCATGATTGATCGTGCAGAAATAGACCTTTCACTGGCAGAAATTTTAATTGTTGACGACACACCAGCCAATCTTGATTTACTCTACAATATTTTAACTCATGAAGGCTATCAAGTTGCCGCCGCCCCAAGCGGAGTGGTTGCGCTAAATATTGCTCCGCAGATTCAGCCAGATTTGATTTTATTGGATGTAATGATGCCAGATATTGATGGCTTCACCACTTGCCAAAAGCTTAAGGAATTGCAACCAACGAAAGATATTCCCGTTATTTTTATCACAGCTAAAAATGAAACGGCGGATATTGTTCGAGGCTTTCATGTGGGTGCTATTGATTATATTAGTAAGCCAATTCAAAGAGAGGAAGTATGCGCACGGATAAAAACCCACGTTACCAATCAGCTATTGGCAAAACAGCGAAGAGAAATGCTCACCATGCTGCATGATTATGAAAGCCGAAATCGCTGCATTATTAACGAAGTGTCTGATCCTATTATTACTATCTTTCAGAATGGTTTGGTTGAATCAGTAAACCCCGCTGCTTTACACTTATTTCATTACACCATCAGTGAGTTGATTGGCCGCCCGTTAACTGATTTTTTATTGCCAGAATGTACCTATTTAATCAACCAGTTCTTAACCCATACTAGTACCCAGACCAGTTTACAAGTTGAAGTCATCGGTATACGACATGATAAATCAACCATTCCCCTAGACCTTTCCATAAAGCGCTTAAGTATTACCCAATCACTGTATGTTTGCCTGATGCATGACTTATCGATGCAAAAAAATATTATTAATGAATTACAACGGGTATCAAACTTAGACCGTTTAACCAACATTGCTAATCGACGGCGGTTCGATGTGGTTTATCAGCGGGAGTGGTTGCAAGCCAAACATGAACAGTCGCCTATTTCATTAATCATGATTGATATTGACTATTTTAAACGATACAACGATAACCAAGGGCATCAAGCAGGTGATAGCTGTTTGCAAGAAGTCGCGAGGGCCATAGAACAGTCTGTTACTCGCCCCAGCGATCTTGCCGCTCGCTATGGTGGCGAAGAGTTTATTGTGATACTGGCAAATACCAACGACAAAGGGGCAACATCAGTTGCCAATCATATTAACCAAAACATTAAACGACTGGCCATTAAACACCCTGATTCTCTCTGTAGTGATCAGATTACGGTAAGTATGGGGATTGCCTCAACCACTCCTACTGAACTTATGGTGGCTGATCAGCTAATCAAAGCAGCAGATTTGGCACTTTATTCGGCTAAACATGCAGGCAGAAATAGTATCCAGTTTCAACCCTTTGAATAACCACTATCCCCTTTCAAGAATCCATATTGGCTTTTACTACGATCTGCTAAGTCTTATTCAAGTTAGCAGATCGTTTTACTTGTAATGTTAGGATGGTCTAATTTCAAGAAAAGTCGCTTTACTCACTGAAAAGCTATCCACGACGCCTCCATAGGCGTCAAAATGAGGTGCAGGAGTCATTCCCAGCTTTGTTAACACTGCAATGGAGGCTTTATTTTCTGGTACAGCAGCTCCATAAATTTCATCGAGTTGCAATAACTCAAAACCATAAGCGACACAAGCAGATGCCGCTTCAAATGCTAAACCTTGTCCCCACACCTGTTTAATTAGGCCATAGCGGATATCGATAAAATCAGTTTCCAGTACGTATTCCAGGCCACAGTAACCAATTGGCTTGCCTGTTGCTGCCGAATTCAAGACAAAGGTACCAAATCCATGCTGTTGCCAATGGCTTAATCGGTTACTCAGGTAGGCTTTTACCTTGTTTTTTGGATAAGGCTTACCTAATGGTAAATAACGTGTCTGCTCTTCATCAGAAAGGTGTTCAAACAAAAAATCAAAGTCTGCTGCAGTAATGGGACAGAAGGTTATCCTTGGTGTTTTTAGCATTATTATCTACATCTACTCTTTAGGGTTTCTCAACTAATTGTTTGCTGTCTCTGCACTTACCTTTCGCAAGCTATCTGATAGAAGAACCCTTCCGATTACACAGAGGCCAATAACAATGACTAGAGCTACTCTTTAGTTCAACTGGGCATTTTCAACTTCAATGGCTAGGTGATCAATATACTCTATTAATTCTGGAAAAAATTGCAAAAAGCCGTCATCAAGTTTCGTATAGTTTTTCAGAATTTCTGTTTGCGATTCAGCCAGCGGATTATCAAAACGGATTCGCTGTGACAGACGCAGCAAAGTCATTCTCACCCCTTCCAACGATCCATAAGCCATTAACCCATTGTGCTCAATAATACGTCCTACAGTATCAGTCATTGGTGCAGGCATCCACTGACGATGTAGCCAAAGAGCATTATAGGAGTGCTCAATAAATCTGTGCAGTGGAGTGTCAGAAAATGTTGACCAGTGCTTTATTAAAAAGTGGTCAAATATAACATCGGTAATAATACCTGAAAAACGTCGGAAACGCCGATCAAATAGGGGTTTTAGCCCTTGTACAACAACATGATTATCAGTAAATCGATCTACAGCACGATGATTATAAATACCGAGCTTGACAGCTTCTGGTAATCGGTTCAGATCAACTCCCTTACAAAAGTCCCCCATCAGATTACCCAATAAGGACAACCCTTGGTCATGCTGAGATAAGTATAAATGGGCCAGATAATTCACGTGTTTACAATCATGCTACTATCACTAGTGACAGTTTACTCGATCTTCCAATTAATAAACAACCCAACACCCAACGGGACAGAGCTATTTACTCGCAACTACCTACTATTCTGTTCAACCCATGCTCGTTTTCGCTACACAAACACCAACAGCCAAGCAAGGCTGTTTGCTTGAGAGTAAAAAAGCCATTAATGCAACACTGTGATAAAGAATTACTTATCACTATCTAAACGCTGGTTTTAAACCTGATTAAATAAGCCTATGGGTAAACATCTACCGCTAGCTGATTAAAAAGGTCGTTGTACTGCTTTCCTAGCCCGTTATGAATCTTTGTTTGAACTTAGTCTGACCAATTCCAGATTAATTTTTAACCGATCAATGTCGTTAGAGTAGTTACAAATTGGATGAAGGTATTTATAACTTGAAAAAATCAAACCCAAATAACATTATTCGTGGAAAATATATTCATTTGCTAGAATGAAAAACAAAGTTAGCAGAATAAAAAATAGTGACCCATCATCTTACATATAGCCTGCTCTTCTATATATTTATAGTGTCATTTATCATCAATTAATTGTCGGCTAATATTAAAATTAAAGCCATAAAAGTCATTCACGAAGGGGATAAATAGAAATAGTCTATAACTGTCATATATTCATTCCATTTTATTCCCTAAATAACAGCTCTTATGATCAAAAACTCAGACCAGAAGGTGTGATTAGTCACTTAGGAGCTACTCAATGAAAAATTTTCCAACCAAATTAATCACGACAGCAGTCAGTGTCGTATTGGCCTCTATGGTCAATGCCCAAGTACTGACTGATGATAACGGCGCCCCCATTACTGATACTAAAAACTCATTAACTGTTGGTAATAATGGTTCTGTGCTATTACAAGATGTTCATTTAATTGAAAAACTCCAACGTTTTAGTCGCGAACGAATACCTGAACGCGTGATGCATCCTCGCGGTACCGGTGCTCAAGGTTATTTCCTAGCATCGAAAGACTTTTCAAAATATACAACGGCCTCATTATTTAAAAAAGGCCAAAAAACGCCTGTATTAGTTCGTTTTTCCAGCGTTATTCATTCTAAAGGATCCCCCGAAACAGCTCGCGACCCAAGGGGGTTTGCGGTTAAATTTTATACTAAAACCGGCAACTGGGATTTAGTGGGCAATCATCTGCCAACATTTTTTATTCGTGATGCGATTAAATTCCCCGATTTTACTCATGCCAATAAACCTTCTCCAGTCACCAATTTACAAGATCCAAACCGCTTTTTTGATTTCTTTGCTAAAACGCCAGAAGCTACCCAAACCCTCACCTGGTTATTCTCCGACCATGGAATACCCGCTTCTTACCGTACAATGGATGGTTTTGGGGTTCACGCCTTTAAGTTGATTAATAAAAAGGGTGATATTAAATGGGCTAAATTTCACTGGAAATCACACCAAGGGATTAAAAACTTAACCAGTGCAGAAGCAGAAAAAATTCAAGGCAAAGACTTTAGTCATATGACCCGTGATCTTTACGACAATATTAAAAAAGGTAATTATCCAAAATGGGATTTAATGGTAAAACTCATTGATCCAAAAGACCTGGATAAGTTTAACTTTAATATTTTCGATGATACTAAGCAGTGGTTCGATGTGCCTGAAGTGAAAGTCGGCACCTTGGTATTAGATAAAATACCACCCAACTTCTTCCAGTTTACCGAAATGGCTGCTTACGCCCCTTCTCGGATGATTCCTGGGATTGCACCTTCGCCGGATAAAATGCTGCAAGGTCGGTTATTCTCCTATGCTGACGCACAAATTTATCGGTTAGGCACCAACTATCAGTTATTACCGGCAAACCGCCCACTGATTAAAGTCACTAATTATAATATTGATGGAGCAATGAACTTTTCTGATCAACAAGGGGATGTTAACTACTACCCCAGTCATCATGTCAATGACCAGGTGACCCCAGAAAAAGACAACTCTGCAATATTACAGGGTTATATGGTGAGAGAAGAAATCAGCAAGCCCAAAAACTTTTACCAAGCAGGCATTCTTTATCGCAAGTTTAGCCCTCAGGAAAGAACTAACTTGATTAGTAACTTGTCTGGCGCCCTTGCCCAAGTGACAGATAAAGGCATTCAAACCAAGATGGTCAGCTACTTTTACAAGGCAGATCATGAGTATGGTCAGCGTTTAGGCGACAAATTAGGCCTAAAGCCTAATCAATATAAATAACCTAATTAATCACTTAACAGCTGTTGCGAAAGGAGACTTTAGACTCTCTATTCTTTTGAAAGGGTCGCAAAAAAAGGAGGAAGTAAATTTAGTGTTCGATATGGAATAACAGGATATTCATCCGCCGCGCTTGAAGTGCCGTCCCTGGCCCATCAAGCGCTAAAAAGGCATCCATGCCTTAGCTACAGAACACCCTGTCACTCCATACCCGCTAGCTTTCGCAACACCCTCCCAAAGACTGCTTCAAGCACTTTTAAGACAACCTGTCAGTGAATAGTTGTTATTCAAAAACCAATAGGAATTTACAGATGCAAAAATATATTGGATATTTTCTTATATTGTTATTTACCCTATTAGCCTCATGTACGCAACCTAACCCAAATCAACCAAATAATACGACTGTACAAGCTAAGCAAGAAACAACACCAGAAAATGGACAACCCCTTTCAGCTGCGCAAGAGGTCGAGCTGGCTTTCTTTCATGCTGCTCGCACAGGCGATACTGAGTTAATGAAATTATTTATCGATTCTGGTGTTAATGTAAACTTCCAAAACAATCAAGGTTATACCGGTTTGATGGTAGCCGCTTTTCGTGGACAGCCCGAAATTGTCGATCAACTTTTAGCGGCTGATGCTTCTGCCTGTTTAGTGGATGAACGGGGTAATACTGCCCTTATGGCAGCTATAGTATCAGGGGAGCTTAGTATATCTCGTAAACTATTTACGATCGATTGTGATGACCAGCATTTGGATAACCGAAGCCTGACGTTTGCTAATCAATTTGGCCAACAAGAAATTGCAACCTTATTAAAACAGCGGCAAGAAAAGTAAATGACGGCCCAGGTAACAATTGAGCCGGATGATAACCCAGCAAAAAATACCATTATTCATTTTACTTATTTTTATAATGCTATATTTAACAGCCAACCAATTAAACCACAACTCAACACCACCAACCAAGGAGGTAATTTCCAAAACATCAGAGCTATAAAAGCGACTAGTGCTACAGCAAAATCTTGTGGCTGCTGGATGGCACTTGACCACACTGGCTGATATAAGGCTGCTAGTAGTAACCCTACGACACTGGCATTAATACCAGTGAGCGCTGCTTGCACTTTTGCATTTGCACGTAATTGCTCCCAAAAAGGCAAGGCGCCAGCAACCAATAAAAATGAAGGGATAAAAATCGCTATCAAACAGAGGATGCCCCCCAACCACCCCGTTGGCGATTGAGTCATTGAAGCACCTAAATAAGCAGCAAATGTAAATAAAGGCCCAGGTACTGCTTGAGCTGCCCCATACCCTGCTAAAAAAGCTTCATTTGTCACCCAACCGGATGGCACAACCTCTGCCTGCAATAATGGTAATACGACATGGCCACCACCAAACACCAAAGCACCCGCCCGATAAAAAGAATCAACCATTGCCAGCCACTGCTCAGATAATAACTGGGTCAAAGTAGGAAGCACAACTAATAGCACTATAAACAGCAGTATCCAAATCCCCCCGGTACGACGGCTGATTGAGATAGACATTGGGTTATGTACAACACAGGTCGTTGGTCTAACCATTAACATACCCACTAAGCCTGCACAAATGATAACCCCCACCTGTGCCCAAACTGATGTAAAAAACAACATGCCACAAGCAGAACATGCCATTAAAGACACTCGTTGCCTATCAGGGCAAAGATTACAAGCCATCCCCCAAACTGCCTGAGCCACCACAGCAACAGCCACGACTTTTAAACCATGCAATACACCCAACGGCATCATATCGCCATGGTGTGCAATACCCAAAGCAAACCCAACTAACATGAAAGCCGACGGTAGGGTAAACCCCAACCAAGCAGCAAAAGCCCCTAAATAACCTGCCTGTGAAATGCCCAGCGCTAGACCAACTTGACTACTGGCAGGGCCGGGTAAAAACTGGCAAAGCGCAACCAAATCAGCATAGTTTTTTTCTGTTAACCATTGCCGGCGTATTACAAACTCATCACGAAAGTAACCAAGGTGTGCCACTGGCCCACCAAATGAAGTTAACCCCAAACGTAAAAATATCAGAAAAACTGACCACGCCGATTGATTAGTCGTTTTTTTATGCTCCATTATTCGACCTAGTCTTACCTATCAGGTTGTATGCTACCGTTACAGAGTGTAAGCATTATCGTTTTTTCCATAAACCTACTCATCAAGATATCAGTAAGCTATATACTTAAACGAATATACTTCTTTTGAGGCATAAGCTGATGCCCCATCACAGATTCACAATAATCCATTCTCTTAGTTAACCGAATAAAAGTTAGAATTGCTATGTATAATGAAATCAAGGATGGAAGTTGATGATTGAGTTTACTCAACACCTTGGTTAATATGTGCACGACTTTATGACTTGAGGCTGGAGCTTTTAAACTGGCTTTGCTTAAAGAGGTTTGTTAGTTGACGCTTAATGCATTTCATCAATCACGTTGTTGCTCGGTGCTTCTCATAGTCACAGTAGTGGTTATGATTTTTTGTCGTGGCTTATGGGTTGCTGACCAATGCTTTCATGAAACCTCTAAAAGTATAACTCCCTTCAAGCTTTCGCTTACCCATAGTCATGACCACACTCATACCCCCATTCTTGATCACCTGCATCATGATGGATCGGCTGAAATCTCTGATGCTAACCACCTTGTACTGCATTTATTGGACTCCATCGATAACCCCTCTTCACTGCCGATCGCTTTGCTGTTAGTTGATGAATTGCCTGAAGCATCTATTTGGAGTGAACCGCCATCACCCTTGCCAAGTGATCCGTTCTACTTATATCGCCCACCAAAAGCATTACTTGCTGCCTGACACAAAAAGATTGGGTGTTACCACTTAACGTTGGTGTTTAACACCCCTTATTAATATTTCAGTTTTTGGAGAAAGACCGAATGTCTTTGTTTTCATCTTTTTTACGATGGGGCTCAGGCGTGGGTTCTCATTGGAAGCTGCTTGCCTTACTGATATTAACCATGGGTATTGTTTCTCAAGCATCAGCCCATGGCGTTGAGGAAGGCGATGCGATGTTTATTGAGCAAGCTTCCGGTGCTCAACTCTTGCCGTTTATTTATCTCGGTGCCAAGCATATGGTGACGGGTTATGACCACCTTTTGTTTCTGGTTGGGGTCATTTTCTTCCTATACCGAATGAAAGATGTTGGTATTTACGTAACATTATTTGCTATTGGGCATAGTGTTACTTTGCTTTATGGCGTGCTCAGTGAGACCCATGTCAATCCCTATATTGTGGATGCCATTATTGGTTTATCAGTGGTTTATAAAGCCTTGGATAACCTAGGGGCATTTCGTCGTTGGTTTGGTTTCCAACCGAATACAAAAGCCGCTGTTTTAATCTTTGGTTTTTTCCATGGCTTTGGCCTAGCGACAAAATTGCAGGACTTTACTCTGTCTGAAGATGGATTGGTTTCAAACATTCTTGCATTTAATGTAGGTGTTGAAATTGGCCAGCTTGTCGCATTGAGCGCAATCCTCATCATCATGAATTTTTGGCGGCGTACGGATGCTTTTTTTAAACAAGCTTTCGCAGCCAACGTTGTTTTGATGGCAGCGGGTTTTATGTTGATGGGTTACCAAATGACTGGTTTTTTCACTGTTTCTTAAGGAGCTCCATGTGCAACAAGATATATCCAATATGAATCGAGAAGGATTGCCTTCTAATAAAAGCTTGTTAAAAGCAACAGTCGTTGCCTTTTTAGTGGGTGCTCTACTACTTGTTACCACCATACTGCCAGCAGAGTACGGCTTAGACCCAACAGGTATTGGCAAGCAATTAGGACTGACTGTATTAAGTTCTGACCATGACTCCCATAGTCAACCTGCTTCTTCTGCTCCCACCTTACTAGCAACTGTTAGCTCTGTCTGGAAGGGGAAAGAAGCTCTGCGCAACGACACAATGTCACTTACGCTAGGCCCTAATGAGGGTGCTGAGATCAAAGCCAAAATGGTTGCAGGCGAACGCTTTGTTTTCAATTGGGAAGTACAAGGCGGCGAAGTCAGCTTTGATATGCATGGTGAACGCCTGAATGCTGGGGATGAATTCACCAGTTATTGGGTTGGGCGAAATCAATCCAGTGCCAGTGGCGCTTTTGAAGCACCGTTTGATGGTACCCATGGCTGGTATTGGCAAAATAAAGGCTCTGAGCCCGTCACTGTTGTTGTGAAAACCAGCGGCTTCTACGAAACCTTATATCAGCCTGAATAAACCATTTAGCAATTAATTTTTTAACGAAACACTTTGGAGAAATTTTATGTTTATAGTGCGTTTAATGAGTGTAGCGCTTTTGTCTGTTGTATTAGCTGGCCCTGTCAATGCCCACTCAAATCATGGCGTTGCAGCACCTATATCAGAAACCCAAGTATCTGAACGTGCCGAAGCCGTTAAACAGCAACTTATTAGCAGCAAACAAGTAGCTGAGTCGTGGAAAAATGTAAAAAATGGCTCTATTTCTCAGCAAGATGCACAGGGTGGTAAGTTATGGGTTGTTAAATATGACAATCCTCAAGCAACTGATCCTGCCAATAAATCATTGTATGTTTTCATTGATGAGCTTGGGAATATTATTACTGCTAATTACACTGGCAAACTGTAAATACACTTTTAAATAATTAATAAAAATTATTTTAGCGGTGCATGCCTGGTAGGTTATGCACCGTTTTTTTAAGGCCATCTTGAGTGGTGATCATCGATAACAAAAGGATGAATGTGTTTGACTGCTGTATGCCGGTGTGGATGACTATGAGACTCAGGCCCCTCCCAACCTTCATGATCATGTTGATGATGTTCATCGTGAACATGCCAATGATTGTGCTCATTAGCTTCATGAGTATGCTCAAGTTCATACTGATCATGCTTAGGCCAAATACCAGCAGCCACACCCACTGAAATCAGCGCTGTAAGACCAAGTACACCAAAGGCGACAGTCATTCCAAATTGAGCCCCTAACCAGCCAGCTAATGGATAAGCGATTAACCAGCAAGCATGGGATAGAGAGAACTGGGCAGCAAAGACGGCAGGACGATCAGACTCTTGACAGGAGAGGGTTAATAGTTGCCCCACTGGCGTTAAAATCATGGAGGTTCCGACACCAATAAGCCACCAAAGCACCAAAAGTACGTTGATTTCAGGTAATGTCAGCCCTAATAACATACTGACACCCATCAAGCTGCCACCAATCAACATCGTTTGACGTTCACTTAGTTTCTTTAAAATAAACGGTATTGAAAATGCCGCCAGCATTGAGCCACCACCCACTGCTGCAAAGGCTAGCGCTACCCAAGATTCCCCGAGGTCTAACTCAGTACGAACATAGACGACAGTATTCACTATTTGCATTGCGCCTGCAGCAGCGACAGCCATAAATAAAGCAAGTAAGCCTCTGAGCCGAGGTGTTTTAAAATATATTTTCATGCCTTGGTTGGCTCGGGACCAGAAGCTTAAGTCTCCGTTGTGTTGTACTTTGTCCGGTATGCTGATGGTCACGACCAATGCTGCTGATATTAAAAATGCGACTGTGTTTAGCAGAAACAGCATATTAAAACTCATCAATGTAATTAGTGCTGCCGCCGCCATAGGACTAAGCAGGTTTTCCAGGTCATAAGCGAGGCGAGAGAGTGACAAAGCCTTCGTGTATTGGGCTTTATTTTTAATGATGTCTGGAATGGTTGCCTGAAAAACGGGGGTAAATCCAGCAGAAAAAACATTGAGCAAAAACACTAAGAGATATATTTGCCAAACTTCTGTAACCCATGGCAACACAAGCACTACAGCAGCTCGAAGTAAATCTAACGTGACCAAAATCGCACGGCGAGGAAAGTGTTGAATGAAAGCGCTTATCAAAGGGGAGATGACGACATAAGCAACCATTTTAAGTGCCAGCGCGAAACCCAGCACTTTTCCAGCCTCTCCACCAGCCAATTGATGAGCTAATAATGCCAACGCAACGGTAGTTAAGCCTGAACCGAACAGGGCAATAACCTGTGCAGAAAAGAGATGTCGATAACGTCGATCAGTCAGTGGGGATATTAACATAAATGTCTTCAACCAAATTCGTATTTAACCTGTTACCTCAATTGCAGTGTAAAACTGCTCCAAATAAGTAGGTATACAACCACTGGCGCCAATAAACTTGTTTAAAAATTTTCATCTTACTTTCATTTTACGGAGAGATTTCTATCGGCTTATGCATACCTGCTTCATAATGACCAGGAATATTACAAGCGGCCTGAATATTATCTGCTTTAGAAAACTGCCAGATTAATTCCCCAGTTTTTCCAGGTTCAACGGTAATGGAATTACCACCACCCGCATGCACCATACCAGGGTTTTCTCGCATCATTTTGCCATGAGCTTTATGCTCTTTCTGGGTGCCAATTGAAAATTCATGGGCTAATTTGCCGGTATTGGTAATTAAAAATTTTACTGTTTCACCTGACTTAAATCGATTAGGTGAAAAAACAAACCGCATATCATCACCAGCAATCACCTTAACCGTTTGATTCACTTGATCCGCTTTACCTGGACTACCTGTGACTGACCCATGATGCATACCTTTTCCATGGTGTCCATCACCGTGGTGATCTTTGCCATGATGACCTGCTTTTTGCGCTTTATGTTCATTGTGGCCATGCCCAGGCTCACCTTTACCTGCATTCACCCAGGTACTAAAACCCAAGGCACTCACCATCACACCAATTGCTAATTGATTACATTTTTTCATGTTTTTCTCCTCATTATAGAAATTGTCGTAAATGCTGCTTACCACTCCCTTTGAGAGTGTTGCAAAAGCTAGCGAATATGGGGTAACAGGGTATTCTGTAGCTGCGACAGGGATGTCGCTTTAGCGCTTGATGGGCTAGGGAAAGCCCTTCAAGAGCGGAGAAAGAATGCGCTGTTATCCTATATCAGACACTAAACTTATTTTTTACACTTTTTTTGCTTCCGATAGTCCTCGCGACTTCCATATAAAATAGATAACGGGTATCACTAGTAGGGTTAATATGACAGAACTCACCATCCCGCCAATCATTGGGCCTGCTATTCGTTGCATCACTTCCGAGCCAGTACCTGAGCCGACCATAATAGGCACAAGGCCAGCGATAATGGCTGCAACCGTCATAGTAATAGGCCGCACCCGTTGTGCAGCACCTTCCATAACCACTTGCTGTAATTCCGATAAAGTTAAGGTTTGATTATTTTCTGCCAGTCGTTGTTGCCAGGCTTGGTTCAAATAAACCAGCATTAACACCCCAATTTCTACAGTAACCCCCGCTAAAGCAATAAACCCAACACCCACGGCGACTGACATGACATAGCCACTTAAATACATCAACCATAAGCCACCAATCAACGCAAAGGGGACGGTGCCCATAATAATCAGCACTTCAATTAAATTGCGGAAATTTAAATATAACAGTAGTGCAATAATCACCAAGGTTAATGGCACCACGACCATTAATCGTTGTTTAGCCCGCTCCATATATTCATATTGACCTGACCAGGTAAGGGAATAACCCGCTGGCAAAGTTAATTGATCAGCAACCACTTGTTGTGCCTCAGCCACATAAGTGCCTAAGTCACGCCCTTCAATATCCACAAAAGTCCAGCCATTAATTCTGGCATTTTCACTTTTAATCGCAGGTGGCCCATCGTCAATAAACACATTCGCTACATCCGATAGCGCTAACCGCTCTTTACGAGGGGTAACAATAGCGAGCTGTTTAAGCTGCTCCAGCGAATTACGATAATCCTGTGGGTAACGAATATTAACCGGGTAACGCTCTAAACCTTCAATGGTTTGGGTAATATTCATCCCCCCTATCGCGGTACGAATCACCATTTGGATATCACTGATATTTAAGCCATAGCGGGCCGCTTTTAACCGGTTAATATCCACTTTAATATAGCGACCACCTGCCACTCGCTCTGAATAAACCGAAGCTGTACCCTTAACGTCTTTAAGTACTTGTTCTAGTTGTTTACCAATTTTTTCAATTTCCGTCAGTTGTGGCCCAGCTACTTTTATCCCCACAGGGGTTTTTATCCCGGTGGCTAACATATCGATACGGGTTTTAATCGGCATTACCCAGGCATTGGTTAAACCGGGAAACTGTACTAAAGCATCCATTTCTTTTTTCAGCGTATCGGTGGTCATACCAGGCCGCCATTCTGAACGGGGTTTAAGCTGGATGACCGTTTCGATCATGGTTAATGGTGCAGGGTCAGTGGCTGTATCAGCTCGACCAATTTTACCGTAAACGGTTTTTACTTCAGGAATGGTGCGAATGAGTTTATCCGTTTGTTGCAATAACTCCCTGGCTTTACCAATGGATACGCCTGGGTAGGTCGTCGGCATATACATTAAATCCCCTTCATCTAGTGGGGGCATAAACTCGCTGCCTAACTTAGTGGCAGGCCATAAACCGGCCACTAATACCACAACTGTCATCAATAAAGTGGTTTTAGGAAATTGCAAAACACCTTGTAACAAAGGTTGGTAAATGGCGATTAAGCCTCTGTTTATCGGGTTTTTATGCTCAGCAATCACTTTACCGCGAATAAAATAACCCATTAATACCGGCACTAAGGTAATAGCTAAACCCGCAGCCACCGCCATGGCATAGGTTTTGGTATAAGCCAGTGGCGAAAATAACTTACCTTCCTGGGCTTCCAAGGTAAAAACGGGTAAGAAGCTTAAGGTAATAATTAATAATGAGAAAAATAATGGTGCCCCCACTTCCTTTGACGCTTGATAAATAACATCCCAGCGATTCTCATCCGTCAGTGGTGTTTTTTCCATGTGCTTATGAACATTTTCAATCATGACAATGGCACCATCCACCATGGCCCCAATCGCAATCGCAATACCACCCAGGGACATAATATTGGCATTCAGTCCCTGTATATGCATGATCACATAAGCCCCTAAAATCCCCACTGGTAAACTAATCACAACGACTAATGCCGAGCGGAAATGAAATAGAAAAATGGCACAAATAATTGTCACCACTAAAAATTCTTCAATGAGTTTTTCATATAAATTATCCACCGCACGATCAATTAATAGGGAACGATCATAGGTGGTTACCACTTCCACTCCCTCTGGCAGGCTAATTGCTAACTCTTTAAGCTTTTGCTTCACCCCTTCAATGACTGATTTAGCATTCTCACCAAACCGCATGACTACTACACCGCCAACCGCTTCACCTTCACCATTAAGCTCACCAATACCACGGCGCATTTGTGGGCCTAAGCGAATATCCGCCACATCCTTAAGCAATAAAGGGGTACCATTAACATTTAACCCTAATGGAACACTGGCTAAATCCTGTTGATTACTTAAATAGCCATTTGAACGCACCATATATTCGGCTTCCGCTAACTCAACAACCGAGGCACCAGTTTCCTGATTGGCTTGCTGAATGGCGACTCGAATTAAGTGCAATGGAATTTGATAGGCTCTTAATTTATTGGGGTCAACCACCACCTGATATTGCTTGATCATGCCGCCAATCGTCGCTATTTCAGACACCCCAGGTACAGTTTGTAATTCATATTTTAAAAACCAGTTTTGTAAGCTAGTCAGCTCTGCTAAATCATGGTTACCGGTTTTATCAACCAAGGCATACATATAGGTCCAACCAACCCCTGTGGCATCTGGCCCTAGTGAAGGTTTTGCGCCTTCAGGCAAACTGGCGGTTACCTGATTTAAATATTCCAATACTCTAGAGCGTGCCCAATATAAATCGGTATCGTCGTCAAAAATCACATAGACATAGGAATCACCAAAAAAAGAATATCCCCTTACAGTTTCAGCCCCCGGCACAGCTAACATAGCTGTTGTTAATGGGTAAGTAATTTGATCCTCTACCACTTGGGGGGCTTGGCCTGGATAGCTGGTTTTAATAATCACCTGAACATCCGACAAGTCAGGTATTGCATCAATGGGAGTTTGCCGCACCGACCAAAGCCCAGCAGCAATTAAAAATAACGTCGCAATGAGAATCAAAAACCGATTATGTAGCGACCAATAAATTATTTTATTAATCATATTCAGAGGCCTTCTACATCATTGATTGGTGTGATTCATGTTGGAATGGTCCATCGTTGAATGGTCTACAGGTTTTTCACTTTCAGTCTTAGGCATTTTTTCTGCTGTTTCCATTCGATTAAAATCAGCGGTAATACTTGACTCCGAATCAATTAAAAATTGTGCTGAAGTCACTATGCGATCACCTTCTTTTAACCCAGACAGAATTTCCACCTGTTGACCGGTTTCTTTTCCTGTGGTGACAGTTATAGATTGATACTTACCATCGCCTAACGCTTTCACCACTCGGTTCATGGTGCCACTGCGAATTAATGCAGCGTTAGGTATCAGTAATGTGGGCTTTGTACTTTTGGCATCAATAGCCAAATGAACAAACATATTCGGTTTTAGTGATAATGCTTGATTGGGGAAACGTAGCCGGACTTTAAACGTACGGGTGGTGCTGTCTAAATCTGGGTAAATATAATCCACTTTACCTTGCCAGCTTCTTCCGGGTAAAAAATCAGTACTCATTGTGGCAGGTTGCCCCGGCTGAATTAAACTGGCTTGACGAGCGAATACTTCCGCAATTACCCAAACCTCTGATAAATCGCCTATTTCCATAATTTGGGTCATCGGTTTAACGTACATACCTTCTCTCACACCCAACTTGGTCACATAACCGGACATGGGGGCCCGAATTTGAATACGTTGACTCACTTGTTGAGTATTAACGAGTTGTTTAATCGCTTGGCCATCTAACCCTAATGCCATTAACCGCTCTTTAGAGGCTTGGATTAACCCTTTATTATTGGTTTTTAATAAGCTTAAAAATTCATATTGGGCATTAACTAAAGTGGGAGAGTAAAGTTCGAAAACAATGTCACCTTGTTCTACTGGGTCACCAACGGCTTTACGATTTAATTTTTCAATCCAGCCCTCGACTCGGGTATGAATATGATGCAGCTTGTCTTCATTGTGACTGATATAGCCGACGGTATTGATGTTACTAGCCACCTTTTGTCTCATTACTTTAGCGGTCTTAACCCCTAAGTTATTTTCTACCGTCGCATCAATTTTAACCAACCCAGGCTCATCCTTACCTGCGGCGTCTTCAGGATAAACAGGCACTAAGTCCATGCCCATTGGCGACAAGCCAGGCTTATCCCGTTTATAATTGGGGTCCATTGGTGCCACCCAGTATAAAGGCTTACGCTCAGCTGATGGCTCACTCATACCATCATCAGTCATCCCACCATCACCCATTAAGTGGGGCAACCATTGTTGAGCAAAATAACCACCAGTAAAGCCCAAGCCTACCAGCACAATAACTAAAAAAGTTTTTTTCATTATTTATTTACCAGTAATATTTCATAAGATGTATTCTTTGGTACTAATACCCAAAGTGAAGGGATTTTAGGCGAGGCCATCGAGTGCTGAAGCCCCAGGAGCTTATTAAAATAAGTGACTGAGGTAAGGCACGAAGATAACAAAGCCTAAGAGCCATTCGCGAAGGGTATTTCTGTAAAAAATCGTAATTGAGCTAATGTCTTAAACCTATTTTCTTTTAATTTCAGCATCTCTAATTTGACATTAAGCCGACTGATATACGCTTGAATCACCGTGGCAAAATCAATGCGATCTGCTTGATAAGACTCCAACGCCGCTTTTGCTTGTAAATTAGCCTCAGGAATTAATCGATGTTGATACAATGCAATACTGTCATTAATGCCTGTTATCTGTGATTGGAGCAACAAGTATCGAGAACGCATCTTGCGTATTAACATTTCTCGTTGATAAGTAGCCGATTCACGCCGTATTTGATTAGCAGCCAGGGTTTTATCCTGTTTATTTTCATTAAATAATGGTAAATCAAACGTCACCATGGCGGAAACAAAGTTGGCTCTATCATTGCCCGTAGCATCGTCACCTTGTCTTAAGCCATAACCCAACTCAACGCCCCATTGCGGTTTGTAAGCTTCTTTTGCTAAAGCAATTTTATTGTCAGCTAAATCAATTTGCTTATTGCTCATTTCAACCATGGGATGTTTGAGTAATAGGGGGTCGATTGATCTTGTTACAGCAGACCAGTGAGGTAGTTTGTTGGCAACTCGGCGAACCGTTTGATTGGGTAACCAGCGTGCAAGCATCGCCAATGAGGATTGTTGCTGTTTTTTTAGCTCAATAATCCGATTATCATGCCGACTTAGGACGAGTTTTGCTTGGTAAATATCCTGTTGGGTTTTTCTACCAACCGAGTAAAGCGACTCAGATAACTCAATTAATTGACTAAACAAATAGCGGTCATTTTTCAGTAATTGAACGGCTTGTTGACTTCCCCAACTGCTAAACCAGGCGAGCCGGACTGCTCGTTTAATTTCCAGTTTCCGTAGCGCAGCACTCACTTGTTGATTTGCCGATTGAATCCCTAAACCATCACCTTGCAAGGCAAGTGTATTGCCTCGTGGAAATTGCTGACGCACCCCAAAGCGTAGTTGCGTCATATTTTCCTGATCAAAGTCAAAGGTATCATCGGGTACATTGATTGCGCCAATACTCACCATTGGATCAGGTAATGTATTCGCTGCCACTTGCTCTTCTTTTAGTGCATTGGCTTCTAGTTGATGACTTACAAGCCCTGGTTCATTGGTTAACGCTGCTTTAACTGCCTGATCAAGCAGTAGACCTGAGTGAGCCTGCAACATGGGTACATAAACGGTAAATATAATGCACCACAATAACCGCGTAGGCATAATTCCCTCCTATACCCTTCGTGAATGCCTTTTAGGCTTTGTTATCTTCGTGTCTCACCCCAATCACCTATTATTTATGGGCTCATGGGGCTTCGGCACTCGATGGCCTTGCCTAAAACCCTTTCACTTTGGCTATAACGAAATAAATTAGTAATAGGTTAAATAAAAATTTAAAAGAAAATGAGATATTACTTGGACGCGGCTTCATAACTCGCAAATACAGTTTTACCGGATGCAACAGTAATGAAACCGCTTTTAGGGAAAGGCTATTTCAGCCAACAGCAATGGCGAAGGTTAATGGGTGGGCTAGCTTGAACATACCGCAACTGTTGTTGACGTATGGCTAAGCCAATGGGAGGGCCAATCAACAGTTGAAGACAAGGAATAATAAGGAGAAGTGCAAACAAAGGCTCTAAGGGTAATTGCAGTAACGACTGCCATTTATTCATAGACTGGCAGGTGTCACTCGTATCACTGCAAGCCATATCAGCGGTATAGGATATATCATCTCCACTTACTGCTAATGCCATATGATGCTGGATTGCTGAGCTATCCATACTAGCCATAACATCAGTGTCAGCAGTAGAAACCCATACAGTTAAACAACCGACAAGATGCAACATAACCCACATAGCCAATAAAGTTAGGGCTATATGACTTCGCTGTTGTCGTAGTTTATTTAACATCATTATTGCACTGCTCTACTAAAGCATTTATGCCTAAAAATGGGTTTGCCTATAGTTATGTTTTCGAAATAGCTTCACATCGTAAAGCTTCCACCCACTAGAAGGTCAAGTCGCCCTATAAATTAATTAACATAATTATCAGTGTAGTGGAAAAATAGTCACGTTTAATGCTGTTTTATAATAACCCTATATAAATGCTAAGCAAATAAGGTAGGCTATCTCGAATTAAAGAAATTGCACTACTTTTGTATGTGAACAATTACAATAAAAAAGCTCAAAATAATAAATACCGAAAGAATGAAATAGATGAGGGAAATATCTAATGACAACTTATCATCCAACATCCCCTCTTATGTCCCGACGACAGTTCGTTACTGGTATCACGGCGGGTAGTTTACTTTGTGGTTTAGGTGCATCGCCCCTATTGACCGCATCAAATACGGTTAAACGACGGGTACCACAAGTACTCTCAGGCAAACAGTTTTCCTTGAACATTGGTTATCAACCAATGAATTTTACCGGTAGAGAACGTCAGGCAACCACGATTAATGGCACCATTCCAGCGCCTATTTTACGATGGCGAGAAGGTGATCGAATTACGTTAAATGTGACTAACCAGCTGGCTCATGATAGTTCCATTCATTGGCATGGAATTATTTTGCCTACCGATATGGATGGGGTGCCAGGCTTAAGTTTTGCTGGGATAAAACCCGGCGAAACCTTTACTTATCAATTTACCGTTAACCAAAGTGGTACTTACTGGTATCACAGTCACTCCGGTTTTCAAGAGCAAACGGGGATGTATGGTGCTATTGTGATTGAGCCAAAAGAGCCTGACCCAGTGAATGCTGACCGTGATTATGTGGTGATGCTTTCAGACTGGTCAGATGAGGCTCCTGAAACTATTTACGCCAAATTAAAAAAAATGAGTCATTACTATAATTTTCGTGAGCGTACCGTCGGTGACTTATGGCAAGACATTAAAACTAAAGGTATTAGCCAAACCTGGAATGAGCGCGCCATGTGGAACCAAATGCGCATGAGTGAAACCGATCTTTCCGACGTCACCGGTTATACCTATACCTTTTTAATGAATGGGTTCACCCCCGAAGATAACTGGTATGCCTTATTTAAAAAAGGCGAAAAAGTACGGCTGCGCTTTATTAATGGCGCAGCCATGACCATTTTTGATGTACGTATTCCTGGCTTAAAAATGAAAATTGTCGCTGCTGATGGACAAAATATTGAGCCCATCACGGTGGATGAATTTCGGATTGGCGTGGCTGAAACCTATGATGTGATTGTCGAGCCCAGTATAAATAATGCTTATACCTTATTTGCCCAAAGCATTGATAGAACCGGTTATGCCAGCGGCATGCTCACCCCCAGCCCAGCCTTACAAGCGATTATTCCAGCGATGGACCCAGCCCCTTTGCTAGGCCATCAAGAGATGGGTATGGCACATGGGAGTATGCATGGTATGGATCATGGCTCTGATAGCATGGATCATAGTCAACATCAAATGATGAAACACAACACCAGGGGTATGGATCACAGCCAGCATCAAGGTCATCAACAACAACTAGGTAAGGCGGGATTTGGCAGTAATAATGAAATTAAACACGCACCTACTGAATTTGGCCCCCATGTAGATATGCGTGCAGAAATGCCACAAAGTGGACTTAATGATCCTGGTATTGGATTAAGAGATCATCAGCGCTTGTATGGACGTAAAGTGCTCACCTATGCAGACATACATAACTTGTATTCTACTTATGATCACGGTGAACCAGGCCGAGAAGTCGAACTGCACTTAACTGGCAATATGAACCGTTATATGTGGTCAGTCAATGGGATTAAGTTTGCCGATGCAGAACCTTTGCGGTTGACATATGGCGAACGGCTGCGTATTACCTTAGTTAATGACACCATGATGACCCACCCTATTCACTTACACGGCATGTGGAGTGAGCTAGAAACAGGCGATGCTAAGCACATCCCTCGTAAACATACGGTGCTCGTACAGCCCGGCTCAAAAATCAGTTATTTAGTAACAGCCGATGCTAAAGGCCGCTGGGCTTATCATTGTCATTTGCTTTACCACATGCCCGGTATGATGCGAGAAGTGAGAGTGAGCTAGGGGGCGTTATGAATACAACAATAAAATACAGCTTATTAAGTATAAGCTTATTTATCAGTGAACAGGCGTTGGCAGCCGCTGAAGACGACCCATTATTAACCAAATTCATGGTAAACCAACTGGAGCGGCGTGAAGCTGAAGGTGATAACCCGATCGCTTGGGATGCTCAAGCCTGGGTAGGTAAAGATTTGCATAAACTCTGGTTAAAATCGGAAGGTGAATATACCAATGGCAACACTGAAGAATCTGAACTGCAATTATTATACAGCCGAGCAGTGGCGCCATTCTGGGATTTTCAAGCAGGCTGGCGTGGTGATTTAGAATCAGGCCCCGAGCGTCATTGGCTCGCGCTTGGTTTTCAAGGGTTAGCACCCTACTATTTTGAAACGGAGCCTTTTTTATTTTTAGGTGAGCATGGCCAAATCGAACTGCGACTGGAAGCTGAATATGAAATGCTATTTACCCAGCGCTTAGTGCTTACGCCAGAAATTGAGATAAGTGCATTTAGTAAAAATGATGAAGCCGTTGGAGTAGGCTCTGGTTTATCGGAAGCAGAATTCAGCCTGCGATTACGTTATGAAATCAGGCGAGAGTTTGCCCCTTATATTGGTATTAATTGGTGGAAAAAATACAGCAAAACAGCAGACTTTGCCAGAGAGGAAGGCGAAGAAACCGATGATGTGAATTTGGTTGTAGGTATACGGCTGTGGTTTTAGGTTTGCGACACCTCCACTAGCCAAGTAAACTCTGAGTGTGTTGATTTAGTAGGTAATGAAAAGCGCTATGGAGTTAATCAGGGGCCAGAATATTTCGTTAGATTCCAAAAAGCCATTAAGGATTGATATTGGTTGGCGAAGTTTAGCTGCCGACCTGGGCTTAGAAGCTTATGGCTTAGCCGTAAACGAAAATAAGCAGTTGACGACAATTGCCCACTTTTTATGGGAAGACAACACCCGTATCACCGATCTGGTTACTCGACACTCGCAAGGTAAAATTTATGAGTTAACCTTACCCGTACTCACCACCCCCTACGATCGGTTTTATATTGTGTTAGCTCTACCCGTGAATAGTCGCCATAACTTTTCTCAGGTCAACAATATCCAGGTCAGAGTGAACAGTGGCCAGGCAGCTCGGATTAATATCCCAGCCTGTTCACCAGAAACCAAATCATTAACCCTATTGGAAGTTTATCGCCATAAAGGTCAGTGGAAACTTCGCTATATTGGTTTTGAGTCACCAGGTGACTTAGCGGCAGTGGCCGAGCAATATCAGTTTAATCTTCCCCAACCACTCCAGGCTGATGATGGGATTTCCCTTGCCGATGGGGCTGAGCTTTCACCGGGTGAAAATTTATCCCTTTCTGAGCATTTTGCTCATTGTAAAAGCTTGCTATGGCAGGCGCGTAGTGTTCCTGGGTTAGATGATATTGAGTTAAACGTCGTTGCTGTCAATGCTGAAAGTCAGGTTAAAAATATTAAAGATTTTATTTATACAGCGAATCCTACCCTGCGTGGTGAAGGGGTCATGCTGAGTAAAACCAAAGGGGAAATTCATCTAGAGCAAATACCAAATGACATTGCCAAGCTAGAATTACTGGTTACCCGCAGCCCAGAAACCAAGCGTTTTTCCAGTGTCGATTATGTAGAAACCCGTTTAGTCAGTGCTGTCACTGGCCAGCCAGTGTGTAAGTTTATCCTTGAAACTGCAGCTAAAAATTATAACAGTGCCATTTTATTTGAAATTTATCGTCACCAGGGTGAATGGCGGGTACGGGGTATGGGCCAGGGTTATGCCGAAGGGATTAAGAAAATCGGTGAAAAATACGGCTTTGCCGCGCCTAAACAAAGAAGTACCACTGCTGTTGCCCAACAACCCACTCGTAATCGATCAGCCACTCCCTCAGCCCAAACGCCTACTCCAGCGGCAGTCGACGACAGTACTCCACCTCCTCTCCCCAAGCATCCCTATTTGGGATATGGCGTTGCTTCCATGGGCGGCGTTATCTCATTGCTGGGCTATGCCAGTATCCCCATGTTACTGTTGGGTGGTGGTATGATAGCGGGCGGTGCATTATTCAGTTGGAAAACACACACCAAAACCAAAGCCGCCCAGCAAGAGCATAATGAACGGATAATCCTTAATATGATTAAGGAGCGCAACTACCGGGTAACAGCGTTTGAATTGGCCTCCAGCCATACAATGACGATTGAAGAAGTCACGGTCATTTTGCAATACCTGTGTGCCAAGGGTGCTGGCCAGGTTGAAATAGATGAGCATGGTAAGGAAATTTACGTGTTTGACAAAATGCGTAGTGACGACATACAAAATGAAGCTAACCACTGGTAAATACAACTGACAAAGAAAACTAATACTTGTCCTTTTTGTCAATTACCGTCACTGCCCCTGCAGCAACTGTCGCCAAGATAATCGGCCAGTATTCAAGCCTTCTAGGTTAGTGCCAAAACTAGTAACATTACCTGTATGTTCTTGAATCACAATACGGTTACCAATAAAAGCAGGATCAGTAGGAATACCCGCTAGCCGTATACCCGAAACTGGCGTGCCATTAGACAGTTTATCTTGCTCATCAAAAGCCCCATCATTATTTAAATCAAATAAGGGGGTTGTTTTAGACCGTCCACCTGTTAAAGGATCAAGCCCGATAAGAAAGCCTCCTGGTAAGGTGGCACAGGCCAATGCCGGATTAGGAATAACGGTGGTAGTTAATAGGCTATTGCCAATTAAAAATAATTTTCTTACTGCGCGCTCACCCGGAAATTCAACACCACTGGTGGTTGCCGATGCTGCATGAAAGTGCAGTTGCCAGCCTCTTACATCATTATCTTTTGAATACTCAACTGGTAGGTCACTTAAAATGCGCGTAGTAAAACCACTGATTTTCTCAGTAGTATTGATAAATTTTTGCTCAACCAGGTCATTTTTACTCACAGGATAGTCATCATTAGACAAGTCATCCCAAATACCATACATACTTTGAATATCAGTTGAGCCAATATCGTCGCGAGTAATCCAGGTGCCAGTCCCTATCACAACGACTACGCCACCTTTACCAGTATTGCGCACCACAATAGGTTGATTAACAATAGGCTGTGGTTTGCCCTGATTATCCTTGGCAGTAAAGATAATGGTCCCATCCCACGAAGTAACGCTGCCTCCAGTTAGGTCAAAACGCCACAGATTTCCTTGTAAATCTCCCGCATATACATAATCAACGGTACCGTTACCATCAAGATCTACCGCCCGGGGTAAACCAATACCATTCGGGGTAAGGCCATCAGCACTGGCTGCTTTGCCTTTGCCTGTGTCTATTTTGTAATAATCCGTATCTAAATCCCAATTACCATCCGCGCCATGTCCTGTGAGTTTATTAAGAAACAAAACCCCATTACCATTGGTACTGGTACTATTGTAACCATTACCAAAAATAGCCAACCATAAATGCTCACCCCCTGACGTAGCATTAGTCATGGTGATAATAGGACGGCTATAAGTAAAGCCTAAGTCGTTGTCGTCACTTGCGGTAAATTCCCATAATACTTTCGTTGCAGCACCGGCTTCTGTATCAAACTCCTCCGGTTTAGTAACATCTAAAGCGAAATATCCTCTGCCCCCAGCCCCGAGTGAACCAATTAAAATGGTATGCCAGGCCCCGCCATAAAAGGCATCGTTAACACTGGCTTTTTCATCGACATACATTTGATGTACATAATCTGGGGAAGTGAGTTTATATAATTCTGAAAATAATACATTAGGTACATATGCAAACACCTCTTCACCAGTACTCGCATTAAAACCATGCAGCATTCCATCATTGGCACCTACATACAACATTAGCCGTCTGCTTTTATTAGCCTTAGCGAAACTTGAATAAGGTGAAGACGTTGGATAAGGGCTGCTGTCTCGTCCAGAAAAAATCGGGGGGCCCACATAAGTAGGTGTTGAATGAATGATATCTCCAAGCCGTCCTAAACTGGATAGCCGCTCGCGAAATTGCCCTCTGTCATAATTAGTACCTTCGTGGGTTTGGTCTCCTCTCAAGTATGACAGTCGCTCATCGCCGATCTTGCCATCACGATCCCCATAGTTAGTGGGTAAAGCAAAAGGTACTGGATTATCTAAGTTTGTCCGCTGGGCTTGGCTCAGATTATTATCATAATTAAAGGGCACTCCAACTTTAGTGCCGTCATTATTGATACGATAAGTAATGATATTGCGATTATTAACATTATTACCAGCTAGTTTTTCATCGAGCTTTTTGGTCGCTGACCAGATAACTGTTGCGGTATCAACCTCACCGGTTTTAGCATCAACAGGATGCGCAACTACATCACCATTGTTTTGTTTAGGGTTAAACAGCGCCCTAAAAGCAAACGCATTGGCTTTAATACTTTGGGTATTAAATGCCACTGCACTGGCTGCGCCCGAATCTGATTTAATACGTCGAAAAATTTCCTGTAATCCATCTACCAAGCGCTCAGGATCTTCCGCACTTAAATATTCCCCACGGCCATTATAAGCTGCATGTAACAAGTCATCGACCTTGGCAAAGTCACTGGCAAATGGGTTTGGCCAGTTAAATGCTACTTTGGGATCAGTTGGGTATGTTGCCACTGTTCCTTTCAAACCAAAGCCAATGGTAAATGTCGCCATGTGCTGGTGCAGGCTATCTTCATCGCTGAGTAAGGTCAACGAGCGCTGTTTATCGTATTTGGTGATGGGAACACTATTGGGCAATCGGGAAAGATCGCGCTTGTAATAATACATGGCCACATCAGCCAGGGTATTATGCTGGTTATCAGCAAAAGCACCGCCATCAAAGATATTATTAGTGCTGTCTCTGTCCTGATTCCCTACCCCTGGCGAGCCACCATTATAGTAACCGTCGGTCATCAACATGGCATAGTTTTGCTGACAAGTGCCGATAGGTGCAGGTTGAATTGGGCAACT
Organism: Spartinivicinus poritis; assembly: GCF_028858535.1. Classification (NCBI taxonomy): domain Bacteria; kingdom Pseudomonadati; phylum Pseudomonadota; class Gammaproteobacteria; order Oceanospirillales; family Zooshikellaceae; genus Spartinivicinus; species Spartinivicinus poritis. Next base: position 295,622 of record NZ_JAPMOU010000002.1, read on the forward strand.
TGACCCACTTGCATTAAAGCGATTACCTGATACACATTCAAAATACCGTCCGACATCCCTTAAATTACGCCTCAACGGGGTTCCATTTGCTGGAATTGGCGTACCATAGATTTTATCCAACAATTTCTTTTTATTACCCGATAACACAGACGCATTTAATGAGGCGACAGGAAAGTTATTGGCAGTCGTATTAATAGAGGTAAAACCTACCCGAGCATTCGATAAACCTTCAATAACGAACCCCAATGCCCCTTTAGCAACTAAATCCCGTGAACGATAATAAACAAACCAGTTAGCAAAATTCGTTTGTTCTTTTTTACTGAGATTTCTTACCCGGACTTTTTTCTGTTCGCCGTTTTCAAAAATACCGTCTCCATCATCATTCCAGATATAATACGCAAACCCTTCTTTATTATTATCTCGCGAGCCCCACCGGCTCCTTAAAATCTCATCTCCCCGGGTTAAATCAATAAACTCAGCGGGGCTGTAAGGATTATCAGGCGCATTTTTAACATCAATATCACCAAAAACCTTGCCATTTTTATCCACCCCTGGCCAGGGCTTATAGGTTTTGGTTGGGTCATAATACAGTTTATTAAATTGACTATTTCTAAACCGCCAAGTATTAGTCGATGCAACAGCACATCTGTCCCAGCCCCAATAGCGGTTGTAAGTATTCGATTTAAACTGTACTCCATAGTAATAGGGAGTACTACAACCAGACTGATGGGTAATACCACCTGCTGATCCAATATTTTTACCATCAGGTTGGTTTGCCACTAACACCCCTGATGCCATCGTTGCTTCCCAGTCCATACTACCGGAATCATCAAACAAAATGACGATGTTAGGTTCAGCACCCGGTGCAATTTCTAGTGCATCTTGCGCTAAGTTTAAAGGACCGCTATAACCACTCCAGGGAAAAACAGTAATAGTGGCAACCAACAAAAGCGTTGGCTGCTTTACATACTGATATTGACAAGGTTTCTTATGGAACATCATCCCCTCCATCAGAAACACGCACTACCTCCTTAAAGGATAAGCAAACCGGCTTACCTATTTAAGGGCAGTGCTTTTTAACTAACAAGTCCGTGCAATAAATAACAGTATGGCTGTAAAGGAGGGTTATTGAAAATAAAAATTGCTATTAACAAACAACTGCATCGATATTATTCAGTTTATTTATCCAGATAAATTAATAGAGAAGATAGAAAACACTAATATCACCAGGCATATTACCATTTCGTCTTCAATATCAAATATAGGTAAATAAATATGCTATATAGATTATTTATCGCTTGATCAACTCCCTGACATGTAATAAAGCAGCTACAGCTTGTCACGCCGTAGCTGCTTTATTTAACGTTGTCAAATAAATGAGCGTTTACTAAGACTGAGTAATAATCCAACTGTTGGTTATTTGCGCTTTACTACTACTTAATACGTCTCCTCCTTGAGACCATTGCGTTTCTGTAAAGCCTGACAAGGCTTGAATCAATTGTTCAATTCCCGATTTATCAATCACACCATCATCAGTCACCACATTAAATGCCTGGTTATCATTCCATTGATTTACCATCACCTTATCCTGAGTGGAACCTTTGAAACTGATCTTCAGTTGATTATTATCATGCAAACTAAAATGAACATCATAAAGGCTGATATTTTTCAATACTAACACATCACTCGTAGTATAACCTGAAAGGGTATCCTGCCCATCCCCCTGGTTAAAAATAATGGTATCTTTGCCACGACCACTCACAATGAGGTCATTACCCTTACCCGCCTCCAAGGTATTTTCACCCGCTACAGCAAACAGCTGATCCGCTTGCTGACCACCAATTAAAATATTGCGCTGGCTATTGCCAACTAAGGCATTTGCTGCCGTCGCACTACCGACTACATGTTGTATACCTTTAAGGGTGATATTGGCTTGTTTACCTGACTCTTCAGTACGCAGGGTTGCTGCAGTCCTACCTGCTTGCCCATTTAAATCAACCGAGACAGGAGCCGTTTGCTGGCTTAAATCGATTGTGTTAGCCCCCTTACCTAAATCAATGGTGCTAATGTCACCAAGCCGTTTTACCTTAACAGTATCACTATAATCACTGCCATAGAAATCGGTTTGGCCTGACAATTGATTATCTAAAATCACTGATACAGGGCCTTGATGATGCCGATAGTCTATTTTAATACTGCCATCATTGGCTGCTGTCAAATGAATGGAAGTCAATTGGCTTCTGGGCGGTGCCAGGTTAGCCATACCTACCAAATCAGCCGCTAATACCTCATTACCATCCCCTAAAATCAACGACAAATGTTGATAAGCATCAGACAAATAAAAATTCTTAACCACAACTTCTGTTGTATTGGTTAATTCCAGCTGCCCTTCCTTGCTTGTTACCAATAAATGTAAGTCCTGTCCTTGACGAGCTAACTGTAGATTTTCAAGGGAATCAACCTGATCCAGTACTAAAATATCATCACCACTATTGGCTTGGTTATCAATAGTTTTAATTCCTCGACTACTGGTAGTTACTTGATAAGTATCATTACCCTCACCACCACTGGCAATATCTTTACCAGCAGCAATAAATTGAATAGTGTCATCACCGTTTTCACCACTTAACAAATCATTACCCATATTATCTATTAACGTATCATTGCCGTCTCCCCCTCGGACAATGCTACCTGCCAATCCAGCCGTTAACTGGTCATGCCCTTGACGTCCAATAAGGACTGATACTTGATTATCGTCACCCTTTAATTCTGCTGTAGTAACCGTCCAACTATTCGCTAGCTGGGTTTGTTGAGAATGATTTAAACCAGTCGCGCCATTTACCCAGTCATTACGATTAATGGCGGCCAAAGCAGGTATTAATTGGTCAATACCTGCTTTATCGATGATTCCATCTTGGGTCACCAAATTAAAATGATAACTCGCTTGCCAGTAGACAATTTCAATTTGATCATTAGGTTGACCTTTAAAAGAAATTAATAAGGTATTTTTATCCGTTAAAGAAAAATGCAGGTCATATAAGCTGATATCTTTTAGCAACAACACATCATTTACAGTATTCCCATTGATAGTGTCGCGGCCATCCCCTTTCTGGTAAATAATCCTATCTTGATCAGAGCCACTATATATCTGATCGTTACCTTTACCACCGACTAGGGTATTTATGCCTTCCTTCCCTTCAATAACATCATCACCAGCACCACCTAACAACTTATTATCACCATTATAACCCTTTAACTTATCATTCCCGGTTGTACCTATAATATTGGCGATATTGTTAATTCGAATTTCCTGTGGCTGATCCTCACTGTCATTGTAAACATAAATACTAGAGCCATACATCAATTGAGCATCAATATGGCTAGCTGCCAGCTGGCTTAGATCAAGGGTGTTATTGCCCGCGCCTAAATCAATATTAGGTATCACTTTAAACGGGTTATACTCCAAAATCAGCTCACCAAATTTGCCTACACTGGTCAAACTCACTACATCATCAAATTCAGTGCCCTTAAAGCGATCTGATACAAAACCCTTGCCGTCTAATAAAATATTCAGTCCATGTTGATGGCTACTATAATCTGTTTTTTCAGCTACGCTAGCCTCAGATACTTGACGATTTAACAAGTTTTCATCAATGGCATCTGTTTCCAACAACTGTTGTTGCTGTGGTGTTAATGCTTTAGCTCCAATAATACGACTAATATTACCTAGCTCATCAACTACCAGTTCTTGTTGTAATCCTTCATTAGAAGCAATACTCAGATGACGGAAAGCATCACTGACAAAATAGTTTTCAATGACTATTTGTCGATTAATATAATCCACGCCTCCCGCTTCAGTAGGTCTAGGCAACCGTGCATTTAATACTAAATTCATACCATCACGGTTGCTGGTAATATCGTTAAAGCCAGCCCCGATTACCAGGTTATCGATTTTATTATCCGTTGCCTGGTTATTAATCGTCACAGTTCCCTCGAAGGCACCAATCACATAGGTGTCATGACCATCATTGCCTTGCATCAAGTCATCACCACCATAGCCTCGTAGAACATTAGCTTGTTCATTACCAATCAAGGTATCAGCATAAGCGGTTCCTTCCGCGGATAATTGATAACGGGTGTCTAACTTTTTACCCTCACCCCACTGCCAGTCTGATAATTTATAGTCTTTTTGGTTGAGTGTTTTACGTGTATCAACTAAGAAAGTACCATTATTATTTTTACCATGGTAATGACTTTCGGTTGCTAGTGTTTTCGATCCACCATACTCCTTTAATGAATACTCGATACCATCACGTGTAACCAAGACAAAGTCCCGAAGTGTTTCCCCTCCTCTAGCAAGCGCATCATACACATGAAGCGTCGTATCAATAATATTTTCCAAGATAACTTGACGCCCATCATTCAATGAAACAACCAAACTGTAGTCTTTGCGGCGATAGCCTGCACTGTAGGTTTCATTACGATAACGAGTTTCAATAGCCGTTATTTCAGCAGCATCATAGTCTAGGAATACTTTATTAGTTACGGGGTTCTTGCGATCTTGAGCCTGTGGTTTAATAACCGTTTCCCCAGCACCGCGCTCAATAAAGTATCGAGAACCTGCCGGTGCATTATGATGATCATCATCTCCTTGTAAAACGATTAGCTGAGTTTTATCAAGCTTTTCAAACTCATCCTGCTGATAGACACCCCCTTGATTATTGCCATCAATCCGATTGTCATTAAGGTCTATCGTCACCCCAGTTTGCTGATTGAAATAGGTTCTATCCCCTGCTTTCAAGTAACGGGTATGTAGCTGAATAGGCTCTGCTTGATCAACAGCTAATGCTTTATGCTGTGCCGGCAAGTTAGGTGTCAACATAAAACCATCATGGGATTGGAAGCTGATTTGATTATTTTTTAGCTGCCACTGATTATTGTATTCGGTATAAATATCATGGACTGTCACTGTGCCAGCCTCTTTTAGTCGAATAACAATATTTTTATTAACCAACTGCCAATCAGCAATCTCGTCCAACGCAAACTCAAGCCGTACGACAGAAGCATCCTGACCATTTTCAGTGATGTGAACATTGCGGACATCCCGTTTTACCAGGTAGATATCCTGACCATCTCCGCCATCAACCTTGGCAGAGTCAGATAAGGTAATTACATCATTACCGCCCTTGGCAAATACCTGGTCACCTTTGTTGGCTAAAATACGATTACTGTCGTTTGTACCAATAATATAATCAGAACCTGAGCTGGTAGCATCCCCATCAGATCCAGAGCCCAGAGTATGTTGAATATTTTTCAATTCACCAATTTGCGGGCCTTTGGCTTCATCGCCGGTTTTATCAGCATTTTTCAACCATACTTTACCCTGTTCCAGATCAATAATAAAACCTGAATAGGGTTGATCGTAATAAACATAGTTTCGGTAGGTTTGTGCATTAATGGTTAAGGTATTGTCACCCCCTTGTCCATCAATTTCGAAAAAAATTCTATCCTTATAATTATCCAAGTTATTATAAAAATTTTCCATATCGGAGAAATCGACTGAAAACATAAAGTTATCATTCAAATTTCCACCTTTAAGGTTTTTCGCTCCTTTACCAAAAATAAACTCATTTTTTTTATTCGTTACGCCAAAAACTGTATCACTGCCACCACCAATATTAAACAAAACGGCTTTTTCAGGATCAATATTAGCAGAAACCGCATTTTTGATGCCTTGCAAACCATTTTGTGCAAAAATAACATCATCAGCGCCATTCACTTTTGGCTCTCGAACCGTTTCATAGCCGCCTTCGTAGTGATATACCTTCACTTCTTCAATCGCGACATCAACATCACCATAAACAATGGTGTCTACGGCACTACCTAAATTACCTTGCAATAATTCAGCTGAACGCTGGCGAGTTTGTTCAATCACATCATGTTTGGTCTTATTGGCTTTATAAGCATCAGTCACCCACTCATCCATATCCTGGCCCCAAAAAGCCAGCCAGCCCTGGCGCAAGCGATGACGCCAGTCATCTAGCTCTGGCACATATTCCCAAGCATCTTCCACCTGTCGTACAGCTGAATAAATTTGCGCCCCAACAATCAAGCCAACACTGATACCCAAGCCAATGGGACCAAGCGCAGCACTGCCTGTAAAAATAGCAGCAACCCCTAAACTTAAAGCCGTAACGGCTCCCGCTACCGCAAAGCCGCCCTGCACATACAAATCCTGTCGCTGCTTATCGGTTAACCCTTCTGCTTGAGCATCAGTAAAGGCTTTAGCTGCCGTATAAATATCAAATGGCAATGTAATTAAAGCGGCCAATGCTCCACCACTCCGGCCTAAAGCTTGCCCTAAGCGGCTAGCGGATGAAGTTGCCAATCGGCTGCTACTGCTAACTGAACGGGCAATTAACCGCTGACTTAATTTAGGTAAGCTGCGATTTAAGGCTATTTCGGCAGGAATAGAGGCAATATTGGCTAATACACTACCGGTTTGAATGACTCCTTCTTGAATATCACCTTTTTCAAATGCTGCATCTGCGGCCTTAATGCCAGAATAAATTCCCCACGCCTGCAACCCAACACCTGGTACCTGAGACGCAATCCCTTTTACACTCACCCGCGTCGTATTGCCATTTAGCTTATTTTGAAGTGTTTGAACTTGACTATCGGTTAATGTAGAAGGTGTGCTATCAATTTTATCAACGACTGTTTGTAGCCGACTTGATAGATCCCCATCAATTAATGCAGCAACCGATCGATCCTGCAGCTGAGCCAATGTTTTGAGTATCTTCGTCCCTTCAGCAAAATCTGCTTGTGGTGCAGTGCTTAGAAACTGCTGTAGTGTCTCACTGTTAAATTTAATATTGGCTACACCACCATTAACTAAACGATCAGCAGCGATAGGTTGACCATTAATTTGGGCACCTAATAACCAAAGCTGGGTACGGCTCACTTGCTGACCATTTACTTTGAGTAGCCCTTGCTGGAGATCTTGATTAGAAAGTCTTTCTAGCTCAACGGGAAGTGACTGCTGTAATTGCTGGGTTGCCTGAGTAATGCCGGCATCTTGGTAAAAACTGTCTTGAATAGACTGTACTTGAAACTGATTGGGGTTAATCCCCAAACCCAACTGTGCCGAGTCAGAAAAGTACTGGGTCAAAAAGCCCACTACATCTGCTTTATTTTTAAAACCACTGACCCAACCTACTGCTGGATCGTAAAAGGATAGTTTCCCTTTATTATGTGCTAATAAATACCGATGCCGACCAGAACGAAAAACCAAAGACTGATCACCACCTGCTGTGGCTTTTTCTGCAATAACAGCTAAACCAAACTCACCCAGATTGATACGATAGTCTTTATTAGTCTTCGCGGCCTGAGCAATGTCTGATTGCGCTTTGCTGTAACGTTGATATGCCGCTGTTTCACCAGCACTGTTCTTATTTTGTTTAATTAGTTCACTGACAAATCGACTTTGGCTTTTGCTGGCTAACAATGCTTTAACATCTCCCTCTTGATGTAAAGCATTGGCCATAGATAATACATCAGCCAGCAAAGTGTTTTGCTTTTTATTAACCGCTGGGGAAAGCTCAACACTTAAGCCATGCTGCTTTCCCACGGAAAGCATCCTTTTTGATTGGTCAAAGGTATATTGAATTAATCGAGCATTTTCAATATCCCTCACTTTTTGATTATTAGCAGCGCCATCATCAGCTTTAATTGTTTGATCAGCCGCCTCTAAAGTCTGACTAAACCTGTCGTATTGCTGAGCAGTTGGCGAACTGCCACTACCTCTTAAGTCACTTAATGAAGCGACTATATCAGATTGAATCAGGTCACTTAATGCACTAGGGTTCGCCCTGACCCAATCCGCCACTTGATTACGCATCAATTGAATACGCTCAGTTGCTTCAGGTTTTGCAACCAACTGAATCTGGCCAATTAAGGGTTTATCTGCACTAATCTGGTAATCACCTGGGTTTTGCAGAAAGTTAATGGCATGAAATAAACAGTCACCATCTGTGGGCATTGAATAAACTCGACCATTTCGACCTCGCACCAAGTAATGGTCACTATCTGTTGTATTGGTAGGCCTGGAATGAATCAACTTGCCACGCAGGTTACGACCACCGTGCAGCGTATCTACAACATTTCGTGTATGCTCAAGATCAAAGGTCACCCCCAATGCCTTAGCAATCGCTAAGGGAGCAACATCCGCACCAGCATAGTTCCAACCACCTGACTGACTGATTTGGTTAGCAAATGCCTCAACATGGCCAGGGATTTTTCCACCAGGATTCACGCCTGGCGTGACCCCACTGACAGAGTCAACAAATAAAGCACCAGCACGCTTATCTAATGAAGGCTGATTATTACTCGTGTCGTATTTAAACGACACCGTCCCCAGTGACACACTTTCATTGATGGTACCTGATGATACGGCTCCTGCTAGAATCACCGCACCGCCCGAAGTGCCATGACTTGCCGACTTACTTAAACTCACTGATTTAAGTCGAATTAAATCCCCATGCGCACCTGGGTTGGTTAACGAATCATGATGTAGCCGTTTTAGCCACTGCTGACCATTACCTTCCTGGTTAAACTGACGTACACCTTCTGCCGTCAGTTCATAACTCATAGAAAGACTACTGCCTTGTTTGGCTGCCTCCAAAACCGCTTCAACAGACGCTTTTAATTCACTGTCCTGAGGGTTACGATTAATTAAGCTGGTTAAACGGGTTTTCGCTTCTTGTAACTTGCCACCCGCCAATGCCCCAGGGTTCAGTGATTCTGAAACCGTCACCCCTTTCACTCGCTGAGCAGCATTGCCTAATGCAGTATCTGCCTCAAATGACAAATTAATTGCCAAGCTATCGGATAATACAGTGAGGGTACGTATTTTCTTATAATAAGGTTCTAATGGCCTGACTTTGTCAGCATCTTCCTGACCAAATACCACGCCTGAATAAAAAGGCATAATGCCATAGCCAACGGTAGCACTACGACTACTACTATGATGTGCCCCCTCTACCCCATTCCCACCGGTGGTAGCCCCTGAAGCCCAATTCCCATTAACGGCACCTTCAGCTCTCACAGGCTTAGCTGAAAAATTAAACTGGGTTTGGCCAGGCGAGTCATCTAAAACCGCTAATGCAGGTGCATTAATCCCCGCATTCACATAAGCACTGGCAGACACCCCCACAACGCTTTTTCTCGCAACAGTACCTGCACTGGTAGACATTGCACGAACATCCGTTAACGATAAATCGCCACTCGTGAGTTTGGTAATAAAGTCAGCTTGATTTCCAACGGTCGTACCGAAGGTAGCAGAGCGAACCTGATTGCCCACAATACCTGCACCTAATACCGCCGATACAGATACTCCACCCGCAACACCTGTGCCCGCAATAAACTCAGCACCCACACCCGCGCCCGCATCACGGCTATACGAAATAGAGATGCCTAAACTGCCGTCTGCTTTTTTGTTAATGGTTAAGCTGGGCGCTATTTTCCAATGGCCTTTTGGCCCCGCATAAAGGGTTACAGACGCTGGGTTTATGCTTCGGCTAATCGCCCGCTTTCCGGTTAAACTGACTTCTACTCCCCGGCTGCGTGATAATGTTAAGCTTTCACCCACTGGCAACGCCGCTATTTTATTTTTAATCGCTACCACTAACGCGTCTTGACCTGCTGATTTAGCGACCCCCGTCACTTCTCGCCAGGCTTTTGATAATTCACTATCAGGGTTTTGTAAATCACCACTTAACCCTTTGACTGCTTTTTCTAGGTTATACATTTCGGGCAAGCTACGAAAACCTTGCGCATAGGCTTTACTGATAGCACTATTGCGAATAGCAGCAATATCGACGGTTTCCCCTTGGTGTAATTGACGTAAAATATCCGCATTTTGCAATAATTTCGCTTGCAACACAGCCCCAGGCGCAGATCGATCAACAAATACCCCTAAGTCCAATAATTCATGCATAAACTCGCGGGTTGGTTGATCTAACACTGGTGACTCAGCTAACTGAAAAATCAGGTTATTGGCATCAAAGCCGTCCGCTTTTCTGACCCGCTGCACTTCTCCCTTTGCTTTATTTAAAAATGAGCCATTTTCAGGACGCGTTAGCTCGTCATAATTAATCAACTGTTTAATTTCGGCGACAATTTTTGCATTTTCATCAACAACAGTTTTAAAGCTTGGATCGGTATTATTTAAGGTGACTTTATTTCCTTGAAAATTAGCATTATTAGCAGCAATGCGTTTTATGTCCTGATAAACACTACCTGAACTACCTTCCTTAAACATCGGCCCATCGGTTTGAATCGCATGTTGAATTTTGCGCCATAGCCCTTTTGCACCTTTTTGCACTGGTGTCTTGATATGAGCTGCCATGTATTCACGAATACTGCTTAGTATTTTTCGGTTAAGTTTTTCTTTAAATAAAACCGTGGCAAATTTATCTGTTTTTCCTGAAACAGTATGTCCACCGGGTAATAAACCTAAAAAGGTTTCTGTCCATTTGCCACCAGGGACGCGAACCACTTGCCCTTTACCAGGTAAATTAGGTCTTTGTGAAGTCGCTAAAGCATTCGCCAGTTCACTGCTTTGGACCGTTGACCCAATAAAATAACCTTTACCATTGCTATCAACCAGTCGTATTAATCCATCTTTGGCGGCCGTAGCTAATTGCTTAAATACTGGCATTTCAGTGTCAGAAGCTTCAGCTGCAGCCTTTGAAGAGAGAACTACTTTACCCCCCTGATCAAACTTTAATAGACCCCCTTGATCTGTAATCGCCCACAAATTACCTGAGCTGTCGTAAGCAAGTTGTGATAATTGACCTTCAGGATAATTACCCGCCAAAGGCCCAGGTAAACCAGCCCCAATTAAAGTCCCATCAGACAATAAGATGGCTGTTTTTCCATCATGCGCCACAGCTACATCTAATGCTTGGGTATTGCTGGTACTTTTATACACCGCTTGCGGTTGGGTCCATTGGCCTTTAGCAACAGATGTACTGTATACGTTGCCTTCACGTACAAAGTAAAGAGTGCCATCCATCCCTGCTCGTAAGTGCTGGATACCCGTTATAGGGTTACCATCTGGAAATAAAACCGCCAGTCGCTGCGCAGGTTTATCCTGGCCATTACCTGGCGCTTCAATATACCCCGTCAGTTGACCATTTTTATCCAGACCAGCACCTAGGGTTATTTGTTGTCCATTGTCGGCGGTAGCATGAAAGGTAAATGCATCCCGAAGCGTGCCATCAACGGCTTGAGTGCTAACTGCAGAGTCCAAACGCTTGCCAGTAATCACATCTTCTTGTACTGGCTGATTATTTTCCTGGAAAAAGCCAAATACCTGACCAGATTCAGAAATGACAACATTATCGTAGCGATTAATACTTTCTGTTTGAGGAGAAACTGTTTGCCATTGCTGGGAGGTGGGATTATGACGTGCCAGCTCACCAGCCTGAAACTTCCACCAGATACCGTTATTATCAACAAATAATTGATCGCCTGCTTGTAATGGTTGCTCCAGGTTGGGGGATGCAACACGACTGATCTGGTTATCAGAGCCAGGGGTTCCACGTCCCACAGTGCCGTTTTTAAGCACAAAAATAACAGCGTCATTACGAACAAATGCATTAGTAATGTCACCATACACATTGGCTTTATCCCAAGGTTTGGCAAAACCATCGGTAGACAGCAGATGTAACTTGCCTTCAATGAGTGCCAAAGCGCCTCCATTTACCCCAGGGATTAACGCATCAACCTTACCTTTTACTGGCCATTTGCCATCAGCAAATACTTGTTGCACTGGTTTAAACTTGGCTTTTAATTTAATTAAGCCAAAAGGAGTATGCTTTTTAGCATCTGAGCGCCAATACTCTAAATGGCCTTTATCATTCACTCGAAAATGAGTTCGATGCCCTTCCTGATTATAAGCATCTAATATGCCTGTATTACCGTAAACAGGCAGTCTTTTTAAAGCTGAATTATTCGATTCTAATTGAGAGTTTTCTGATACATTAACGGGTGAGTTATTAATAGATAAATCGTTGCTTTTTTTCTGAAGGTCAGTACTGCTTGCCTGACTATCAACATTTTTTGACAAATCAACAGACGAATGACTCGAAGAAGGTATTCGCATATATTTCCCCTAATGGTCACTATATTTTTTAACGGCCACCTTCCTGTGCACTATTTCCTTTTTATACTGTTATCTCATTTAAGCCCAAAGCGAATGTTTAAAACCCTACGCCTTGGGTTATATCCTTGGTGAATGAAAAAGCATTCACTTTAACTATATTAAATTTTTCTTTATTATATTTTTTAGCACTAAACTGTTTTATAATTTTCTTGATAATTTCTCATATTTATTTTGATTAATATATCATTTTAAGATTGTATTTGAGATCCAAAACACAGCTTATTATTTACTCATTTATATGTTATTTAATTTGACTGTTAAACCAATTATGCCCTTTATTCACACAAACCAACACTCAACAATAGGTAAATAACTGTGAATCATATCACAACCCACCCACTCTAATAAGTAATAACACACTGAGTTATAAAACAATAAAAAACTAATTTATTAGTAGCTAACTTACTACATTACCAAAAGCATACTTACTGTGTGTTGTTAGTAATAATTATGATACGGCGTGAATGGAAACAAGAAAGGATAAGGGAACTAGTCTACCAACATGTCAAAAACAAATACCAACGTTTTGAAAACTAAACGAACAAAGTTACACTATCAAACGTCGGCATATTCATAAAATAACAACCAGGCCTTAATGGATGACCCGGTTGCTTTCATCTTCTTCTGTTGTTGTTTCTGCCATGATACCCACCATATGGATACCGGCACTCAACATCGCTTTGGCCACCTCAATATAATTATCCTGTAAAAAGGCTTTAGCCTCTTCAGAAAATGATATTGTCACTAATGGCTTTTCATCAGCATCAGAACGCTGTAGTGCAATATTACCATCTGGCAGTTCAACTATCTCTAAATAAGAAGGCATCTACAGACTCTCACCATTATCGTTAGGGACAAGTACTTGATTCTACCATCTCATGAGCACTTGACAAAGCCATTATCAGAATAATCTGTCAGTTACCGTATACTTGCTGAAAAACCCTACCGTATTAAAGTAAATGAACTGCTCTTCACTAATTAATCTATAAACCTTACAGTGGTAGGAAATAGTCACTAACTGCCATTATTCTTTTGGTAAAACTGATCATAACAATAATTGGTTGCAGCAATATAACCATCAACACTACCACAATCAAAGCGTTTGCCTTTAAACCGATAGGCTAATACACAACCATCTTGAGCTTGCTGTAATAATGCATCAGTAATTTGCACTTCACCATTTTTGCCAGGAGTGGTACTACGAATAATGTCAAAGATATCTGGCGTTAAGATGTAACGACCGATAATGGCTAAATTGGAAGGTGCGTCTTCAGGTGCAGGCTTTTCCACCATATCGGTAATTCTATACAAATCTTCTCGAATCATATCTCCCGCAATAATGCCGTATTTTCCTGTTTCATCCGCAGGTACTTCCTGAATGGCTACAATACTACAGCGAAATTGCTTGAACAAACGTACCATTTGAGACAGAACACCATCACCCTGGTTAATGCATAAATCATCCGCCAACAAAACCGCAAACGGCTCATCACCAATTAAGGTTTGACCTGTCAGAATAGCATGACCCAATCCTTTCATTTCCCGTTGCCGGGTATAAGAAAAGCTACATTCATCAATTAGACGACGAATATCGTTTAGCATCGGCTCTTTGTCAGTATCTTTTATTTGATGCTCAAGTTCATAATTGGTATCAAAATGATCAGCAAGTGCTCGCTTGCCTCGACCGGTAACAATACTAATTTCACTTAAACCTGCAGCCAGTGCCTCTTCTACCCCATACTCAATCAGAGGTTTATTCACGACCGGCATCATTTCTTTAGGCATTGACTTAGTTGCAGGTAAAAAGCGGGTTCCATAACCCGCTGCAGGAAAAAGACACTTTTTGATCATTAGTTTATTAATTTCACTATTTGACAATTACTACTCACAAAGACAACCCCCCTATTGGGTTCGTCCATAAACGTCATCAAACCTAACTATATCATCTTCTCCCAAATAGCTACCAGACTGTACCTCAATTAACTCCAAAGGAATTTTTCCAGGGTTTTCCAATCGATGCTGCTCACCCAGTGGTATATAAGTGGACTCATTCTCAGCTACCAAATATTCCTTCTCTCCACATGTCACCCTGGCTGTACCCTTAACCACTATCCAGTGCTCGGCTCGATGATGGTGCATCTGTAGTGATAAGCTTGCACCAGGCTTAACAGTGATCCGCTTAACTTGAAAGCGCTCTGCTTCATCAATGCCTTCATAACTTCCCCAAGGGCGATACACTTTTTTATGCAGCATATACTCAGAACGTTGGTGACTCTTTAACTCCTCAACAATTTTTTTGACATCTTGAACTTTATCTTTATGAGCAACTAACACAGCATCATCCGTTTCCACCACCACCAGATTTTTTACCCCAACAGCCGCTAACAGACGTTTTTCACTGCGCAAATAGCAGTTTTCTGTGTCTCTTAATATTACATCACCCAGTTGGCTATTACCCCGTGCATCAGAAGCGTGCAACTCAGCCAATGCTCGCCAAGAGCCCACATCATTCCAGCCAATATCAGTAGGAATGACTACACCTTTGTCGGTTTTTTCCATTACCGCATAATCAATTGAGTCTTCAGGGCAGGCAGTAAAACTGGCTTTATCCAAGCGTAAAAAATCCAAGTCCGTTTTCGCTTCATCAAATGCTTGTTTGGCAGCATTAAAAATATCCACCGCATAAGCCTGTAGCTCCGCCAAATAAGTTGCTGCCTTAAACATAAACATTCCGCTATTCCAAAAATAACCACCTTCTGCCACATAACCAGCCGCCATTGCCTGGTCAGGTTTTTCTACAAAGCAGTCAATTTTGTAACCTGAAAAGCCAAGTGATTCAGACGCTTTAATGTAGCCATACCCCGTTTCCGGGTGGTCTGGCACAATCCCAAAAGTGACTAATCGATCCTGCTGCGCATGTTGTTGACCGTAGAGAATCGCCTTATAAAAGGCCTCTAACTTTCGAATAGCATGATCGGCAGGCAGCACTAGTAACATTGCCTCACTACTAAGCTTCATCGCTTTGAGTGCAGCCACGGCAATAGCAGGTGCAGTGTTTCTACCCACAGGCTCCAAAATAATACTTTCTGCTGGTTGAGCTATTTGCCTGAGCTGCTCTGCTACCATAAAGCGGTGCTCTTCGTTACACACCACTATAGGTGCCTCTACCTCCTTAAATCCAATCAACCGATTAACCGTCTCTTGTAGCAAACTCGCATCTGGATTGACTAGGTTGAGCAACTGCTTAGGGTAAAGCTCGCGGGATAATGGCCAGAGTCGAGAACCGGTTCCTCCAGAGAGAATCACTGGAATTATCATGAAATGTCCTTAATTCAATTGAGTTTATGCTTAACTGGATGACGACATTATAAACCTTGATAACAAACAGCAATAATAACCTTATAACGTTATGACAAAACAAATTAGCGCCCGAAAAGCAATCTAACGAGTTCTAGACTTCTATAGTGTAGGGTATCTCTTCTCATCCACACGGCTTTCAAGGCATTTCTACTATTTATTTAGAACTTGCATCGACTCATGACTGACCTATATTTAAACCTAGTCTGATGACAATCTTTCCTTCTTAGCACTTCAGAGTTCTGTTATGTATCACTATAAAATCATCTGTGATAGTGAAGACAGTTACGATATTGTCTTGACCACTGACCCAGTTGATGATCTCGATGTTTTTCCCAACTTTAAATCTGCACAAAAAGCCCTAGCATTTCGCCTGAATGATCGAATGAGAAACCTAAAATCACAACTCATAATGGTAAGCCGGATGCGGCATGCGCGCGAAGTAATTCAATAAAATACAATAATGATCTTAATCCCAGCTAATATCAGAGATATCAATAATTAGCTGATTTTTAAATACTTTTAAAACAAGGTTGCAGTTTGTAAAACCCGTTATTTATAAGTTTGCAATAAATTTGTGAACCATAAAAACTAATGGAGAGCCCTACAACTAGCTAATTGCCAGCTAAAACGTAATAATTAGGATTAACAAAAGCAGTAGTAGCAGATTATGGCGGACCTTATATTACGTTATTGGCAGCAAATCCTTAAGTGGTTTAAAGTAAACCAACCCGTCTTTTTAGATGCTTTAAATGCTGGTGCCTCACTAAAACACATTGAGCAACTGGAAGCTGAACTAGGTACTAGCCTGCCCAATGATCTGCAGGCGTTCCTGTTAGCTGTCAGTGGAGAGAAAACGGATAATTTTTTTCACCACCTATGTACTTGTGGCATTTTACCTTTCCACGGTGACTTATTTTCTGTGCCTGAAATATTAAAGCAACGCCAGTACCATTTGGAGCACGACGTAGCACTTAATGGCAGTAAAGACTTTCAGAAAATGGCCGCGGTTTATCAGGCCCATTGCCCAGAAGTGAAACCTCTTAGCTATGACCCACTATGGATTCCCATTGGGGGCGATCCTGGTTTTAACATCGTTTTCGTTGACCTTAATCCAACCAGCCAAGGAACAGTTGGACAGGTTTTTGAGCATTGCTACGAAATTGCCCAGCGAGAACTATTAGCCTCTTCCCTTACCCATTACCTCAAGCAGTATGCCGAAGGCCTGAGTAAGGGACGGTTTTATGTGGAAGAAGATAACCATATGCTGGTTGTCTATGATGATCACTCCATTTAAAGCGATTACTAAATATACACTCTTAAAAATTGATTTTTTTAGGTGCTCATAATTCCTGAGCAGCTTCAGGCTGAGTATCCTGCCCTAGTGTAGCTTGGGTTTTCAGCTTGCTGAGAGAGTTGAAAAAATTATAGAAGTTTTCAGCTCCCATTCTTCGTGCAGTTGCCAGCTGGCCACCTTTCGTTGCAAACAGCACCTTATTATCTGCTGATGTCACAACAATCGAAGGAATGCCTTTTTTAACAGGATTACCGTATTCCTGCACAATATCCATATTGTTATCCCAACGGCCAATATCCACTTTAACGGTTACAAAGTGAGTTTTAATCAACTCAGCGAGCTGTCCTCTACTGACTGCCTTATCCAGCGCAACACAATCAGGACACCAGTTAGCCCCAAACGCAATCAACAGCAGTTTACCTTGCTGCTTGGCTGCTAGCTGGGCTTGGGTTAACTGCTGCTTAGCATTGGCCTTTGGGTCATAGGGTAATTCTTTAGCCATTAATGAGTTGACTAGGCTCATAAAAAACAAGGATAAAATAAGTGAGCGGATCATAAACTGGGCCTCCATTTCCAATAACAATCATTAAAGCAATATTGCGATACCATACAACACCTGTCGACATAACAAGTGCCCGTTGTCAATACTCGACTAACTGTTCTCGCCAATGTTGAATAAACTCAGCTAACGCCTGACAGCAGTTTGATAACATTTGAAAAGTGGACACTTCACTGGTAATAATCAGCGTCTGTTCACCTGCTAGCTGGTCTTGCTTGAGGGTTGTTGGCTGTAAGGCCTCTACTCGATCGTAGTATTCAGATAAGTGGCTTAGCCAGCTGTCATCCTCCTGCAATAGCAGATGTAAGCTATTTAACCCTGGTGCAGACTGACGCTGCTCTGCACTTAATTCAGCAAACGACCAATGATGAACAGCTAGGGATAGCTGATACTCTGCCCCTAACTCATGACCAAACGCATTAACAGCGGTTACCAAATGCCAGGCAACCGCTTGCAGTAATCCTTCTTGATCGCCAGGTAGCGGATCAGACAGTTGCTGACATTGCCGCAACAAAGCAGCGGCAAAATAAAGCTTTTGTTTCACCAGGGCTTGTAAGGCTTCTTTTGCAGGGGTAGCATTTTCAGCTACCCGCTCACTCCCTCTCAACTTGCCGCCTCTACTTTGGTTTTAGCCCGGCTTTTAGTCACTTGCTCTTCCCACTTTCCATCCTTATAAAAAGCACGCCACCCTGTCGCTTTGCCCTCTACCTCTGTCATCACATACTGCTCTTTAGTTTTGCGACTAAACCGCACAATAGTTGGATTACCCTCAGGATCTTGTTGCGGCGCATCCATCAAAAAATGGTATTTGGGGTCAATTTCATTTCGATGAGGAATCAACTCACTCACCAGTGGTGCACGGGTTTCCCGGTTCTTAGGAAACTGACTCGCCGCTAAAAACAGCCCTGAAGCACCATCTCTTAAAATGTAAGTATCATCGACTTTTAGGCAACGCAACTCAGGCATAGGCACAGGTTCCATTTTAGGGGGTGCCGGTTCGCCACTTTTCAGCAGTTTACGAGTATTACTACAAGCATCATTAGTGCAGTCAAAATACTTACCAAACCGCCCTGTTTTTAGCTGCATCTCTGCACTACACTTGTCGCACTCCAACACAGGCCCTTCATAACCCTTCAACTTAAACTGCCCTAGTTCTATTTCATAGCCAGAACAATCTGGGTTATTACCACAAATGTGTAGTTTGCGCTTCTCATCTATCAAGTAAGAGTCCATGGCAGTACCACACTTTTCACAGCGATGCTTAGCTCGAAGTGCTTTAGCCTCTCCCTCATCATCATCAGCATGGATAACTTCATCACCTGGCACTAGATTAATAGTGGTTTTACAGCGCTCTTTAGGGGGTAGAGCATAACCTGAGCAACCCAAAAACACCCCCGTACTGGCGGTACGCACTTGCATTTTGCGTTCACAAGTAGGGCAATCAATGTCTGTCATGGTAGGCTCATTCGCTCTCATCCCTCCAGTACTGGAGTCAGACTCTGCTCGCGCTAGCTTTTTACTGAAGTCCGCATAAAACTTATCCAGTAGCTTATGCCATTCCAGCTCACCCTCAGCAATATGGTCCAGATCTCCTTCCATATTGGCAGTAAAACTATAATCCATGAGGTCGTGAAAACTTTCCACCAACCGCTCAGTCACAATGTCGCCCATTTTTTCGGCGTAAAAACGGCGTCCTTCCAGCTTGACATAGCCTCGGTCTTGGATCGTTGAAATAATGGATGCATAGGTAGAGGGTCTACCAATCCCCCGCTTTTCGAGCTCTTTTACTAATGCCGCTTCAGTAAATCGAGCCGGTGGTTTGGTATAGTGTTGGCTGGGGTCCAGCTTAAGTAAGTCCAAAATCTCATTGACATTGATGATGGGTAAAGTGGCTTCCTCACCCTTCTTGCCAACTGGGGGAAGTACTTTGGTAAAGCCATCAAACTTCAATACTCGGCCACGAGTTCTCAACTCAAAGTCAGCCGCTGCCACCACCACACTGGTACTTAGGTACTCAGCAGGCGGCATCTGGCAAGCGACAAACTGTCGCCAAATTAGCTCATATAACCGTTCAGCATCGCGCTCCAGCCCTTTAATTGAGCCCGCTTTAGCATTGACATCAGATGGTCTGATTGCTTCGTGGGCCTCTTGTGCACCCTCTTTACTGCTATAGGAGGTAGCTTTTTCTGGCAAATAGGCTTTCCCATAGGTATCAGCGATGAAGTCTCGGCAAGCCGCAACAGCATCTGCGCTTAAGTTGGTGCTATCTGTACGCATATATGTGATATAGCCAGCTTCATAAAGCCGCTGAGCCATGGTCATGGTTTTCTTAACACTAAACCCCAGCCGGGTACTCGCTGCCTGCTGTAAGGTAGAAGTGATAAAAGGCGCATTAGGCTTGGTACTGGTTGGCTTAGTATCAACGTTAGCAACCTGATACGTTGCCTGGCTTAATACCGCCAGCGCCTGGTCTGCCTGCGCTTTATTGGTAGGTCGAAAGCTTTTGCCTGCCTGCTTGGTAACTTGGAAGCGAACCGCCTCTTGGCGCGGTGTATTTAAGTCTGCATGAATTTCCCAAAACTCTTCTGGAACAAACTGGCGAATTTCATTCTCACGTTCAACAATCAGTCGCACAGCGACTGATTGTACGCGACCGGCTGACAAGCCTCTGGCAATTTTGCTCCACAGCAAAGGTGACACCATATAGCCCACTACCCGATCCAAAAAGCGACGAGCTTGCTGGGCCTGGACCCGACTCATATTAAGCTGGCCAGGGTGCTCAAATGCCTCTTTGATAGCATTTTTGGTGATTTCATTAAACACAACCCGTCGGTAGCGCTCGTTGTCCCCACCTATCGCTTCGCGCAAATGCCAGGCAATGGCCTCCCCCTCTCGGTCAAGGTCCGTTGCTAGGAAGATTTTGTCAGCATTTTTCGCTAACCGTTTCAGCTCATCAACGACTTTTTCCTTGCCAGGCAATATTTCATAATTAGCCTGCCAATTATTTTCTGGGTCAACCCCCATTCGCGCAACCAGTTGCTCACGAGCCTTGCGCTTTTTATAAACTGCCTTCTGTTCAGGTGACAGCTTACGGGTTTCTGCCGCTGCTTTTGCTCGCGCTTTCGCATCAACCGGCTTCTTGCTTCCGCTAGTAGGAAGATCTCGAATATGCCCAACAGATGACTTAACAATGAAGTCACTACCCAAATACTTGTTAATCGTTTTGGCTTTTGCTGGTGACTCAACAATGACTAGTGATTTACCCATGGTGACCTGTTATATCCAAAACGTACAAAACTTATCCATAAAAGATAATTCAATTACAAAAATTTGCGCCTTTATAAGACGTATTCTGTCTTTCTGCAAGTAAATTAGACTTAAAGACAATTGCAGTGTGTTGCCAGTAACAATAATCTCAACATAGCAGCTATCTTATTTATCGCCTAAATATTCAAACCGGGGAATTTGTTCGCCATCCACCATCACCGACGAAAAAAACAGTGCCAATGGTCTTACCCATAGGCCTTGTTTACCATATAGTGCTTTATACAACACCATCTTTTCTTCTGTTTCACTATGAGTTACTACCCCAATCACCTCATAGTACTGGCCCTTAAAGTGCCGATAACGACCAGCTTTTACTTCTGTTTTCACAGCCTCTAATCTACCCCATTAAAAAAGCCGGAGTATAACTCCGGCTTTGCAGAACAAGGTACCACTGTTTAAACACATACGTTATGATTAACAGTCGTTTTTTCGTCAACAGCAATATTATAGTCAACAGTTATCGTTTGTTAAAAATAACTATGCTGTTACACACGCTCAAAAATCGTCGTAATACCTTGCCCCAGCCCGATACACATTGTTGCTATACCCAATGTGCCACCTTTCTGTTTCATGACATTTAACAATGTACCAGAGATTCGGGCACCGGAACAACCAAACGGGTGGCCCAATGCAATTGCACCTCCATTGAGATTAACTTTCTCATTCATTTTGTCCAGTATTTTTAAATCTTTTAACACAGGTAGTGCCTGAGCAGCGAATGCTTCGTTAAGTTCAAGTTGATCAATGTCATCAATGGTTAACCCGGCTTTTTTCAGTGCTTTCTTGGTCGCCGGTACAGGACCATAGCCCATAATGGCAGGGTCAACTCCAGCAATGGCCATTGATCTGATTTTTGCTATTGGTGTTAACCCTAATGCTTGTGCTCGCTCAGCAGACATAACAATCATGCAAGAAGCACCATCAGTAATTTGTGAAGAAGTACCCGCCGTGACAGTGCCGTTTTTAGGGTCAAAGACCGGCTTTAATTCAGCCAGTTTTTCAGCCGTAGTATCGGGGCGAATGGTTTCATCTTCAGTAAACACCTTCACATTACCGCTTTCATCATGCCCTTCCATTGGAATAATCTCATCGCTAAATCGGCCTTCAACTGTCGCCTGATGAGCTAACTGATGGGAGCGAGCACCGAATTCATCCTGTTGCTTACGGCCAATGCCGTGTAACTTGCCCAACATTTCAGCGGTCAGTCCCATCATGCCTGAAGCTTTTGCAGCATATAGGCTTAACTGTGGGTTAGGGTCAACCCCATGCATCATGCCCACATGCCCCATATGTTCAACACCACCCACGACAAATACATCACCATTATTAGTCATGATTGCTTGAGCAGCGGTATGTAAAGCAGACATTGATGAACCACATAATCGGCTAACGGTTTGAGCACTGGCAGTATGTGGAATCGGCGTCATTAGTGAAGCCATTCGTGCAATATTCCAACCCTGCTCCAGGGTTTGGTTAACACACCCCCAAACCACATCTTCGACCTCCGCTGGGTCGACACCAGGGTTTCTTGCTAGCAACCC
This sequence comes from Spartinivicinus poritis, assembly GCF_028858535.1. NCBI lineage: Bacteria > Pseudomonadati > Pseudomonadota > Gammaproteobacteria > Oceanospirillales > Zooshikellaceae > Spartinivicinus > Spartinivicinus poritis. Next base: position 317,932 of record NZ_JAPMOU010000002.1, read on the forward strand.
AGTAATCAGTTTGGCTGATAAGGTTTCAGCCCGCACATGGCGATACATACCATTTTTAGAACGCCCCATTGGGGTCCGGGCATAGTCAATAATGACGGCATCTCTAGGATTTAAACTCATAACGATGGGTTCTCATCTATATTGAGTGCTCCGCATAAGACCATAATTCTCAACTTTGCTTGCGGTGCACTCATTGGTAACTGTTAAAAATAGTGCTTAAAGGGTTTACTCAGTAAAAAAACGAGCACCTGACTTAGCCATTTCAATTAGTTTGGCTGTAGGCTTATACAGTGGCCCAAGCTCAGCAAACTTTTCCGTCAGTGCCACAAATTCTGCCACACCCATATCATCAATATATTTCAACGCACCACCCCGGAATGGTGGGAAGCCAATGCCATACACCAGCCCCATATCCGCTTCAGCCGGGCTTTCCACAATACCGTCTTCCAAGCAGCGAACGGTTTCCAGGCACAGCGGGATCATCATTCGAGCAATAATATCTTCCTCACTAAACGCTTGGCTGGCTTGGCAAACGGGTTTAATCATGTCGTATACCGCTTCATCCAGCACTTTTTTCGGCTTGCCTTTTTTGTCCTGCTTATATTGATAAAACCCAGCATTGGTCTTCTGTCCATAGCGTTTGGCTTCATACAATACATCCAATGCCGTTTTGAATTCCCGCTTCATTCGGTCAGGGAAGCCTTCAGCCATCACCCCTTCAGCATGTAAACCAGTATCAAGGCCTACGACGTCCATTAAATAGGCAGGCCCCATTGGCCAGCCAAACCGCTCCATCACTTTATCCACTTGAGCAAAGTCAGCCCCATCACGCAATAACATGGAAAAAGCACCAAAGTAGGGAAATAAAATCCGGTTGACTAAAAAGCCAGGGCAGTCATTGACAACAATAGGTGTTTTGCCAATTGCCTTAGCATACGCCACTACCGTAGCAACGGTTTCTTCACTGGTCTGCTCACCTTTAATCACTTCAACCAATGGCATCATATGTACGGGATTAAAAAAGTGCATCCCGCAGAATTTTTCGGGCCTTTTTACTGCTTCTGCCAGTTTATTAATGGAGATAGTTGAGGTATTAGTTGTAAGTACAGCTTCAGGTTTGATTTGCCCTTCCACCTCAGCCAGCACTTTCTTTTTCACATCAATATTTTCAACCACTGCCTCAACAACGACATCAACTGTCTTAAAATCACCATACGACAGCGTGGGTATAATCCGATTAAGCACCTCAGCCATCGCCGCAGGTTCCATTCGTTTTCTATCAACCCGTTTTATTAGTAGCTTGGCCGCTTCATTTAAACCAAGATCAATCCCCTCCTGGTTAATATCTTTCATTAAAATAGGTACATTTTTATAGGCAGACTGGTAGGCAATACCGCCTCCCATAATACCCGCCCCTAATACCGCCGCTTTATTGGCAGATAAAGCAATCTCTTCATAATGCTTGGCTTTTTTCTTCAGTAATTGATCTTTAAGAAACAGCCCAATCAAATTCTCAGCCACTGGTGTTTTCGCCATTTTCACAAAGCCTTTTGCTTCTATTTTAAGGGCATCATCCCGGCCTTTAGTGGCGGCTTTTTGAATAGTTTTAATTGCTTCAACAGGTGCTGGATAGTGTGGCCCCGCTTGTGAGGCCACATAGCCTTTAGCTGTTTCAAACACCATCATACTTTCGATATTATTTAGCTTTAGCTTTTCCAGTTTTGGCTGACGTCGCGTTTGATAATCAAGTTCACCTGCAGCTGCTCGTTTTGCCAAGGTAATTGCTGCTGCTTTCAGCTCATCCAGGGGCACTACCACATCAACTGCCTTGGTTTTTAAGGCAGCTTCCGCTTTATGTTCTTTACCCGCACAAATCCACTCAATAGCATTATCTGCGCCAATAATTCGGGGTAGCCGTACAGTGCCGCCAAATCCAGGATAGATCCCTAGCTTGACTTCAGGTAAGCCAACTTTTGCAGTCTCTGCCATGACGCGATAGTCAGCAGCCAGACACATTTCAAAGCCACCCCCGAGGGCTATACCATTAATGGCGACTACCGTTGGCATAGGTAAATCTTCAAAATCACTAAAAATTTGATTAACTTGTAAGTTGGCAGCGATTAACTCATCTTCAGGTAACGTAAAATTAGCCAGAAACTCACCAATATCGGCACCGACAATAAATACATCTTTGCCACTGGTAACGATCAGGCCTTTAATTTGATCATTCCCCCGAATAGCGTCAACAGCCTCACGTAGTTCTTCTAAAGTGGCCCGATTGAACTTGTTTACAGACTCACCCTGCAAGTTAAATTGCAGCTCAGCGATACCTTCTTCAAGCGGTTTAACCGTTATGGCCTGACCTTCGTAAATCATCAAATGATCTCCACGTTTTTTATTTTGCTTCGCTAATGGTACTGATTGTTGGTTACAACTCGCTGCCGTACATTAACCTGCCAGCTCGAGCTATCCCCTTGAGCATTCTGCTAAGCAGTATAAACCCCACCTGTCTTGTAGCACATTTATTGTAGACCGGTTATGCCTACTTCAAGAGATAGACAACAAATGTAGCGTTTTTCGTCAAGCAAGTATTTATTGGCTATTTCAAAGGAGATTCCAGCCATTACCACTTTCAAATAATGACTGCTATGGATAAACCAGCCACTTTATCATCATTAGCGATACAAATTATTCATACGTTTGTTTGATTCAAGATACAAACATGGGGAATTTTTTTGCTTTTGTCAATAAAACTTACGTGGTCTTCACCTGCAATAAGTGTAAAGTGATGGTTTGTTAGCCTACCACCATGAGCTGATCAGTGAGAGATACTAGCTGCCGTTTAATTTGTTCGATATCCGTTTCTTCACCCCGTTCCTGCCATATAGCAGTAATACAAGGGCCACCTACCATTACAGCTCTCACATCGTCAGGCAAGGCATTCAAGGTAGCAAGCAGATGCTCTTCAGCAACTGGTTGCTGACTGCCTCGGTTGTCCTGCCACCAATGGGTTGATTCAGACTCACTGCGAAAAAAGCGTATTGAGGTAAGTGGTTTACTGTCATGAAAAGTTAATCGATAACCAATACAGTACGCTTGGCTAGCGACTTTATTTGTAAGAGCGGGCGGAATCTCAGGTTTAACAAACTGCACCGACATGCCCTGACTGATTGCTGCTTGACGGAACCGCATCCGTTTGCGCTCATGGGGAGCAGGCAATACCCAGAAAACCGAGCCTAAACTAGCAACTATGACTATAACAATAATGAGAGTGGTCATCATCGTCCTTATTTTGGATTAAGATTATAAAGTCTGTTGATCACAGCAGACCTACTGTTGACCAAATCGTCGCCAGGAGCAGCGACATTATAGAGGGTGTTTCAAGCAAGTGACTTATGTCCTGTTTTACAACGCCCTTGATCAGCGGAGTCACCTCTATGAGCCCATATCACCATATTTTGGTAGCCGTTGACCTGACTGAAGAAGCCAATACTGTCTTAGCACGCGCCAAAGACATTGCTGCCGATAACCAAGCCAGACTTACCATGGTCCATGTAATAGAGCCGTTAAGTGTGGCCTATGGCAGTGATATCCCACTAGATTTAACCACCTTACAACAAGAGATCACGGACCAGGCTCACCACCGAATTTCTGAGCTAGCTGCCAGAATTGATCTAGACAACCAGGACCAGGTAGTTGTCTATGGGCGCCCAGAAAAAGAAATCCACCGCCTTGCTGAAGAAAATGGGGTGGATCTCATTGTGGTGGGAAGTCATGGCCGCCACGGCCTAGCACTGATTCTCGGTTCTACTTCCACCGGCATTTTACATGGTGCCAAGTGCGATGTGCTGGCTGTGCGTGTTGGCAACAAATAAAGTTATTGCATGGCTTCTAATTCAGCCCAGCGCTCCAGCTTGGCTTCTAACAACTGTTCCAGCTCAGTTAACCGACTAAGTACCGGCTGCACTTGATCATGGGGTTGCTGATAAAAGTCAGGTTGATTGGTTTGCTCAGTCAACGTTTGCTGCTCAGCTTCTAATACATCAATCTCGGTTGGCAAGGCATCCAGCTCACGCTGCAAATTATAACTAAGCTTCTTTTTCGTGGAAGTGGGTTTGATTGGAGTCTCCTTAGATGAAGAAGTCGTTATATTACTGGCTGACGAGGCTGACTTGCGCTCAGTCGCTGCTTCAACCAGGGCACTAAAGTTGCCCCCTTGACGCAGCCAATCTTGATAGCCACCCACATACTCACTCACGACGCCATTCCCCTCAAACACTAAGGTGCTGGTTACAACATTATCGATAAATGTTCGGTCATGGCTAACCAGCAGCAAAGTGCCAGTAAAGTTAATCAGCAGTTCTTCAAGTAGCTCCAGAGTTTCCACATCCAAGTCATTGGTTGGTTCGTCAAGTACCAGTACATTGGCAGGTTTACTAAATAGTCGAGCCAGTAGCAGACGGTTCCGCTCACCACCCGACAACGCCTTCACTGGGGTACGACAGCGCTCAGGCGTAAATAGAAAATCTCCCAGATAACCAATCACATGTTTCTGTTGACCACCGATTTCGATGGTTTCACGGCCATCAGCAATATTATCGATAACGGACTTTTCCAAATCCAACTGGTCACGCAACTGGTCAAAGTAGGCGACTTCAAGCTTGGTACCCACTTTTATTAAGCCTTGCTGGGGGGCTTCTTGTTCCAGTAGCAGCTTTAACAAAGTGCTTTTACCAACCCCATTAGGACCAATCAAACCTATTTTGTCGCCCCGAAGCAATCGAAGGGAAAAGTCCTTGATCAATGGTTTATCCGTATAGCCATGGGTAATATCCTTCGCTTCTAGCACCAGCTTGCCAGAGGTTTCACCACTGTCTACCTGAATCTTGGCTTTACCCTGCACATTGCGACGCTGAGCCCGCTCTTCACGCAATGCCTTCAACGCCCGTACCCGGCCTTCATTGCGGGTACGTCGGGCTTTAATACCCTGCCGTATCCAAGCTTCTTCCTGAGCCAGTTTTTTATCAAACTCAGCTTGTTGTCTGGCTTCCACCTCTAGCAGGTGGGCTTTATGGTCAAGAAAGCTTTGATAGTCACCTTGCCAATAAGTCAACTGACCACGATCCAGCTCAACGATGCGCGTTGCCAGACTTTGTAAAAATGAACGATCGTGGGTAATAAATAACACAGCCCCACGAAACTGTTTCAGTTGCTGCTCCAGCCACTCAATGGTGAGGATATCTAAGTGGTTAGTCGGCTCATCCAATAACAAAATATCCGGCTCACTGACCAGCGCTTGTCCTAAAATGACCCTGCGTCGCCAGCCTCCTGATAATTCGGCCATTTTTTTATCGGCAGGTAAATCCAGCCGCTTGATTACCTGCTCTACTCGCTGGTGTAATTGCCAGCCATGCTTAGCCTCAATGGCCTCCTGTACTTGTTCCAGCCGCTTCAGGTCCAGCGACTCACCGGTTTGCATGGATAACTGGTGATACTCTGTCAGCAAATCACCGACCTCAGCCAAGCCTGCAGCAACGACTTCAAACACAGTCAGTTGATCCGCATCCGGCAGTGCTTGCGCAACAAAGCCAATATTAACCCCAGGTTGATACCAGGCTTCACCACTATCAGGGGGTGTCTCACCCGCTACGATTTTGAGTAAACTGGACTTACCCGCCCCATTACGGCCGATCACACACACCCGCTCACCGGCATCCAGCTGTAAGCTGGCATTCTCTAATAAAGGCATTGCCCCATAAGCCAGGGAAATTTCTGATAATCGAATTAATGGCATAACCAACCAAAATTAATTGAGAAAAAGTAGCGGGCTATCATAATGTGTTAAGTACAAAGAGAAAACCTATGCTAACGATAGGAAATAAAACACAACCACATTAAAAGCGAACAATTGTTAATAAATAATCAGATTATGTGAAACGCGTAATTGTAATCTGACTACCAGTGTAGTCCTCTATATTTACATGAGACACGTCTATGCTTCACTTATATTAATAACGATGTTTGGAACTGTTCAGCAGCAACACTTATCAATAACTATTATCACTTATATCGAAGCAATGACAGATTAAAGCAACAACACATTGACCCAGAAGTTCAGACAATAATGAGTAATTGGTTAAATGAAAATGCAAACCATCGCCCCTAAAGCACTAACCTTATGTATCAGTTTACTGGGGGCTACCTGGTGGCCTACCGCGTCAGCCAATGTACCCAACCAGTATACCCAAGAACGGCAGCTGTACCAAAAAGCCCTCAAAGCACTAAACAAACATGATTGGAAGCAGTTCAATCAGTATCAAAATAAACTGACCCATTACCCTCTGTACCCCTATCTGGAGTATTACGAGCTACAGCGCAAACTGTCCGTTTCACCTTCCAAGGACATTAATGCGTTCATCAAAACCTATAATGACTTACCTGTTACTGCACGGCTACAACAAAACTGGTTACGTTATTTAGCAAAAAACAAGCAATGGAAAACCTTTAAGGCTAATTACGACCCTAAAAGGGCTACAGTTGATTTACAGTGCTGGTATCACCGAGCCCAGTTGGCTACAGGCCAAACCAAACAAGCTTTTCAAGGCGCCAAGCAACTCTGGCTATCAGGAAAATCACAGCCCAAAGCCTGTGATCCATTATTTACCCGTTGGCGTAATGCCGGCCAACTTAGCCAAAATTTAGTTTGGCAACGAATGAGCCTGGCTTATGAAGAGCGTAACCCTGGCTTGGGTAAATACCTCAGCCGCTTTCTAAATAAAGCCAATAAGCCGTCAGGCAAAATATTTTATAGCACCTATCGCAACCCACAAAAGTTGTTTAAGTCCAGTCGCTATAAACGAAATACGCCGTTTATGCGTGATATTATTAAAACAGGCTTAATGCAAATGGCCAGGCGTAATCCTCAAGAAGCCCTTAATCTGTGGAAACAATATAGCCGAAGCCATAGCTTTTCAGCTTCTCAAAGCCGCGCCATCAATCAATATATCTCACTTTATATACTCAAGCATTTTTCCGCTGATGAAATTCAGTGGGTTGATCAAGTGGCCTCTAAACACCCTGACCAAGAGCTAGTGGAGTGGCGATTACGCATTGCCTTAAAAAGCCAGGATTGGCCTTCCGTTAAACGGGCTTATAAACTATTGCCCGCTGAGCAACAGCAAGAGCCCCGCTGGCGTTACTGGTATATCCGCGCTCAAGAAGCATTAGCTAAAACCAACAAAGCAAAAAAGCAAGTCATTAAGCAATATGCTGATTTGGCAAAAGAGCGTGATTTTTATGCCTTTTTGGCCGCTGACCGTGTTCAAGTACCGTATCGGCTCAATCACCAACCTTTCCCTGTCAGTGCCCAAACTAAAAATAAAATAAAATCACTGGGTGGGATTAAACGGGCGGCCGAGTTTTATCAACTGAATCATGTCATGTCTGCAAGACGAGAGTGGCATCACCTATCCAAAATACTCTCAAGTGAAGAGTTAATTGCAGCAGCTGAGATTGCTTACAACTGGAAGCGGTATGACCAATCTATCTTTAACTCAGCTCGTGCAAAATATTGGGACGATTTGCAATTACGTTTTCCACTGGCATTCAAGCGCCCTATTCTATCAATGAGCGCAAAGAATCAGTTATCCAGCAGTTGGGTTTATGCCATTGCTCGCCAGGAAAGCGCATTTATGTATGATGCCCGATCACATGCCGGCGCCATGGGGTTAATGCAATTAATGCCAGCAACGGCCCGGCATGTTGCACGCAAAAATGGTTTTCGCTACCGAGGCACTAAAGAGTTATTAAACCCCAGAAAAAATATCCAACTGGGCACTGCCTATTTAGTTGAATTAATGAAAACCTTTAATGGCAACCGCATTTTAGCCACTGCAGCCTACAACGCTGGCCCTCACCGGGTAAAACAGTGGTTAAAACGCAGCAATAATTTACCCTATGATATTTGGATTGAATCAATTCCTTTTAATGAAACCCGTAAATATGTGCAGAATGTGCTGGCCTATCAGGTAATATACAGTAATAAATTAGGGAAAAGTAAAACCACTGTGGTGACACCCAAGGAAAAAAATTATTTATATGCTTGGAACAAGTCTTAGCAACATTTATTCATAACCACCCATAAAAAAAGGAGGCAGTTGCTTCCTTTTTTTAATTCACTTGAGCACAGCATTATTCATCTATAATCAAAGCGAATGATTTACTCGCTTCCATGACCAAAACTTCTCTAACCACTGCTCGCCACGCATATTGATTACTAAACCAAACACCACTAAAGCAATACCTGCCCATTGCACTAAGGAAACGGTTTCACCCAAACATAAGGCTGCAGAAGTCAAACCTACTGCAGGCACCCCCAACGTTAGTGGAGCTATTTGACCAGCAGGATAACGACTAATGAGATGACTCCACAGACTGTATCCTAAAATACTGGCCACAAAAGCAAGATACAATAATGCACCAACAGCTAACCAGGAAATCTGTTGAACACTTTCAACAATGGCAACTGGGCCTTCCACTAGATAAGAGCAGATAAAAAACGGCACGGGTGGTATCCACGCAGACCATACAACTAACCCCACACTAGCTTTATAACCTTGTTGAGATATTGAGCGATTTACAATATTGCCCAGGGCCCAACAAGCAGCACCCGCCAAGGTCAGGCCAAAGCCAACAGCAGTCATTGCTTCACCATTGCCAGACCAACCAATCAAAGCCAGGCCACCTCCAGCAATCATTATCGCTACTAACTGATAGGTTTTGATCGCTTCTGCCAACAGCAATCCACCTAGCAACAAGGTAAACAGTGCCTGAGACTGTAGCACTAATGAGGCAAGCCCCGCTGGCATACCATTGGCCATCGCTGAAAATAAAAAGGCAAATTGTCCAAATCCAAGGGAAATGCCATAGGCAAACAGCCACTTTAGTGGTATTTGTGGCCTTGCGACAAATAGCGAGCCAATCACCGCAATTAACAGGAAGCGAAGGCTACCCATTAGTAACGGGGGCATTGTTTCCAGCCCCCACACGATCACTACAAAATTAAACCCCCACACCAATACAATAACCAAACCCAACACAACATCTTTCGCACGCATAACTGGCTGCTCAATTACAGCTAATGAATAAACAACAGCCATTGTACAGTTAATTTAACAAAAGTCGCCTTTGTTGCTGTTAGCCTTAAGTCTTAGTTCAGTGGGTTTGCTTGAGTGTTAATGCCCATTTAACAGGCACTACAGAGGTAATTGACTTTAACCCCATTACCTTCGTCATCTGTTGCACACCAGCTTCTCCACCGTACTGATTAATATTGATTGAAGTATCTTGATAGGACTCTACCAAATAGTCAGCGGCAGCGTTTTTGGTAACCTTAACAAATAACTTGATTGGTAGCGTTGTCTCGCGAATGGTTAACTGACCATCAACCTCCATTTGTTTGGCTGCGCCAACAGTGAGTTTTTGCTCATCAATACCTGACAAATCAGCCTTTACTGTGGCATAACGGTAATTTGTGGTATCAAGCACCCACTGTTTAATTCGATCATTACGGATTGGGATTTTAGTATCAATTGTAGCTAAATCAATTTTAATTTCGGCTTGTTTTTGGTCATTTACCTGGCCAGATACGCCACTGATTAATTGGGTTTCTTTGACCGACTTGCCATTAGTAAAAATTTTTTCCGTGACAAAATTGACTTTTGAGTGTTCACTTTGCACTTGCCAGGCAGCCTGAACAGGCAGTGCAGTTGATGCGGCTAGCGTCGTAATTAAAATAATTTTTTGCATTACAGTTCCCTTAACAGTCTTTAACTTGTAGGCATAGCCTAGCGATTAAGCGTATTCAGGTTAAATGGAAAAGGTTAATGACTGTCATTAGAAACCTTTATAGCGCTGTTGGGAATAGTTTAATAATTTAAATAAAAACTGAGGATATTAAATCCATTTAGTTACCAAATTCACTAAGAGAGGTTACCAGCAAGGTTTAGTTAAATCAGTGGGAGTAATACCTATTAAGCTTGATTTCAGGTACAGTTGCTACAATTTAGCAAGCCTTCTGAGCTGACAAGGAAATGCAATGAAACAGCGATTACTTTTACTCATACTGCTCTGCTGGGGTGCAGCAACAAGTGTGGCTGGTCAAGATATTTCTCCTTCTCAGGCGTTAAAGTTACAGCAACAGGGCATTATTCTGCCTATGAGTCAATTGTTAAGGCGGGTTCGACAGCGCTACCCTGGTGAATTACTGAATGCTGAGCTGGAAAGAGACGACGGTATTTATGAATATGAACTGAAAATTCTAAACCCACAAGGCCAAGTATGGGAAATTGAAGTGAATGCCCAAACAGGTGCCATTCTCGAAGTAGAAAGAGATAACTAACCCTCACAATAGCATCACCAGAGCAAACTTGATAATACCCTCAATGCCACTTATTGATAGGATGTAGTACTAAATGCGGTTACTCGTTGTAGATGACAATCATGAATTATTGGAAAACACGACTAATGAACTTCGCCAAGCCGGTTTTGCAGTAGACACCTGTGACAATGGGGTTGATGCATTACATCAAGGTCAAGAAGAAAACTATGCCGCAGTTGTTTTAGATTTAGGCCTGCCTGACATTAATGGTTTAACGATTTTACAGGAGTGGCGCAGCCGCCAAAATACAGTGCCTGTTATCATTCTAACAGCCCGTGGAGAATGGTATGAACGTGTGGAAGGCCTTCAAGCCGGTGCAGATGACTATGTGAGTAAGCCATTTTACCACGAAGAGCTGATCGCCCGCTTACGAGCCGTTATCTGTCGCTATCATGGCCACAATAATGCGGCCTTACAGTTAGGCGACATCAACCTGGATGAAGAAAAACAACAGCTGGACTATCAAGGCAAGCATTATAAGCTGACGGCAATGGAATTTCGCTTGTTACGTTATTTTATGCTCAACCCAGGCAAAGTGTTAAGTAAGCAGCGCCTTACTGAGCAGCTTTATGAGTATGATGCCGATAAAGACAGTAATGTACTGGAAGTTTACATCGCTCACCTACGTCGGAAACTTGGTAAAGCCTCCATTGAAACCCGGCGTGGACAAGGTTATATCTTCCATGGTTCTACAACATGAAGTCAATCAGTCGTACACTAGGGATGGGGCTTGCCAGCTCGGTTTGTTTTTTAAGTTTACTGATTGGTTTGATCACCTATGCTGCGATGGGTGAAAGCTTTAAATCCTTTTTTAGTAGCAAGCTGGACGATGATGCGAAAACCTTACTTTCCTTACTGTCCACTCATAACCAACAACTAATACTGGATGATAAAGGTATTAGCCAATTACATTACCGCACCTATTCTGGCCATTATTATGTTATTCAAAGCGCCAGGCAGACATTTCGTTCACGCTCATTATGGGATTTTAATTTTAATCCACCTTCCCTAGCAGTAGGCGAAAAACGGGTCAGTGAATTACCAGGCCCTGATGAGCAACAATTAATGGTATTAAGCCAAGGGTTTAGCATTGGTGATATTCCTATCACAGTCACTGTGGCCGAAGATGTCGGTGGTTTATACACCAGTTTTCGTACGATGACCGGTGGACTATTATGGGGATTACTGGTGGCTATACTACTGTTGTTAGTCATCCAACAATGGTTACTCCATCGAGGTTTAAAACCACTCACTCGGTTAAAAAAGTCACTCCATGCTCTACAAACAGGGGAATTAACCGTTATCAGTACGCACAAAATGCCCAAAGAAATTCAACCCCTGGTGGCTGCACTTAACCAGCTACTTGAAAATACGGCTGAATTACTCAAGCGAAGCCGTAACGCAGTAGGTGATTTAAGCCATGCGTTAAAAACCCCTATAGCACTGATGCAGCATACCATTATCAGCGAAGTCACTAATCAGCCAGAGCTCAGTAAAAAGCTCTTACGCCAGTTAACCTCTATTCGCCAATATAGCGAACAAAAATTAACCTCAGCACGATTGGCTGGTGATATATTACCCGGCGCGCAGTTTGAGCCCCATAAAGACTTAATGGATCTGATTCAAACCTTACATACGATTTACCAAGCCAAATCTGTCACTATTGATTGGCAACCACATCGTTGGCCAGAGCGCATTGCCATGAACCGGGAAGATGCCCTAGAACTACTGGGTAATTTACTGGATAATGCCTGTAAATGGGCTAATCAGCGGGTAAATCTTAGCTTCTCCCACACCGATGCCCACCAACAACTCACTATTGCTGATGACGGCCCTGGTGTTGCCAAAGAAAATCAAACCCTGCTGACTCAACGAGGTAAACGCTTAGATGAACAGGTAGATGGCCATGGTTTAGGGCTGAATATTGTTGCTAACATTATTCAGCATTATCAAGGCAATATCGAATTTATTGGCCAAGGTCAATTAGGCGGGTTAGAAATTATAATTCAGCTGCCGACTAATATTGACAAATTAAAATGAAGTGATAGCTTTACCCTCACTTCATTTTAATTGAGCGTTTTTTAATGTCTACTTTTATATAACCTGTTTTACTTAACCTCTACACTGAGGCGCACATTTTTACCAATTTTATTTTCATTCCATAGATGGTACAAACTACTATCAGACCTATCATTTTTTTAATTTCCATATCATTTATGAAGAACACATCACAGCTTATTTTTATAGTTAAAAATGAATCATTATAAACACACTATTAACAATAGACGACCAATTAGTCATTTTTAAACCGAGCTGAATTTAAACACTAGACAGGCCACACCCACGATTTCTTGCTGCAATTTTTGTTTAACATTTTAATCTTTCTAACAATTAAAATAAATTTAATCACCATATACAAGGCAACACAAGTAGTGCATAAAAGCACCAAATTCAAATAGTAAGCACGCACAAATTACGGGAAGCTTATATTTTATAACAATATTATTTCATCGCGTTTAACTTTTATTATTGTATGTTTTTTGTAAAATCGTAGTCACACTTCCTTACAGCTAAGGAACACTCCAGTTATTTTTTAACTTTAGGAGGAAAAGCAATGGAAGCGTTCGAAACATACTGCAAAGGAATGGCAGCTCATTTAAGAAAAATAAGAAAACAACGTGGCATGACCCAAGAAGCACTAGCAGAAGCCGCTAATATCAGCCCTGAATACGTCAGCCGGATAGAGCGAGGAATCAATAAACCATCACTTAAAACCCTATACGACCTTTCAATGGTCTTAGAATTTAAGTTTATATTAATTGACGAAGGACCTGAACAAGAAACTAACCACTAGCTAGTCAGTAATAGTCTTAAGGGAGGGAGGAACGACCAAACGCGGATAAGTAAGTAAAAACATACCGCAACCAAAACAACAAACCCCAACAAAATACGTCTGTTAATCATTTTATAGGTAACGCTTTTATAGCCAAAACGAATTTTTGTTAAGTGCGACCTTCAAGCGACTAGGCCCCATGAGTTTATACATTTATAAATGATTGGGGTGACAGTTAATCGCTCCTCGTCAATTGCTCCTGTATTGCTATAATGAGTGGCATCCATACCACCCTGTATTAACTGTTTTTTCCACCCTCCGTGGTGCTCAAGAGTGATGACAAAAACCTAAGTTCTCAAACAATCCTGTTGTCTATTTGCAAGATAATATAGCTTATAAACACACGGGTATACCATTGATATGATTAGTTAGGTCGATCTTGAATTAATTTATCCAGTTTTTCTTCTAATAACTGTATTTTAGAAAAACTCTCTTCTTTACGTAAATAAGTTTCTGCTACCTGTTTTTGATAACCTAGGAAGCTTTTTTCAACCTCATGTAAATGCTGGTCTTGCCGATGGAATACTTGTTTAAAATCCTTATCCAGGTTATCTAGCTTTTTACTAACATTATTCAAATTCGTATCAGCTTGCTGCTTTAATTGTTGAAACTGCCGATTAATACTGAATCTAATCGTCGTCAAGATAAGGGTTATCAGGGTGACACTAACAGCAAGTAGTTGGAGTAACTCAGATAATTTCATTGTTATTTCTCCATACAGTTTTGGCTAGTTTTACCTGCTTTATTATTAAGGTATATCCTCTTCATAATATTCCTCATCCTCAATGTTTTCTTCAAAGTCCATTAACTCATCCAATCCATTACAATCAATCAGCTCATCAAAATCAGTTAATAACCGGTTTACTTCCTGCTCAGACTTAATAAAAAGATCAATATCACCAGAAAAATCCCATAAAAAATCGTCATCCATGATCTGCCCCCTAATTTATCGTTTTAGGTATATACTCATAATTGATTAAATAGGATTGACCCGACAATTGACAGGAACTATGACTACTAGTTATTTATAATTCTTAGGGCATAATAGGTGGCACAAAAACGCTTACTGTTGTACCCTGAGTAACACTGTTTAATGTGAATAAATCCTATGGAAAAACACTTTATCACCCACGATGGCGTAGCGTTATTTTATCGATATTGGCCTGCCAAAAAGGCACCAGAAAAACAAGCTATTGTCTTGTTACATAGAGGCCATGAACACTCCGGTAGGATGGCCCATCTGGTAGAAGAACTGGACTTAAATGAGTTTGATTTTTTTGCCTGGGATGCCCGTGGTCATGGTCAATCACCTGGGCAACGTGGTTTCAGTCCTGACTTTGGCACACTGGTACGCGACCTACAAACATTTATTGAGCATATTACATCCACATACCAGATAAATATCAATAACATTGCCATTATTGGTCAAAGTGTTGGTGCGGTGGTAGCTGCAACCTGGGTACATGATTATGCCCCCAATATTCGTTGTCTGGTGCTTGCTTCACCCGCTTTTAAAATAAAGCTTTATATCCCGCTTGCCAGAACTGCAATTAAACTGTGGTATAAATTTAAAGGTTTGTTTTTCGTTAACAGTTATGTCAAAGCCAAATTTCTCACCCATGACCCAAAACGCATTGCCAGCTATAACACTGATCCATTGATTACTCGCCCCATTGCTGCCAATGTATTATTAGGGTTATATGATACTGCTGAGCGAGTGGTAGCCGATGCAGCAGCAATAGCAGTTCCTACCCAACTGTTAATCTCTGGAGCAGATTTTGTGGTTCATCATCAACCACAGCATGCTTTTTTCGCTCGACTAAGCTCAGTTATTAAAGAAAAACATCTGTTGCCAGGCTTTTATCACGACACTTTAGGTGAACTACATCGTGAGCTTGCAACGAGTAAAATTCGCGACTTCATCACTCGCCTGTTTGCCTCACCACAACAGCAATTATCAATGCTGAATGCCCACCAACAAAGCTATACCAAAGTTGAAGCAGATGAGTTAGCTGTCCCCTACCCCATCAACTCCTGGCAAGGGCTATATTGGCAGCTGTATCGCTGGTCACTGCAGTTGGCCGGTATTTTGTCTGAGGGTATTCGCTTAGGCCATCAAACAGGGTTTGACTCTGGAAGCACCCTTGATTATGTATATCGCAATCAGCCAATGGGCACTTCATCACTAGGGCAATGGATTGATCAACACTACCTTAACAGCATTGGTTGGCAAGGCATTCGCCAGCGTAAAGTTCATTTAGAAGAATGCTTACGTCTAGTCATACAATGGCTTAAAAATAACAACATGCCAATTAATATTCTGGATATTGCTGCAGGCCATGGCCGTTATGTCTTAGAAGCGATTGAAACCAGCAATATTAAACCAGACTCAATTCTACTTCGTGATTACAGTGAGCTTAACGTTGAGCAAGGCCAACAACTAATCAAAGAGAAAGGGCTTACCGATATTACTACCTTTACGACAGGTGATGCGTTTGATCAGGCTAGTACAGCTCAAATTACCCCCACCCCTTCGATTGGTATTGTTTCTGGATTGTATGAATTATTTGCTGATAACGCATTAATTACTCAGTCATTGGCTGGACTTGCCAGCGCTCTTCCCGAAGGTGGTTACCTTATTTACACTAACCAACCTTGGCACCCTCAGTTGGAAATGATAGCCCGCGCATTAACCAGCCACCGAGAAGGACAAGCCTGGGTGATGCGCCGCCGTACTCAACTAGAAATGGACCAGCTAGTTGAATCTGCAGGCTTTACAAAAATAACCCAGCGAATTGATGATGATGGCATTTTCTCTGTATCTATTGCAAAGCGGGTTCTTGAGTAGCGTAGTGCTCTATACCAGTAGAAAAAAAGGAACTGTTTCTGTTAAGCTGACTAATATTTAAAAACCAGCTGCTCCTCACAGTGATAATCACATAAAAAACACCCCATGAAAATGGGGTACTTTATTAACCGAAACTAATTAAACTCAACCAAGAGTAGGATTGAGAAACTTGACCTACAGAAGAAGTTGGGCCTGGCATATCAATCTCCTATTTATTAATTATTAACCTACTTATTAAGGTAAATAATAAAACAAATGTCGCGATATTATTGGCAATGTTATTTTTACTTACCTTTTGCTTATCAATTTAACCATTAGACTGTCGCCAGTATCGTAGAACATTCTATAAATATGCGATTAGCTTAATTAACAACAAGTAATAACACGAGTAGATGACAACCTAAACTCATATAGAATAATATTCATTTCCAACTCGCTATCTTTATATTTTTAGGGAATAAAAAATTGCTAAAGTAGTTAAAAATAAAATAAATAAGTTACTATGAGACAACTTAACAAGGAGAAATGAAGACTTCTTCTTTTAGCAATTGCTACATATTCGAACTACTCACTATAGAAGCATAGATAGTTGCTAAACTCATTACTAAGTGATTTTTTGATTGTAACTGCAATGAAACTCTTTACCGCTCTTCTTTTACTTATCAGCTTCTTCTCATATGCAGAAGAAGATAAATTACTAAAGATAACTACAGGTGAGTACCCTCCTTGGTCATCGGCTGACTTTAAGCATGGAGGATTTGTTCACCATGTTATTTCTGAAGCCTTTAAGCACGAAGGCTTCAAGGTTGAGTATACTTATTACCCTTGGGCAAGGAATTATAAACAAGGCCAAAAGGGCGATTTTCATGCTACTGCGTTTTGGTATCACTCAGAGGAGCGCGAAAAACTATTTTATTACAGTAACCCGTTATATGCGGAAGATGTTGTTTTCTTTCACTTAAAAACAACTAAGTTTAAAGAGTGGGACACCCTTGAAAATCTTGGACAATACAGAATTGGCATTACTCGAGGTTATACTTATACTCCAGAAATCTGGGAAGCACAAAAAAAAGGTAACTTGAATATTGTTGTTAGTAACTCAGATAAGATAAATTTTAAGATGTTGCTCAGAAAAAGAACTGATTTGTTCATCATGGCAACTGTTGCTGGCTATAGCCTTCTACAAAAAGAGTTATCGATGACCCACATGCAAACATTGACTTATAATCCTAAACCACTATTTAGTAGTGAAGGACATTTATTATTCCCCAAGGTACGACCAGATGCTCAAGATTTACTTAAGGTTTTCAATAAGGGGTTAAAAGCTTTGAAAAACAATGGTTTTTATGAAAAGTATTATGACTTGTTATTGGAAGGTTACTATGAGCTACCATAAATTAAACCTAATTCATCTATACCATTCACTTTGGCTATAGAAACAAGCTATTAGCAATGTCATCAACAACCTTCTGCAACCAAAGAGTAACTGTTGCCAGTGGATGCCCTCAAATAAGAGTAGGCTTTGCCACACATGGATATCGGCAAATGCCTGTAAATACTGGGAACCATATGTGCAAGACTTACTGGGTACTCACCGTAATTCATATAATACTTTTCTAGCATGCTTTTTAACTCCCCTTTACTCACACGAATATTAGTCACCACATCACTATTGGTAGTTAATTTTACCTGGTCATCTGGCTTAGGGTCATTATTTAAAATAGATTTGGTAATAAAAATACCAAATACTATACCTGCCAGGTAAATAGGTGCCTTAATTATAAGGGGTAGCTCTTTTGTGCTTGTACTCATATACTCAAGCTCACTTTTTCATCTTACTCACCAAAATTAGAATTATTTTTTTCATAAAAATCCGCAATTAAGCCAACAGTAATACCAACTAAGCCTCCACCTATTACCATTAAAAAAAATCGTCCGATTAGCCCTAATCCACTTAAACCTACGCCAGAACAGAAGAAACTTCCCAGCAATCCAAGCCCAGCACCGAGAGCAGCATCAAGTAACGTTCTATTACTCATCACTTCAAGTATTTGACTGATCAAATTTTTTACATCTTTTGACATTTATTCAACTCCCCAGCTTTAGGTATTGTTCTATCAGGTATAGCTACAACTCACACTTGTGTCGATGGTTAATTTAATGCTTATTTTCCATTGATATAGCTTCACCATAACCAGAACCCTCATGTTGTTAGCCAGACTGATTAAAGTCTCCTGTTTTTGGAACGTTAATTGCGTCATCTTTCTTCATTTATATAAGTTGAGTATTAATATGCTTTTCCGAGAAATAGAAAAAACTGAAGCTAAAGCAAGGATAGACGACAATAAGTTTGCTTTCTTTATTACCATCATCTGCTCCATTTTTGCTGTTATAGCTCTATCTTCCGGTGTTACACTTGGGAGATCAGCAGAGTTTTTCACTTTTACTTTGATTACGCTTGGTACAATACATTTTTTCATACTGATTAACATCATATTTATGTCAAGGGTTCACCTGACTTTTCGAACTCTCTCAATTGCAATGATAGTGTTTTATATATTGACACTCAGAACGCTTATTTAAATTTTGCGGTTTTGCCAACTATGAGTTTGGTAAACTGTTTCAGCATTGAGCCAGGGAATACACTTGCAAGACCGGGGTTATCATAGAAGCAGTAAGCAGGATTACAAATAATTGACTCTTTTGATTGATTCCTATTTTTAAATCCTATCGTGTAATTGATTTCACATTGTTAATTTCCAGCCCATCAAACACACTTGCCGTATGCCTGGAGATCATTATGCATATTGCCCATATTTGCGGCTGGTTTAGAGCAAAAAGCTGTGCCATTAAGATTTTAACGATTAAAAGTTATACATTGCTATCTTTCACTTTCTTCATCGTATTGTTGTCGTGCTTTGCGGATATCGGCATGATGATCACCTGCCCAAGATACTAACTTCCATACGGAAGCAGATAGGCCTTTTCCCAGCTCTGTTAGCTCATACTCCACTTTCACCGGAACCTGGGGATAAACTGTACGGAGTACAAAACCATCGCGCTCTAAATCGCGGAGTGTTTGTGTCAGCATACGTTGTGAGATCCCTTCAATACGTGACTTTAGAGAGTTGAAGCGATCTGGGCCGTCAACCAACGCAAACAGAATCAGAATGGACCATTTATCACCGATTTGAGCCACCACATTACGGATGGGACATTCCTCATTATTCAGAAAAACGCGTCTTTCATTGTCTTTTTGTAAACCCATCGTGTACTCCCCATAGGTTATCAAAAGGTAACTTAGCTACAGAATCCTGCCTTATTGTAACCTAACACTCCATATGACAACATAGTATATATTAGTAACTAGCACTACAATCAATTACTGTATAGGCAACCATATGACACAATCTCTTTTGAAAAAAGCACTAACTCAGTATGCCTCTGATAAACCCGAAACCACTGAAGACCCGTTTGCTCCACAATTTATATCAGTAGGGAAATATAAAATTCGCTACACCCACAAAGAAAAGCCGCTCGCACCTACCCTGCTACTGTTGAACGGCCTACCTCAGAGCATTCGCATGTGGGAATCCTCCATTGAAGCCTTTAGCGATAACTTTGACGTACTAGCCTTCGATATCCCAGGGTTTGGTTTATCGCGAGCAAACGAAGCAGATATGTCACCAAGCAACCTGAGTGAAGTGATTATTCAGGTAATGGACCACTTCAATATCGAACAAGCCCACTTGGTAGGACCAGACGTTGGAGTACCCATTGCCCTGACAGCCGTGATTAATCATCCCCAACGATTCCTGAGTTTAAATATCTTTGATGGACCAGGCAGCTATCCACCAAAACTGTCGCCTATTTTGATGGCAGTGATCAAATCACGTTTTGTTCGGTGGTTAGCGAAAGGCCTGAATAGAAAGCCTGTGATGAAAACTAACTTTTTAACCGCAGTCAACGAAGGGTATCATCACTACAAACCGACTAAACGCGCGGTAAAAGAATATTATGACATTGCCTACGATGACCAGGCCCACAAGTGTGCGATTAGTTTCTTTGGCACCTATTCAAAAGAACTGCCGTGGATTGAGCAGAGACTGAAAGAAATTAAAGTTCCCACCTTGATTACATGGGGCAAACAAGATCCGTTTGTATTAGTTGAAAACGCAGAGTTTTTAGCCAAATACATTCCTAATAACAAGTTAGTTATATTTGAAAATGCATCGCACTTTCCTTCGGAAGATGCAGGGCAAGACTACGTGGACCTGCTAATTGATTGGATTGAAGGTAGCTGTATGCATAAAACCGAGTGAAAACTGGTCGCCTTTGTTACGAGAACAGGTACGCAGTGTCTCGTGCCTTGCTTTGTTATGCGCTGTACTCATTCAGTAAACGTTCGGTTGCTCAACAGGGTAAGAAGCCTTTACAGTTTTGGCAAAGCTAATAATTCATGGAGCTAAACACTAATGATAGATGAACCTTTTTTTCTCTTTAAGCCTGGAAAAGTTAATGAGGAGCAATTAAATGATTTTATTAGAAAATTATTATTGTGGGCTAACAATCAAAATATTATTATCATTTCAAGTGTTATAGATACTACATATCAATGATTTGTTGACAGTTACACTAATGAAGAAGTTTAGGCAGTCCTTATTTTATCTTTATTAAGTTGTCATATATAAACTCTTCATACTATTTCATTTCCAATTGTTCTTCGTTAGTTAGTTGAGCATCTTCAGGGTCTTTCATTCCAATAGGTTAATAAAAATAAAACTTAAAAGTAGGTCTATGCTACCATTACCAGAATGAAAGCAATCAAATTGATTTTAATTGTTATCACACTTATTGGTTTGATGATATGCTTGCAACCTAAATTGATCGTCAATACATGGTTTTTACTGACAGAGCCAGTCAATGTGATACCTAAAGAATCATCAATTTTAGATTTCAACCCCACAGTATTTAATCCAGGCTCAGGAGATTGGTGGGTATATGGAGAAGACTCCGAAAGGTATTATTACTTCACCTATGAGCAAAATAAGCCTTATATTTACACCTTAAAGTCTAGAAAGTGTAATGGCTTGATACCTACTGACTATACAACATGGTGTGTATTAGAATAAGAGTTTTATTGTGAAAAAATGAAGAAAGTTATAACAGTGCTATCTTTGCTTTTTGTATTGATAGTCAGCGGAGCTATCTTTACTAAGTGGGCTGAGAAGGGGTTAGCAGAACCTTATCATGAAGAAGTAAGTCCAAATGGTAAGTTTAAAGCTGTAATTTATGATGTAGCAGAATATACAGCATTTGCAAAATTATATGACAATGAAACAGGAGAATTTATTGCAGAAAGTCCAATTATAGAAGCTCCCGAAGCGACTGGCATTCATTGGGAGCCTAATGGATATATTGTACGTTATGGCATGACTATGATGTTTGATATCGGAGAATATGACACTAAATATAGTAGTTTTAGTGAGTTACGTACATACAAATAGCTGCTACTACCTCTGCAAGGTGCTAAGGCTAAACGGCTCTTGCCGCCCATCCAAGCAAAGATGGGTTTAGGCATGGAGTCTCCTTCTACAAGGGAAAAACTACTTGCAAGGAAAACTGCAAGTAGAGGTAGATCAATGAATTAGAAAATTAATAAGATAAAAGTTTATTTTTTTCTACAGTAAATTTCCTATTTGCACTCTTCTGGAATAGTTTTACACTTCAACAATCTTTGCTGTTGAGCAAGCACATCCGCTTCAGCTTTTAAGGCCGCCGCTTTTTCGGCATCAGTTTCGGCCAATACTTCACTTATTGAATTTATAGTTGTCCCCAAATCTTTTGCTCCATTTGTTGTTCCGTATTTTAGTGTCTTAATTTTTCCAGATGGATGTAGATTCAGATTTAGAGTGTTGCTTCCAAATATAGGAGGTTTAGGCACTGGAATACTATATTCTGTACCCCACTGAGGAACTGAAATTTTGGCATAATATTCAGTCGATTCTCGGTTAACGGAAGAGGTTAAAATTACTTTTACTGGAATTACTAAAGGTTCAACTAGGATGATAGCCCTATCGCCTTTATTTGGCGCATTAACTGGCTTTGCGGGCGTTGGTACTGAAACATCTATCACATACGATAATGTACCAACGGCCGGAACAATTTTATCATAAAATGACTGAGGATATCCGGTTATCCTGAAGGGCGAGCTTTTAAACTTTCTTTCCTCTAAAAACTGGATATTAGACTTAAGAGTAATCGATAAAGGAAGTTGCTTACCATTATTTTGACCAGCTACTTGATTGATTTTCTCACAGGCACTCTGTACTTGATCAGCTGGTTGAATGTTTCCTAATACACCAAATGCATCCAAGAAAGAGATGGTTGTAGTCACAATATCGCTCACAGCGCTGGTAGAAGTACTGTTGAAAGATTCTAGTCTACCATCTTTTGAAAAGCTTATTTCTGCCGATCCAGTTGAGTAAAATGTATCAAGATCAGAAAAGTTTATACTTTTTGTCTGATTTAAATTTGCGAAGTACTTTTCTTCAAATCCAACAGTTGTCTCTACTACAGGATTAGATGTATCAATGCAGCTAACTGTTTGATTTACGGTAATATCAGCACTACTTTTAGGTAGGTAATATTGTACTTTTGCGTCGGGCATACTCGCGCAACCAATCAAATACAAAACTGACCCAAAGAATGCAAGTTTCATATTAGTGCAATTCACAATGAAGTATCCTTCTTCTATATTAAAGCTAACGCCTGCAACATCGGCAGAATAGAGCGTAGCGTAGTGTTGTCCGAGTGCTTGCAATTTTTAACACAAGACATAATCACCCACTTGAGATAAAGGCTCAATATCACATCGTTTTGCAATACGTTGTTTAAAGTTTATATCTGGAATTTGTGTCTTCACTGTAGACTTAGCTCTCATTTTTAGTAGAGGAAACAAATAGTCCTTCCCAGATACGATAGATAATTTTTCTTGTGGATCCCCTCCAAATTGAGAAAGCATTTCGTTTTTAATAAATAAGTATTGCTCTTCACCAACTTTGGAAACTGAATTTAATCGGAGAGCATTTATTCTCTCTGAGATTTTGACTCCTGACAAATCCCCTGTGTTTGCCTCTACAAAGTCTTTCACTGGATATGATACAGTCTGAACAGTGGGATCAATTTTAAACGAAATTGAGTACTCGATAAATATCTGAAATAACAGATCACAATTATTAACGACCCATCCATCATAATCAAACTGATCAGCTATCTTTTCACGCGTGATCACAGGCTCCTCTTCATCAAGAACATCAAGAATTGCTTCATGATCGCACAGTAGATTTTCGATACAATATAGTGGCAATCTAAACAGTCCTGGCTTGTTTTCCACTTCATCACCAGCCAAAATAAATAAGTCGCCATCAACGATATAAATTGATGGTCTCTCAGTGCTGCAATGACACTCATGTCGTTTGATGACGGACTTCCTATCACCAATTGGGAAAACCTCTTCTACTCTATAAACCCCTTCAAACACTCTAGTGAAAATAATTGAATATAATTTTGCATATCCCGTTGCGGTATCTTCTATATAAATATCGATGTCGTTAACATCTTCAAAGAAAACACTTTTGGCCGACTTCGCAACGTCACTTCTTTCTGGAATCATATTATCTACACTTCACTGCTTTATTCTTAAGAGACCCAACAATCTCGGGTGAATGTGTTGCCAATATGTACTGAGAATTAGGATTTATAGAAAAAATCGTTTCAGAAAACTTTTCCTGCCATCCAAGATGGAGAGAAAGCTCTGGCTCATCAATAATAAATACGTTCTTTTTTTTGGAGCGTCGATTAAAGAATGAGTGTGCGAATATGACCAACAATTGCCTTTCGCCTGATGATAGACCTTCTATAGTACACTTGCTTTTATCAGGCCTAGCGACAACTAGTTGCCCTACCATGTCAACCTCCAAGCTCTTGTTCGAATCTTTATAAAATGAATTAACAACGGATAAAAAATCATTTATAGGCTTAAAAAAGTTATCAACTTTTGACTTGTGCTCATCGATAATTTCGACAATCTTTGACATACGTTCTACTTGTGCTTTGTTTAAAAGCCACTCAACTGAAACACCTTCTTTTGTCTTTTGAACAGATTCAAAAAGGTCGGTTAGCTTTTGAAAGAAAGTATCGACTTCCTTGCTTACAGTGGAATCATTCAAACCAATATTTGACAGAGCCTCTCGAATTTCCTTTTTTCGCTCCAGTACTCCTGTTCGTTCCTTCCAATCTACTTTTTCTAGGCTAAAATCCACTGAATTAAAGCTGGTATACTGAAATGCAGATAACAAAATACTATCTCTTAGTTTTGATGAATATTTATCTTCAAGCTCCCTCATTCTTTTATATGAGTGTTGAACCAACATTTCAGTTTCCATTAGGCTAATACCAATCGATCCTTTAATTAGCCTCCTTGCCCGTAGAGACCTCTTATTCTTTTCTCTTAACCATAAGTCACGCTCGAAATAATAATCATCACTAACTGACAACGCATCATCTCTACGGCGATCTAACCCTAAAAAAATTGGTGAATCCACTTTAGAAATTTCTTTAACTATTGGATGATCTGCAAACTTCCTATTTATTTTTTCTGATATCTCATCAATTTTATCTAAGCTATGAGAATAGTAGTCCATCTCTTCATTGGAGAACGAAGGCAATATCAGTACATCATCAATAGTGCTGACTCTTACAGATATTCCATCTTCATTTGAGGATGCTAAGATTTGAATGATTCTATCTTTTTCCGATAGATCGAGAGATACACTTTCAAACGGAATTTGAAGCAAATCCTTAAAGTTCGGATTAACTAAAGCATTCATAAGCTTTAGGGCAGTGGTTTTACCAGAACCATTTCCGCCAACCAAAAAGCTAATATCTGTATTGAAAGCTATATTAAAGTCCAAGTACCCAAACACTTTCTTCGCAACTAATTTTTTGACAATCACTAAATTTATTCATCCTTAAGTGAGGGGTATAGTTATACCTAGATTAATATTTAACCATTCTCTGCAAATGGCTGGTTTTTAGCTTTCTGTTATACTTCACTTAATAAAATCAACACTCATCTTATAAACTGAAGCACTCACAGAATGTTTTGCCTGTTTCACCACCCACCAACAATCTACGCCTGTCCTTACACCTTGAATAATTATAGGCTGTTCAGCTATTAATTCAGCATTACCCACTACCGTTATGCTTAAACTGGCTTCTATATCATTTAACCCACTTAGCTTGGCTTTAGCACTAGCTTTGGTCGCTTCGCTGGTTTGATATACCATTTTAATAGTATAGATCGGTTCACCATTTCTAACCTTTACATGCTCTGTTTTACCACCTTCAGAGCTGTGATACTTAGCCACAACACTTTTATAATATTGTCGGTCAGGGGCTTTTAAATCCCATTTATTAATTTTAAACATTGTTATTGGTGACAATAGATGAGCTCTTCCCTGTTGTATAAGCAAACTGCTGTATCGGCTCGATTACCAGTCATTCAAAGACGGCTTCCAATTCTTGAGATACTCGCTAGACCAATCGCCATATGCCCTTTTTATAACAACGTGACCATTAGCTGAAATTTTGTCTCATTCTGTTTTCTTTCCATTGAAAATTTCCTTCTAACTAACGTTTCAAGCAGAGGCGTCAGCTTTGCTAGTCTCCTGCTCGTTTGATTTGTTAGACTCAGTTTTTGGCTATGTCGACTGAGCTAATTTAGAATTTGTATTCCAAATCATATAAGCATTTGCTGATGCTGAGACGACTCCAATTGTAGTGGTATAGCGGCAATTCAATGAGCCTCTGAAGAAGTCTCCTCTTCTTCAGCTTCTATTGGTTGCAACTGAGGTAGCTTTTGCGAACAATCGATTTTGGTTTTTTCTGCCCAAACCTTGAGATTTTCAAGACTATTGCGTATAGGCTCTGTTCCCGCATAGATGGAATTCCACTCTCTTTTAATGTGTTCCACTCTCTTAGATTCGAGCGGAGCATTACCAAAATCGTTTGGACTCGCCACACTTGAGAATCGTCGACCCTCAAATGTATACCACACCCAATAATGTAGAACCGTTTCGCCATCTCTACCAAATAACGGGTTGTAGTAAACTCGACTGAATCGGGATTCGTTCCAACTCAACAGTGCATCATGCATATTCAACCAATGGATCTCGGCTGATCGAACGGTATCGCATACTGCAATATGAAGTTCATTACCACCTAATGCACTCTGTCGTTCTTGCAACATAACAACCTCCATCCCTGCACAAATCATGTATCCACTTAAACCACGTACACCAAGTGCCTCCATGTTCGTGAGCGAAGTGGTAAGTTGGAAGGTGATCTCATCCAACAGATCCTTTCGTGAACCTGGAGATTGATTGTATTGCCGAATAGCCCGTTGGGCTATTCGCATAGAATTTACTGCTTCCTTGTATTCAGCCTTATCGAGAGCATCCTGAATTGACTGCTTTATGTCATCAGCAAACTCTCGTAACGCCTCCGCTAGTATTGTGGCAAGATCTGGTTGACGACGACCACCGCCTAATACATTGTCAAGTATATTTGATCCAACTCCACTTAAAATGCCTTTGCCAATTTCTTCTAAAATAATTTGCCATACCATTTTCGTGCTCCCCAGGTTTGCCAGCTCTGTGTTTTGTTTAATACTTAAAGATCGGGGCAAATTTAATCTCTCCTTCTTGAGGAATAACTTGGTATAGTCCAGATTGGCTGCAACCGGAGACTGGGGTATCCGATACAGATCCCTCAACCGCAGTTTCAATTCCTCCTGCCGCAGCAAGAACACTCAGTAACGCTGTATTATCTGATTCATCCTTTATCCCACCTAATCTCCAACCATCCTCAATCTTTATGTCGACACCCGCTTTCCCGAATCCGGATTTTGGCGTAATCAAATAAGGCTTGGAATAATCCGGCAGAGTTTTCGGTTCACCAATCCCACATACTGTCTTAACCTTTATGCATTGGCCTTTCTCATTTTTTGCTATGCATAATTCCTTTTCTCCAATCTCAACCACAACCATTGGGTGGTATACGATGTAACCTTTTAGAACGTTTTTCAATTTATGAGCGTTGCCCGCAACCTTTGTCGGCAATGTCTCGATGTCCAACCCTGCACATCCTGAAACAGAAAATGCGATAAAAATCAACGATACCATTCTAAACATGAGAAAATTCTCCATTACTTGCTTATAAAGCTAACGCTCACATAAACGGCGCGAGCATGCGAGCGTCCAGCAACTGAAGGTAACGAATTTGATGTGCTTGTTATACACTTGCACCGCTACCACCAAAGAAAAACGACGCTGCTGTTGCAAACATTCCGGCAGCGAGAAAAAGAAAGCCTGAGATTAGCAATATGAAACCCAGTTTGCTTTCAATAGCCAATAGATGTTTTGTCACGCCCTCAACCATTGGTTTCGTTTGTTGCTCGTTGTTCAAAATGCGGCGAACTTGAGTAAGTGATTCTTCGTGGGCTACAAGACTGAACACCACCCACTTAAGAATATCCTTAACTCGCCACGCCAGAAGGATTGATCCGGTAGCAGTGCTCAGTGCCCCGATTATTTTGAGCCAGGTAGCAATGTCATCTGGGAATATCACTCAACCTCCTTTTGCCTATAACACTCAAACTAATTGATCAAATCCATATTTTTATACCAAGATTAATTTTTAACTATTCTTCACAAATAGCTGGTTTTTTAATAGTTTGAATTGTTTTTAGCTTTCTGTTATACGTCAGAGTGACGTAAAATATCGCGTCATGCTGACGTATAATTCCTTTATACTTCACCTAATTAAACTAACACTTGTTTTATAACCTGACGTACGTTGGCAAACTATTAGTATAGGCTAGCTCTATACTACTTACTTAAAATTCACTTAGCTAAAATCTGGTTACTGCTCGCCAAGGCAGAAATAATTTTAAAAATTAAAGTTGCTTCTATAATCAAACATTACTTAGTAGTAGTTGATTTATCAGTTAAATAGTTTATATATACAATGGGAGTATAATCAGCAGATAATGACAGTTGCCTCCATTCCGCTAGCTTATTATGTAGTATTATGGAGTTGATTTCAGATAGATGTTTTATCACTGTTTTTCTTTCCAAAATAAACCACAACACAATAACTTTAATTTTCTTTTCTTCTCCATCAATTTCAATTTTAGACTCCTTCTGCTGAAGTATTTTTATTGTCGTTATAGCTTGATCGATAACGTAATTTAATTTTTGTGCAGTCCCTTTCTTAACAAAAAACAAACCACCATCTTTATAGAGATCCATTTTTTCTACACGATATTTTTTATTAATACCTGTTAGTTGAGTATCACAGTTTATATAACCATTCTTCTCCTCTCGATCCTTGTTAAATTTTTCTTCGGGAATGCTTCTAGGTATATTAAACTCTTCATCATAGTTTATTTCAATTTTATCTACTTCATTTTTTAAGTAATCTACATATGATTGATTGAATTGATGCCAAATACCCTCAATTAAACAATGTTTATTCTCGTCATCTATAAAGTCTAAATAGTACTTCAATGGTTTAGTATAACGTGGACTATCTTCTTTATTTGCAACAATCTTTAGATCATCTAAATCTTTTGGTGATTTTATTTCATCACTTGTGAAAAATGAAAATATTTCGGCAGTTGAAAACTGAACCAGTCTATATTTTTTGCTGCTTTTTCCTTTTATATATATCATAATTATAATCATCTATAAAAATAAAATTTACTCCTGATATTGTAAACTCATTTATATTCCTAATTATCATCATGCCTAAGCTATATTTAGTAGCTTACCTGGTAGCGGAGGTGTTCTCAGCGCTACAAATGCTAGCCTAGGAATAAATTCTACTAAGCTAAACCTTCGATTAAATCGATACTGAAATTCAGCAAGATAACGCTGTGCATATTTAGCGCGAATAGCATGATAAGTACTACGTAAAGCACTTTTTAAGTTTCCAAGAATGGTGTTAACCCAATAAAATTCAGGTTCCTCTACTGATGAGCGACCACCACCGCATACAATTTTATCATGAAGGCAACCTGCTTCTATGACACCATTAAAACAGGCCAGTCCATCGGA